>NZ_JACSGS010000005.1:0-298093 GCF_014334315.1 Aurantimonas sp. DM33-3 | reverse complement strand
GTGATCGCGGTTATGCTCCGCACGAGTGGTCGGGGTCCACATGGCTCTTCCAGATCAGGCTTCAGACACCTTCTGGAATCATCGCCATCCCGGCCATTCAACCCTTTCCGGACGGGCTCTTAGCGCGAGGCGACCATCTGCGGCTCGGCATCGAAGGTGATCAGAAGCTGACCGTCCCGGCTAACCGCCCAGTCGATGGACGCGGACTGCTCGAAGACTTCTTCGTCGACAGCCTTGCAGGCGCCGTAGACCTTGCGCTGTTCCGAACCGCTCAGGCGGATCTGCAGACCCAGATCCTGCTGGCATTCGGCAACGGTTTCGTATGCGGGGACGGGAACCGGAATTTCCTTGCAGACGGAAGCATCGCCTGAACATCCGACCAGCAGCATGAAAGCAGCAACGTGTTCCATCGAACCTCTCCTTTGGCTCTACAACGGGCCTTCGGCAGAGAGGTTCCACAGCGGTAGGTTCGGATCGCGATTTTTCCGGAACTACATGATCACGGGGCCGTGTCCCGAAGCTTACGTTACGGCGCGCTTACGAAACCGGCGTCAGGCGGAATCGCGCCGGCCGTTGGAGGTGATCTCGTACTGCGCCGCCGGAATGACCAGCGTGTAGCGGATCCCGTCGGGGAGATATTCGAGCCTCGCTTCGCCGCCGACGGCGTTCGGAACGATGCGCTCGAGCGTCGAGGTGCCGAAGCGCGGGTCGCGCTCCAGCCGCACCCGCGGCCCGTTGCGCTCCTGCCAGACGAAGACGATCACCTGATCGTCGCCCCGCCAGTCGAAGCTGGCACGGATCGAGACGGAGCCGCCGGGGACCGACAGCGATCCGTAGGAGGCCGCATTCACCGCCAGTTCGTGCAGCGCCAGCCCGACATGGAGCGACGCCGTCGGCGACAGGTAGACGTCGAGCGCGTCCACCGCGATCTGGTCCATTCCGTCCGGCGCATAGCGCTCGACCTGCATCCGCACGAGGCTCATCAGGTCGGCGCCGCGCCAGTCGGCGTCGGTGACGATGTCCTGCGAGGAGGCCAGCGACTGGATACGGCCGCGGAAGCGGACGAGGAACTCGGGAACGGTGACGGAATGGCGCGCGGTCTGGCTCGCCAGGCTCTGGATGATGGCCAGGAGATTCTTGGAGCGGTGCGACAGCTCGCGCAGCAACGTCTTGAGCGTGTCTTCGCGGCGTTTCTGCTCGGTGATCTCCACCGACGTGCCGATAATGCCGCAGACCTCACCGGCTTCGTTCTCGTCGACGTCGATGCGGATGTCGAACCAGCGCACCGAGGCGCCCTTGATCGTCGACAGCTCGAACCGGGCAGGCTTGCGGGTGTCGATGACGTCCTGCTTGAGCTTTTCGGAGCGTTCGGCCGCGCCGGCCGGCAGGATGTCGCGATCGGCCATGCCTTCGACCGCCAGGGCTAGCCAAGACTCGCCGGCATTGTAGACCCACGCATAGCGCAGATCACAATCCTGGGCGAAGACGGACACCTCCGTATTCGCCAATGCCCGCAAGACCTTGTTCACCAACATCGTATGCTCAATCGACACGAATACAACGGAGCGTGTCCGCCACCATTCGGGTTGCCGCCTCGCCCTGCGAAACGACCGCCCTTCCTCGACGACGCCCTGCCCCGTCCGGACCGCGGCGACCGGCGCCCGGTGTCGGGCGATGCCACCGCGGCACCGCAAGCAAAGTGCTCCCGGCGGGTCGCGTCCGGCCCATCACGGGTCGACACGCTCCGCGCCGGGGACAACAGGCGACGTCCGTCAGGCCGCCGCCTTCTTGTCGGTCTCGAAGAACAGCGCCTGGCTGATCAGCGCCTTGACCATGTCGGGATTGAACGGCTTGGTCACCAGGAAGGTCGGCTCCGGGCGTTCACCCGTCAGCAGCCGCTCCGGGAAGGCGGTGATGAAGATCACCGGCACCGACACCTTGTTCAGGATGTCGTTGACCGCGTCGATGCCCGAGCTGCCGTCGGCGAGCTGGATGTCGGCCAGCACCATGCCAGGCCGCTGCTTGTCGAAGAGCTCGATCGCTTCCTTGTGGGTCCGGGCGATGCCCGTGACCGCATGACCGAGGCTTTCGACCATCTGCTCGATGTCCATCGCGATCAGCGGCTCGTCCTCGATGATCATGATCTCGGTCGAAACCTGGCGGCCGATATCGGTGCTGGCCTGATCGATCAGCTCGGAAAAGCGCGTCTCGTCGATGCTCAGGATCGTTGCGGCTTCCTCCGAGGTGAAGCCCTCGACGGCGACGAGCAGGAAGGCCTGCCGCGGCAGCGGCGAGATCGCCTTCAGATTATGCGACGCCTTCTCTTCCCAGGCCGAGGTCGGCGCATCCTCGCGGATGTTCACTTCGACGGACTGCCAAAGGGAGGAAAACAGCTTGTAGAGCGAGATGCGCGGCGTCTGGTCGTCCGAGAACAGGCTCGGATCGGCGATCAGCGCTTCCAGAACCGCAGCCACATAAGCGTCGCCGCTCGCCTGCGAGCCACTCAAAGCCCGGGAATAGCGCCGAAGATACGGAATATGCGGCGCTATGCGGGATGACATCGACATATAAAAACCCCTCGAGTCGATCGAGACAAACACGTTCACAATGCGCTCGGAAACGTCCTTGTCGAAATAAAGTTCCGTGACCGGGAACCGGATCCGCCTCCCAGCCCTTTCAGATGGGATGTTGAAGTCGGATGGAAACCTCGGCGCTTGGATTCCAGGGCAAAAATCGCCTTGGACTTGAGGCGCCGATGTCTGCGTCTATATTCCGACCTCGACTGGAAGCAATGCGAGCTACGAATGCACATCATGCCGAACGCCAGACACGCGAATTCGAACAGAGCGCCGCGCTCCGGGACTGCCGTAACCGTGCTTCGAGACGCGTGATGGACGACCGGAAGAGCAAGGACGAGAGCATGCAGACTTCCCACGCACAGCGATCGGAGCGCTCGTCGGACAACGGCGTCCAGTCCGCCATCGGCAAGCGTCTGAAGGCCTATTACGACGATGTCGCGAGCGAGCCGGTCCCCGACCGCTTCCTGTCGCTGCTGGATGCGCTGGATGCCGCCGAGTCGTCGTCCAAGGCGGGCAGCAAGTAGGCTCCCATGACAGAACAGACGGATTTCCGTAGCGATCTGATCGCCATCATCCCGAATCTGCGTGCTTTCGCGGCGTCGCTCGCCGGGTCGTTCGACCGCGCCGACGACCTCGTGCAGGAGACCCTCGTCAAGGCGTGGGACAAGCAGCACACCTTCCAGCCCGGTACCAACCTCAAGGCCTGGCTGTTCACCATCCTGCGCAACGAGTTCTACACGCAGATGCGCAAGAAGGGCCGCGAGGTTCAGGACGTCGACGGCATCCACGCCATGCAGCTGGCGGGCCATCCCGAGCAGCACGGCCATCTGGACCTGCAGGATTTCCGCAAGGCGCTCGACATGCTGCCCGACGATCAGCGCGAAGCCCTGATCCTGATCGGCGCATCCGGCTTCTCCTATGAAGAAGCCGCCGAAATCTGCAAATGCGCCGTCGGCACCATCAAGAGCCGCGTGTCGCGGGCCCGGACCCGCATCGGCGAGCTTCTCGGCATTGAGGGTGACGGCGAATACGGGCCGGACTCGATCTCCTCCCAGATCATCGGCGTCGCGCCCGCCGCCTGAGGCCCACGTCAGCAAACAGCGCGGCGCCGCGCTGCATCGCGAGAAAACCCTCGCGAAACCGGGAACCCCAAGCCCTCGAAACAGTTTCAGTCAGAACCGGATCGCTCACCTCCGAATGGAGGAGACAACCGGATCGTCAGTTTCATTTCGAATGAGGTTCAGCATGGTTTCCGACACCACCCCCCACAATTTCCAGTCCGGCGGCACTCCGGGGGGCGCTTCCACCGCTGAGGACAAGGCGGATTTGGAAACCCAGATCGATCATCTCCGCAAGGATCTCGCCGGCGTGACCGATGCGCTGAAGTCGCTGGCCTCCAACCAGGCCGACGATGCCCGTCGCAACGTGTTCGCCCTGCGTGACGACGTGCGCGAGCGCGGCGAGCGCTACATCCAGCAGGCCCAGGACGCAGCGTCCGACCTGGAAGAGCAGCTGAGCGAGCGCGTCCGGGCCGAGCCGATCAAGAGCGTCCTGATCGCCGCGGCCGCCGGCTATCTCTACGCGCGCATCTTCCGCCGCTGATCATGCTCTCTCAGCTAGTTACGAAGCTGATCACCGGCGAGGCGGGCGTCTTCCTCGCGCGGATGAAGCGGGTCGTCGCGCTCTATGTCGTGATGGCCGTCTTCGCCCTCGGGATGGCGATGTCGCTGCTTCTGGCGCTGTTCGTCTACCTCGCCCAGATCTTCGGCCCGCTTCCGGCTGCACTCGGTTTCGCCGGCGTGTTCCTGGTACTGGTGATCCTGACCTACATCGCGGTCATCATCGCCCGGCGTCCGCCGAAGAAACGGGCGGACGATCGGCTGCAGCGTGACATCGCGTCCATCGCCGGCGTTGCCGCCGTCTCCAACCTGCCGCTGATCCTCGGCACGGTGAAGCGCAAGAAGGGCCTGCTCATCCTGCCCATGATCGCCGCCGGCGGCTGGGGCGTGTGGCGGGCGATCGCCGCCTACAAACGCGACGGCCGCTACGACTGAGACGTTCGGCGCGCCCGCGGTCCGGTCGCGCCGAACCTCCTCCTCATCGCGGTCCCGAACGAAACGAGGTGTTCCCATGACGGCTCCGACCATCGACCACGACACATGGATTCTCGTCGCCGACGGGCAAAAGGCCCTGTTCCTCTGCAACGAGGGCGACGACGAACTTCGCAACTTCGCGGTGCGCCGCGTCGAGGAACAGGACAATCCGCCGGACCGCGAGCAGGGTACCGACCGCCCCGGGCGGATGGGCGACCAGGGATCGGCGCATCGCTCGTCCGTGGCGGAGACCGACTGGCATCAGCTCGCCGAAGACCGGTTCGCCAAGGACCTCAGCGATATCCTCTATCGCATGGCCCACAAGAACCGCTTCGAGAAGCTCGTCCTCGTCGCTCCCCCGAGGGTTCTCGGCGAACTGCGCCAGGAACTGCACAAGGAAGTCCAGGACCGGATCGTCGGTGAAGTGCCCAAGACGCTGACCAATCATCCGATCGACCGGATCGAGACGCTTCTCGCCGACTGACAACAATCGACGCCACCGGCCGCCAGACGCGGCGGGTTCGTCCGGAGGAACCCATATGTCCAATATCGATCCCGATCGCGCCCGTCAGGGCGAAAAGGGCACACCGGTGCTGATGATCCTTGTCGCCGGCCTTGCTCTGTGCGCCGTGGTCTTTGCCGGTCTCGGCATCTACGCCTGGACGATGCCCGACGAGGATGTCGCCGTCGAAGGCGAGGCCATCGAAAAGCCGGCCGAGGCGCCGACGACCGACGGCAGCGGACTTGCAACGCCGCAGGATTCCGACACGGCCGCGCCCGAGTCCGAGAGCGCCCAGTAATTTCGCATATCGGCGTCCGTCATGGACGCCCAACACAGGGAGAGGTGCCATGCCCGATCCGAACGAACATCCGCAGAGTGAAGTGATCGCGGTCGATCAGGAGCCAGGCGGCGACGCCGACCAGCCCGGCATCGCCCAGCCGATCTCGCAGGACGAGATCAGCGACCTGCTCAACAACACCCAGATGCCGATCGAGGAACGCGAAGCCCGCCTGCACGCGATCGCCCAGCGTCTGGGCACCCGCGAAAACATCGATCTCGCCGACGAGTTCGATCCGATGCGCGAGCAGGTCAACGAAGCGCTGAACATGCTGGCGAGCGGCGGCCACAGCTACGGCTCGCTCGATGCGGCAGGCTTCGATCCCGACGAGCGCTCGGATGCCCAGGCGCCGGACGATACCGGACCGTCCAAGGTCTGACACTGAGGATCGCCGCAGCCGCAGCGACACGACAGCAGATTTGAGATGGGGCGCAGCCGGGCTGCGCCCCTTCTTGCGTTGTCAGCGCAGATAGGTCGCGTCGCTCGGGGCGAGGACGTTCAGCCCCTTCGGGGTCAGCGTCACGGTCATTTCCGGCTCGATATCGACCAGTTCGCCGTCCCTGACCGCCCGGTTGCGGTGGTGGCGCCCCCGGTAGAAAATCCGGACCTCGTGCGCGGAGGTCACCTTCAGGCTCCGGTTCTGGCGCCAGGTTCCCAGCATGATGTCCACGGCGACCTTCAGGACCGAACGCAGGTCGCGGTCGATGCAGATATAGATGCCGAGCTCGCCGCCCCTGGGATCGTCGGCATAGGGAATATGGCCGTCGCCGTAGAGATTGTTGGAGATGGCGATCGCCGGGCTGGCGATCCGCTGCATGACGCCGTCGATTTCCAGTTCCAGCTCGACCACCGGGAAGCGCCGCAGCGCCATGAACACGGCGCGGGTCGTCGCCATCATCTTGCCGAGGCGCGAGGCGTAGGAGATCTTCTTGCGCATGCGCACCATACGGGCATGCAGGCCCACGGCATATTGGTGCACGAAGGGCGTGCCGTTGACCGAGGCGATGTCGACCGGCGTGATGACACCCGAGGCGAGCGCGGCCACCGCCTGATCCAGCGGCAGCGGAATCTGCAGCGTGCGGGCGAAGAGGTTCATCGTGCCGGCCGGCAGGATGCCGAGGGCAATGCGCCCGTTCGCCAGCGCCGTGGCCGCCGCCGAGACGGTGCCGTCGCCGCCGCCGACGAGGAGAACGTCGATATCCTCGCGCTCGGCCGCCTTTCCGATGGCGGCGACAATCTCGTCCCCCGAGCAGTCGTCCACGGTCAGCTCGTGGCCGTGCATCCGGAACTCGTCCTGCATCAATGTCGTGAGTTGTCCGAGATCGGTTGTCTTCAGACTGCCGCCGTCGCGGTTGAGGAGAGCGAGAATCTTCATGGGGGGTGATCCGGAACGCGTATTGCGGGAGCCTGGGCAGCGGACGACTAACTAGGCCGCCCCTGTAGCATCGCCACGTCCGCCAGACACGACCAATCGCATCCATCGATAGTTGCCGATCGGAACCACCGGGACGATGGGGCGTTCGCCCCCCATACAAACGCCAGGCGCCGGTTCCCCCGCGCCCTCACTAGGAGACTACCATGATCGAATGGATCGTCATTCTGCTCATCGTCGCCGCCGTCGCCAGCCTTCTCGGCTTTCGCGGCGTCGCCGGGGCCTCTGCCGGCATCGCGAAGATCCTGATCTTCATCGTGCTGGTGGGCCTGCTGCTCATGCTGCTGTTCGGCGTGCTGGTGTTTGCCTGAAGCAGGACACAAGCATGCGTCCGGCGCAGATCGGCTGCGCTGGATGGCAAAAAAGAGGAAGAGAACCGGAACCTTACGGCCGCTCAGTTCTTCCTCTCCCAGATGCCGCGCGACACATGTTTTCCACGACACCATGCCGCGCGGCAGTCGCCTATCGGAAACAATAGACCAGGAGGTCTTATCATGATCCGCACGTTGCTTGCCACTACCGCTCTCGCATCCGTTATCGCAACGAGTGCCTATGCGCAGGACGCCGCCACGACCGCAGAGACCACGGCCCCGGCCAAGGTCGAAGCATCCGCCGATGCCAACGCGACCGCCACGGCCGCCCAGTCCGGCAATTATCTCCGCAATCTCTCCGCCGACCAGTATCTGGCGTCGGAGCTGAACGGCAAGACCATCTACGCGAGCGACGCCGAGGATGCAGAATCGATCGGCGAGATCGAGAACTTCCTGGTCGGCAGTGACGGCAAGGTCGTCGCAGCGGTCGTCGATGCGACCGTGAACGACGAATCGCGCCGCGTCGCCATCCCGTTCGACCAGATCTCCTGGTCCATGACGGATGAGGACGATGTCCGCGCCGTTCTGAGCGCCGGTGCCGATCAGCTGGCGCAGGCTCCCGAGTTCACCATGCCGGACGAGCAGCAGGCTGCTGCAACCGATTCCGGCATGAGCGGCGACGCCATGGGTACGGGGACTGCTTCCACGCCGCAGACCGAGACGGCTGCCGCACCGGCGGCGCCGGTCGCAGCGGATGATGCCGCCGAGACCAACACGATGGCTGCCGGTTCCGCGACCTCGGAGACGGCTTCCCAGCCGGTCGAGACCGCTGCCGCCGGTCAGGGCGAGTATCCGAGCACCGTCGGTGCCGACCAGTATCTCAGCGAGAACCTCATCGGCGCGTCGGTCTATTCTGGCCCGGGTGAGGATGCCGAAAGCCTCGGCGACATCGGTGATCTCGTTGTCTCGTCGTCCGGTCAGGTCGAAGCAGGCGTCGTGGGCGTCGGTGGCTTCCTCGGCATCGGCGAGAAGGACGTCGCCGTTCCGTTCGACCGTCTCGAGATGACCCGCGCTGACGGTGACGAGGTTCGCATCGTAGCCTCCGCGACCCGCGAGGAACTCGAGCAGGCCTCCTCCTTCGAGGACGAGCGTCCGTCCGAGATGACGGCCGAGAACGAAGGCGAGATGACGCCGACGGCCGAAGCTCCGACCGATGAGCCGACCGAGCGCGTTGCCGATGCGGCCGAGACCACCGAGCAGCCGGCCGACAACATGGCCGCGACGGACGGTGTCGTGACGGCGACCGGTACGGCAGCCGGCACGGGCATGGCGGCGAACTCCACCGCCGAGAACGACACGACCGCTTCGGTCGGTGGTTCGTCCGAGCGTTCGCAGATGACGCCGGTCACCGACTCGGCTCAGCTGACCGCCGACAACCTGATGGGCACGACCGTCTACGGTCCCGATGACTCCACCGTTGGCGACATCGGTGACATCGCCCTCAACGCCGAAGGTTCGGTCGACGCCGTGATCGTCGATGTCGGTGGCTTCCTGGGCATTGGCGAGAAGCCGGTGGCCGTGGCCATGGACAACCTGCAGTTCATGCAGGACGCCAACGGCTCGATGTATCTCTACACGCAGTTCACCGAGGAGCAGCTCGAGAACGCGCCGGAGTACAACGCCGACACCTACGCCGACAACCGCGAGACCATGCGGATTCAGAACGGCGGCATGATGGGCAACGACGCCTCGACGTCGGAGGCACCGGCCGTCGCAAACTAAGCGACATCCGACTGCACGCATCGAAGGGGCTCGCCGAAAGGCGGGCCCTTTTTCGTTGGGCGGTCGGTGCAGGAGAGGCTACCCGTGCCGAAGTGCCACGCTTGTGATCGCGTTGTTACGGCTGAATTACAGTTCGTAACAAATCCAGCCGCAAACCGCCGAAATCTCTCCTATACTGGCAGCATCGGCCACGGCGGCCGGACCTCGCGCAATCCTTACGAGTACAAGCGATCCCATGGGTTTCCTGAAGCAGATCTTCGTCACGATCCTGGTGCTGGCCGTTGCGGGTGCGGCCTACATCAAGTTCGACCCGTCGGCGGGGCGTTCCCTGCTCGCCTCGGATCTGCCCCTGCCCGATCCGCTGCGCTCGGCCATTCTGTGGATCGCTCCGGAAGCCGGCGAATCCGCCCCGGAGATCGCCAGCGGCGAGGGTCAGCGCTCCGGCGGGCGTCGCCGCGGCGGTGGGGCGACGATGGTCGTCTCCGCACCGGTGACGACGGGCTCCACGCGGACCCGCATGCGGTCCATCGGCACCGGCGAAGCCGCCCGTTCGGTGGTCGTCCATCCCGACAACACCGCCGGCATCATCGAGGAAGTCGTCGTCCAGTCTGCCGACATGGTGGAGGAAGGCACGGTTCTGGTCCGGCTGGAACGGGCCAGCGAGGAACTCGCGGTCGATCGTGCCCGGCTCGCCCTCGAGGCCGCCGAGGACAAGGTCGCCCGCTTCGAGCGCCTGCAAAGGGCCAACACGCTCAGCGCCGTCGAGGTCACCGACGTGACCCGCGAGCGCGACAACGCCAGGCTCGACCTGCGGTCCGCCGAGATCGCGCTCGGCAAGCGCGACATCCGCGCGCCGATCTCCGGACGGGTCGGCATCATCGCCGTCGATCGCGGCGATCTGGTATCCACCGATACGGTGATCGCCACCGTGGACGACCGCGAGCATCTGAAGGTCATCTTCTACACGCCGGAAAGCTTCGTGCAGCAGCTGGCCATCGGCACGCCGGTCGAGGCGGTGTCCACCGCCCGGCCCGACACGGTCTATGAAGGCGAGATCACCGCCATCGACAGCCGGCTCGACGAGGCGAGCCGCACCCTGCGCACCGAAGCCCGGATCGAGAACGGCTCCGACGATCTGCGTCCGGGCATGTCGTTCAGCGTGTCGCTGTCGCTGGAAGGCGAGACCTTCCTGTCGGTCGATCCGATTTCCGTCGTCTGGGAGCGTACCGGTCCGATCGTCTGGAAGATCGTCGACGGCAAGGCGCAGAAGGCATCGGTGCGGATCGTCGAGCGAACGATCGACCGTGTGCTGGTCGCCTCGGACGATCTCGCCGCCGGCGATTCCGTCGTGGTCGAAGGGCTCCAGTCGGTCCGCGAAGGCGGCGCCGTCGAAAGCATCAATGACGCCCCCGCGCCGGACGGCGCCGCGCCTGCCGCGCCGGTTCCGTCCGCCAGCACCACGCCGAAGCCCGGCAGCGACGACCGCGCAACGGCGCTGGGCCTCGTCGGCATTGCACAGGCCAATGCGGCTGAGCCGCCGCAGGTCGGCGGTCAGGCTTCCGCGGGAGCCGCCCGCTGATGAGCACGCCTGCCAAGCCCGACGGCATCACCGCCTTCACCAGCCTGTTCATCCGCCGGCCGGTGCTGACCATCGTGGTCAACCTGCTGATCGTGGTGGCGGGCCTCGCCGCCTTCGGCGCTATCGAAGTGCGCGAACTGCCGAATGTCGACCGCCCCGTCATCAGCGTGTCCATCGACTTTCCCGGCGCGTCTCCCGAAACCGTCGACCGGCAGATCACCAGCGAGATCGAAAGCGCCGTGGCGCGTGTTTCGGGCATCGCCTCGGTGTCGTCGAAGTCGGAATTCGGCGACAGCCGGGTGACGATCGAATTCACCGACACCACCGATCTGAACGTCGCCGCCAGCGACGTGCGCAACGCCGTCAGCCGCATCGCCAACAGCCTGCCTGAAGGCGCGGAGGAGCCGCGCATCGTCAAGGCCGACGCCGACGCCTCGGCGATCATGCGCCTGGCGGTCACCGCGCCCGGCCTGTCGATCGAGGATTTGACGACGCTGGTCGAGGACCGGATCGCCGATCAGCTCGCCGCCGTCGAGGGCGTTGCCGACCTGCAGATCTACGGCGAGCGCGAGAAAGTCATCTATGTCGACGTCGACCCGGACAAGCTGGCGACGCGCGGCCTGACGCTCGGCAACGTTTCGACGGCGCTGCAGAACGCGGCGCTCGACGTGCCGGCCGGATCGCTCGGCTCGCCCTCGCAGGACCTGATCGTGCGGGCCGACGCCAACGTAACCTCCCCGGAAGAGTTCGAGACCATCTTCCTCGACGACCGCACCCGGCTCGGCGATGTCGCCAGCGTGCGCTTCGGTCCCGATGACGCCGCATCGCAGCTGCGCCGCAACGGCGAGACCGGCGTCGGCATGGGCGTCGTGCGCCAGGCCGGGTCGAGCACGCTCGACATTTCCGACGGCATCCGCGCCGAGGTCGCCAATCTCAACGAGACCCTGCCCGACGGCGTCACCGTGCGCGTCACCAGCGACGACGCGACCTTCATCAACGGCGCCATCCACGAGGTCGAGATCGCCCTCGGCATCTCGGTCGCCGTGGTGATCTTCGTGATCTTCCTGTTCCTGCTGAATGTCCGCGCGACGATCATTCCGGCGGTCACGATGCCCATCGCGCTGATCGGCGTCGTCGCCTTCATCTATCTCGTCGGCTTCTCGATCAACATCCTGACGCTCCTGGCGCTGGTGCTGGCCACCGGCATGGTCGTCGACGACGCGATCATCGTTCTCGAGAACATCGTGCGCCAGCGCGACATGGGGGCGCGTCCGCAGGCGGCTGCCGTCCTCGGCACGCGCGAAGTGTTCTTCGCGGTCATCTCGACCACGGCGACGCTGGCGGCAGTCTTCGTGCCGATCTCCTTCCTGCCCGGCCAGGCCGGCGGCCTGTTCCGTGAATTCGGCTTCGTTCTGGCGATGGCGGTGGTGATCTCCTCCTTCATCGCCCTCACCCTCTGCCCGATGCTGGCGGCGTATTTCCTCAAGGCGCGGGAAGCCGAGCGTCGGCCCGGCCCGTTCCAGCGTTCGGTGCGCTGGTTCGGAGCGCGCCTCGCCGGCATGTATGCCGTCTCGCTTCGTTTCAGCCTCGCCTTCCCGCTGCTGATCGTCGTCGGCGCCGGCATCTTTTCCTTCGCCGCCTATCTCACCTTCCTGCAGATGCCGCAGGAGCTGACGCCGACCGAGGACCGCGGCGTCGTCCTGATGAGCATCAGCGCCCCCCAGGGCGCCAGCCTCGAATACACCAACGCCCAGCTGCGCCGGGTCGAGGACGTGGTCATTCCCTATGTGGAGAACGGCGAGGCGGACAATGTCTTCGCGATCTCCGGCCGCGGCTCGGCCAATTCGGCCTTCCTCGTCGTGTCGCTGAAGGACTGGGCGGTGCGGGCACGCAGCCAGCAGGAGATCGTCGCCGAGATCAACGGCAAGCTGCGCCGGATCACCGGCGTGCGTGCCTTTGCCATCCAGCCCAACTCGCTCGGCATTCGCGGGGGTGGCCGCGGCCTGCAGTTCGCCATCGCCGGCCAGAATTTCGAAGAGCTCGCCGAGAGCGCAGACGAACTGCTGGCGGCGATGCAGGCGGACGGCCGCTGGGGCGACGTGCGCCTGTCGGAAGATGCCACCCAGCCGCAGCTGTCGGTGGTGATCGACCGCGCCCGGGCCTCCGACCTCGGCATCGACATCGACGGGCTGGCGACCGCCATGCAGGCGCTGCTCGACGGCCGCGAGATCGGCCAGACCTATGTCGAGGACAAGCAGATCCCGATCCGGCTGATCGCCAGCTCCGATCCGGTCAACGACCCGGACGACATGCGCAATATCTTCCTGAAAGCGAGCGACGGGCGGATCGTGCCCATGTCGACGGTGGCAAGCGTCGAGGAAAAGCCGATCGCCCCGGCGCTGACCCGTGAAAACCGCTCGCGGGCCGTCTCGCTGTCGGCGCAGATCCCCGACAGCTACTCGATTCAGGAAGGCTGGACGGATCTGCAGGTCTTCGCCGAGGAGATCTTGCCGGCCGATCAGCGCCTCGTGCCGCTGGCCGAGGCCGCGACGCTGAACGAGACCAATAGCGGCCTCGCCCTCGTCTTCGGCTTCGCCATCGTCATCATCATCCTGGTGCTGGCGGCGCAGTTCGAGAGCTTCGTCTCGGCCTTCATCATCATCGCGACGGTGCCGCTGGGCATCGCCTGCGCGATCTTCGCGCTCGACTTCTTCGGCATGAGCCTCAATCTCTACAGCCAGATCGGCCTAGTGCTCCTGGTCGGGATCATGGCCAAGAACGGCATCCTGATCGTCGAATTCGCCAATCAGCTGCGCGAAGAGGGTCTGTCGGTCCGCGAGGCCGTGGAGCAGGCGGCGCTGATCAGGCTGCGGCCGGTGATGATGACCATGATCGCCACCGTCGTCGGCGGCGTGCCGCTGGTGCTGGCCTCGGGCGCCGGCGCCGAAGCGCGCGTGGCGCTCGGCTATGTCATCGTCGGCGGGCTCGGCCTTGCGACCTTCTCGACGCTTTATGTCACGCCGGTCGCCTATCTCATTCTCGGCCGGTTCTCGACGCCGAACGCAGAAAAGTCGGCCCGGCTGCAGCGCGACATCGCCGAGGCGGAAGCGGCGCAGCGCGAGCGGGGTCGAGACCGGGATGCGGGAACGGTGGCGCCGGCCGAATAGGCCGGCGGACGCCGCCCACAAGCAGACGCCGAACAGGCGAAAGGCCACTTCCCCCACCCGCCCATCCCCGCTAGAACGCGGCCATGGCACCCCCTCCCCTATTGCGCCTCGATGGCGTCCGCCTCACCTTCGGCGGCACGCCGCTCCTGACCGGCGTCGAGCTGAACGTCCTGCCCGGCGAGCGCATCGCGCTGGTCGGCCGCAACGGCTCGGGCAAGTCGACCCTGATGAAGATCGCCGCCGGACAGGTCGAGCCCGACGGCGGCGAAGTCTTCCTGAAGCCCGGCACCACCCTGCGCTACCTGCCGCAGGAGCCGGATTTCGGCGACTTCAAGACGGTCGGCGCCTATGTCGCCTCGGGTCTCGGGCCCGCCGACGATCCCTACCGGGTCACCATGTGCCTCGACGCCTTGGGCCTGACCGAAGACATGGAGCCGCATCACCTGTCGGGCGGCGAAGCCCGCCGCGCCGCTCTGGCGCGCACCCTGGCGCCCGAGCCGGATATCGTGCTGCTCGACGAGCCGACCAACCATCTCGACCTGCCGACCATCGAATGGCTGGAAGACGAGGTGCGCCAGATGAAGAGCGCCGTCGTGGTGATCAGCCATGACCGCCGCTTCCTGGAACGCGTCACCCGCTCCACCGTCTGGATCGACCGCGGCGCAGCCAAGCGCCTCGACCAGGGCTTCGGATCCTTCGAGGCGTGGCGCGACAAGGTGCTGGAAGAGGAAGAGCGCGACCTGCAGAAGCTCGACCGCAAGATCGTGCGCGAAGAGCACTGGCTGCGCTATGGCGTGAGCGCGCGGCGCACTCGCAACATGCGCCGGCTCGGGGCCCTTCACGATCTGCGCCAGCAGCGCCACGACACCCGCCGCGCCATCGGCCAGGTGTCGATGGAGGCCAGCGCCACGCGCGAGAGCGGCAAGCTGGTGATCGAGGCCTTCAACGTGTCGAAGGCCTATGACGGTCGCACGCTGGTCGACGATTTCTCCACCCGCATCGCCCGGGGCGACCGCGTCGGCTTCGTCGGCCCGAACGGCGTCGGCAAGACGACGCTCCTGAAGATGTTGATCGGCGAGCTGAAGCCGGATTCCGGCCGGGTGAAGCTCGGCACCAATCTCGACCTCGCCTTCCTCGACCAGAAGCGCGCGGCGCTGGCCGACGATCTGTCGGTGCAGGACGCGATCACCGACGGCCGTGGCGACCAGGTGATGGTCAATGGCGAGCCGCGCCATGTGGTCGGCTATCTGCGCGACTTCCTGTTCACGCCCGAGCAGATCCGCACCCCGGCGGGCAAGCTGTCCGGCGGCGAACGGGCGCGCCTGCTGCTGGCCAAGACGCTGGCGACGCCCGCGAACTTCCTCGTCCTCGACGAGCCGACCAACGACCTCGACATGGAGACGCTGGATCTCCTCGAGGAGCTGATCGCCAATTATCCCGGCACCGTGCTCCTCGTCAGCCACGACCGCGACTTCCTCGACCGCACTGTGACCAGCGTCATCTCGCCCGACGGCAACGGCCACTGGCTGGAATATGCCGGCGGCTACAGCGACATGGTCGCCCAGCGCCGCGACGCGGCCAAGGCTGTGGGCTCCGCCGGCAAGCCGTCCGACAAGGGCGGCGCGAAGAACGGTGCCGGCAAGAGTGGCGGCGGCACGTCAGGCGCCTCCGGGGGCGGCGCCGGCAAGGGCGGATCGTCCAAGCTGTCCTTCAAGCAGAAATTCGCGCTCGAGAACCTGCCCAAGGAGATCGCCAAGCTGGAAGCGGCGATCGCCAAGGCCGAAGCCGAGATCGCCGACCCCGCCCTGTTCACCAAGAACCCGGACCGCTTCGCCAGGCTGGCCGCCGGGATCGTCAAGGACCGGGCGGCGCTCGCCAAGGCCGAGGACGACTGGCTGGAGCTGGAAATGGTCCGCGCCGAGGCGGAAGACTAGGACGGTCGCGCCTGCGGGCGCGCCTTCCGACCCGAAGGGGTCAGCCCGGTGCAACCTTCGTCTGCGACGAACAAGCGCCGGATGATATGGCGCAATGGGCGATGAAGCCCGTCTGAGCTTTGGGGTCTGGCGGAACGCAATGCCGCAGAAGGGCCCCCTATGGCCGTCGACACGCTGAATCCCATCGCCTCCGTCGAATCCAAGGGTGGGCGCGACATCGGCTTCGCCGTTGCCGTGGTCTTCGTCCTCACCGTCCTGTTCGTTCCGATTCCGGCATTTCTCATCGACATGGGGCTGGCGCTGTCCATCGCCCTGTCGGTGCTGATCCTCATGGTCTCCCTGTGGATCCAGAAGCCGCTGGATTTCTCCGCCTTCCCGACCGTCCTCCTGCTCGCGACCATGCTGCGGCTGTCGCTGAACATCGCCACGACGCGCGTGATCCTGTCCGAGGGCCACCAGGGCGTGAACGCCGCCGGTCATGTCATCGGCGGCTTCTCGCAATTCGTCATGAGCGGCGACTTCTTCATCGGCATCGTGGTCTTCGTGATCCTGATCGTCGTGAACTTCATGGTCATCACCAAGGGCGCCACGCGTATCGCGGAAGTCGGCGCCCGCTTCACCCTCGACGCCATCCCCGGCAAGCAGATGGCCATCGACGCCGACATGTCGTCGGGCCTGATCGACGAGAAGCAGGCTCAGGCCCGCCGCAAGGAGCTGGAAGAAGAAAGCGCCTTCTTCGGCTCCATGGACGGTGCCTCGAAATTCGTGCGCGGCGACGCCATCGCCGGCCTGATCATCACCGCCGTCAACGTCTTCGGCGGCATCATCATCGGCATCACCCGCCACGACATGGATGCCGCCGGCGCCGCCGAGGTGTTCACCAAGCTGTCGGTCGGCGACGGCCTCGTCTCGCAGATCCCGGCGCTGATCGTCTCGCTGGCCGCCGGCCTTCTGGTGTCGAAGGGCGGCACCCGCGGCGCGGCCCAGACCGCCGTTCTCGGCCAGCTCGGCTTCTACCCGCGCGCCCTCGCCGTCGCCGCCGGCCTGATGGCGCTGCTCGCACTGCTGCCGGGCCTGCCCTTCATCCCCTTCATGCTGCTGGCCGGGATCATGGCGTCGATCGCCTATCTCGTTCCCAAGCGCCGCAACGAGGAACTGCGCCAGGCCGCGGCGACCGTCGCCGAGGAAAAGCAGGTCGCCCAGAACGCCGAGCGCAACTCGGTCAAGGAATCGCTGAAGATCGTCGAGATCGAGCTGGTCTTCGGCAAGCAGACCTCGGCGCATCTCCTCCTGCAGCGCGACGAGATGGCCCACCGCGTCCAGAAGATGCGCCGCCGCTTCGCCGCGCGCTACGGCTTCGTGGTGCCCGAGATCAAGCTGTCCGACGATCTGGCGCTCGATCCCAAATCCTACGCCATCAAGATCCATGGCACGACCATCGCCACCCAGCCGCTGCGGCTTGGCGAGTCGATGATCGTCCTCGGCGACGCCGGCGCGCCCGACGTGCCGCACGACCTGACCAAGGAGCCGGCCTTCGGCATGCGCGCCGCCTGGGTCTCGGAGACCTTCGCCACGGAAGTGCGCCGCCAGGGCTTCGAGCCTATCGACACGCTGTCGATCGTCCTCACCCATCTGTCGGAGACGATCCGCAACAACCTGGCGCAGCTCCTGTCCTACAAGGACATGCGCACCCTGCTCGATCGCCTGGAGCCGGAATACAAGCGCCTGATCGACGAGATCATCCCGGCCAACATGTCCTATTCGGGCCTGCAGGCGGTGCTCAAGCTGCTGCTCGCCGAGCGCGTCTCGGTCCGCAACCTGAACCTCATCCTGGAGGCCATCGCCGAGATCGCGCCGCATGTGCGCCGGTCCGAGCAGATCGTCGAGCATGTGCGCATGCGCATGGCCCAGCAGATCTGCGGCGATCTCCTGCACAACGGCCAGCTCGGCGTCCTGCGCCTCGGCAACCAGTGGGACCTCGCCTTCCACCAGGCGCTGAAACGCGACGCCAAGGGCGAGGTCGTCGAGTTCGACATCGACCCGCGCCTCGTCGAGCAGTTCGCCACCGAGGCCACCAAGGTGATCCGCGAGAAGATGGATCAGGGCGAGATGTTCGTGCTGGTCGCGGCGCCCGACGCCCGCCCGTATGTGCGCATGATGATCGAGCGCATCTTCGTCACCCTGCCGGTGCTCTCGCATCTCGAGATCGCACGCGGCGTGGATATCCGGGCGCTCGGTTCGATCTCATGAGCGTGGAACTGTCGGAACTCGTCTTTTCGCTGTTCCTGATCTTCTGCCGCTTCGGCTCCTGCCTTCTCTTGATGCCGGGTTTCTCATCGTCGCGCGTGCCGCTGCAGGTGCGCCTGTTCCTGTCCCTCGCCGTCTCGGTGGCGTTGTCGCCGGCACTCCTGCCGACATTGCAGCCGCTGGTCGCGGCGGCCGACGACAACGGCAAGGTGGCGCTGATGATCTCCGAGATCCTCAACGGGCTGTTCATCGGCCTGCTCGGCCGCAGCTTCATGATCGCCCTGCAGTTCGCCGGCCACGTCATCGCCAACTCGATCGGCATGGGCATGCAGATGGGCGTGCCGATCGACGAGAGCGATCCGATGCCGGCCGTCGCCTCGCTGATCACGCTGACCGCGACGACGCTGATCTTCGTGCTCAATCTGCATGCCGAGATCGCCCGGGCGCTGGTCGCCTCCTACTCAGCCATGCCAGCCGCCGCCGGCTTCTCGATCCGCGGCAGCCTCGTCAACATCACCGACAATCTCGACGAGGCCTTCCTGCTCTGCCTGCGCATTTCCAGCCCGTTCGTGCTCTACGGCGTCGTCGTCAATTTCGCCATCGGCCTCGCCAACAAGCTGACGCCGACCATCCCGATCTACTTCATCTCGCTGCCCTTCGTCCTCGCCGGCGGCCTCGTGCTGCTCGGCTACACGATCAGCGATTTCCTCATCCTGTTCATGCAGGATTTCGAACGCTGGGTGCTGGTGGGATGAGCGACGACAGATCGCGCGTGCGCCGGCTCGACCGCATCCTCAAGGTCCAGGGCCAGAAGCGTCTCCTGGAGGAATGGCGCCTGTCGAACCTGCGCCAAGAGCGTGAGACCATCGACAAGGACGACGTCGCCCTGCTCGACAGTCTCGGCACGGAATCGCAGTTGCACGGCCTGTTCATCGAGGCCAAGGTCCGCAATCTGCGCCGCAACGAGGTGAAGCGCAGCGCCAATCTGGCCGACCAGAGCGCCACCGAACAGCGCATCACCACGACGCGCCGTGCAGAAAAGGGCGTCGAGAAGGTGCGCGACGACGCCCGGCGCAACCGCGATGCCGACGAGGAAACGCGCAGCCTCGAAAGCAGCGTCGAGGGACATCTGGCCCGCCGTCACCCCAGCTTCGAATAAGCCTGCGCCGGTAGAAGCGGTTCGAACCTTCCCGTGTTTGAACCGCGAACCCGCCGATGACCAGCACCGCCAGCCTCCATGCCATCCTGCCCGCCGCCCAGACGGCGAGCGCCAGGACAGCACCTGCCCGCAAGAGCCCCGATGGCGGCAGCGAGACCTTCGTGGCGGCCCTCGACGCGGTCAAGACCAACAAGCCCGATGGTGGCAGCGCTCCCGCCGCCCCCATCGTTCCGCTCGTCAAGCACCGCTCCCGGGAGATCTCGCCGCTCGAACAGTTCGAGGGCTTCGTCCTGCGCAACTTCGTCGAATCCATGCTGCCGACCGAAGCCTCGAACTATTTCGGCGAAGGCACGGCCGGCGAAGTCTGGCGCTCGATGATGGCCGAGGAGATCGGCAACGAGCTGGCCAAGAACGGCGGCATCGGCATCGCCGATTCGATCCGCAGCCGCGAAACCACCAGCCTCGCCTCGGACAACGGCGCCGTGTCGGCGACCAGCGGCCTCGAGCGCATGCTGCGGCAGGCGGATCTCGCCCGCGCCGGCGCCATGCGCGACAACATCGCAGAATAGGAGTTGCACATCGTGGACCTCGCCCTCAGCAAAGCCGTCGACCGCCTGGAAGCGGTCCTCACCGCCGAAACCGGCGCCCTGGCCAGCGGTACGCCGATCGATCTCGGCGAGATCGCGGCCCGCAAGAACCAGAGCCTTCTGGAGTTCAGCCGCCTCAGCCGCCGCATGCCGGCGCGCGACGATGTCGAGCCGGAATTCGGCGACCGCCTGAAGCGTCTGGCCGGGCTTCTCGAGCAGAACCGCCGGACGCTGGAGCTCCACGTCACGGCCAGCCACGAAGTCTCGGAGATGATCTCGCGCTCCATGACCGAGGCGGAATCCGACGGCACCTATAGCGCCCAGATGGGCCGCCGGGCAGCCGCACGGTGATCAAGCTCCTCGCGGTCGGTCTGTGGGTTTGTGCCGTGACGCTCGGATCGAGCTACGTCATGGCGTCGATCAACTCCGCCCCGAGCGAGGTGGCGGAGCCGGACTATTTCGAAGGGCTCGACTACCGCAAGACCGAGAACATCACGATCCCGATGATCAAGAATTCGGCGATCCGGGGCTATATCCTGGCGCGCTTCGTCTACACGATCGACGGCAAGACGGTGGCCCAGCTCAAGGTGCCGCCGGACCCGTTCATCCTCGACGAGGCCTTCCGCCGGCTCTACACGACCGACGGCTTCGACTTCGACGAGCCGACGCGGTTCGACCTCAGTTCGCTGACCAACGGGATTCGCGACGCCGTGAACGCCCGCTACAGCGAGGAACTCGTCAAGGAGATCCTGGTCGACCAGTTCGACTACATCGCCAAGGACGACATCCGCAACGGACGGCCGGGGTAGGCACCCCGCGCCGTCATCCGGTGACGGCGTAGAAGCGTCCGGTGAGGCGGTGGACGTCGGCCCGCGTGCCGGCGCGCGGCGTGCCGACGAAGCGCACGCCGATCTCAGGCCCCCGCGACCAGATCACCAGCGCAAGGCGGAAGCTGTTATCCGCCTCGTCATAGACCGCCAGCCGCCCGGGAACTCGGCCGGTGCCGAACCGCCGGATGCGGCAGCCAGTCTCCGACACGTCGATGGCCGTTCCGTCCTCGATGAACCGTCCGGCGACCGTGACGAGCTTGACCGGGCGCAGGCGCGTGCGGCGGCGCGATGCCATCCGGCTTTCGTGACTGTCGGGATTCGGGGGTCCGGCCATGCCCGATGATAGCCTGCACAAGCCGAACAAATCCTGAAGGCGCTGCCTGAGCCCGCCGCACCGGCGGCGCAGAAAGCATTAACCGTTCGATGCGATGTTGGATGGGCAATCCAGCTCCGGACCAGTTCCGGCGGCTGGATCCCCGAAATCCAGCGTTCGTCGAGGTCGCCTTGTCCGCGTCAGGTTCCCCATCTTCCGACGCCGGTCGCAGGAAAGCTGCGGACGAATCCAGTTCCGACCGGATCGGGTTCCTCGGCGGCACGCTCTTTGCGCTGTCCATCCTCTTCTTCGCCGGCGTCAACGCCATCTCGTCGCTGGACCCGGGCTATTTCGACCGGCTGCTCTTGTCGGCGATGCGCGACGACGCGATCGACCCGATCGAGACCGGATCGACCGACACGGGCGAGGCAACCGGCGTCGACGCCATGCCGGTGTCGACCGTGGTGCGGGCGGTGCCGCTGAAGCCCGAGGATTTCCAGATCATCATGGTCTTCCAGGCCGAGGCGCATCTGGCCTCGCCGGGCGAACTCTGGCGCGTGCGCGTCGGCTCGCAGGTGCCCGGCCTCGGCCGCATCCTCGCCATCGAATCGGGCCGCCACGGCGGCACGGTCAAGACCGAGAAGGCGACCCTGACGGGCGTCCTGAAATAGGCTTCGGAAGGAAGCGGCCTGAGAGCCGCTCCTACTTCTTTTCGAGCAGGACCTGGCCTTCCTTGCGCAGGCGGCCCTTCAGCTTCTCGGCGATGGCGGCGAGGAAGCTCGGCAGGTCGATTTCCAGATGCACCGACTCGTCGAGAACGTCGAGGCGGCCGGTCACGCGCTGGCCCATGACCCGCGCGGTGAAATCCAGATGGTCGCCCGTCCAGGTGTCCTCGAACTTGACCATGCCGCCCAGCATCTCCTGACGCACGCGGTCGAAACCGTCGTCGATGCGCTGGCGTGCGGTCTCGCGGGTCAGCTTGTGCGGGATGTCCACCTTGATGGTCTCGGCCATGAAATAGCTCCTCGTCTCGTTGCGCCTCATATGGCGACCCCGCCGTCGCCAGACAACGGTCACGCCTGCCGCCGGCTCCAGCGCCGTTCATGGAGACCCCGTGCCGGGCTGCCCCGAAACGCAAAAGGGGGCGGCCGGTAAGGCCACCCCCTCTCGATGTCGACTGCCGTGCCTGCCCGCTCTTTCGAGGGGGCGGCGGGCCGTGTCAGGCGTAAGTCGCCGAACGGTTCGAGGTGCCGCTGCGCCGCGGACGGCTGCTGCGACCACCGGGCTTGCCGCCCTCGGTGCGCTGGCCACGGCCCTCGCCCGAACGCTGGCCGCCCGCACCCTGGCCACCGCCACCACGGCGACCGGCGCCCTGGGGCTTATTGCCGAAGCGCTTCGGGGCGCCGCGCGGCGGACGCTTCTCTTCCGGCGCGTTCAGGTCGACATGCGCCGAATAATCGGTCTGCTGCAGGTCGAAGTTCAGGCCGGTCAGACGCTCGATCTGGCGCAGCTTGGACCGCTCCGACGGATCGACCAGCGCGACCGCGATACCGGACTTACCGGCGCGGGCCGTGCGGCCGATGCGGTGCACGTAGCTTTCCGGCTCTTCCGGCAGGTCGAAGTTCACGACATGGGAGATGTCGTCGACATGGATGCCGCGGGCCACGATGTCGGTGGCGACGAGCACGCTGACCGTGCCGGTCTGGAACTCGCCCAGCGCCTTCTGGCGGGCGCCCTGGCTCTTGTTGCCGTGGATCGCGCGGGCGTCGATGCCGGCCTTCTCTAGATCGGCGGCGAGCTTGTTGGCGCCGTGCTTGGTGCGGGTGAAGATCACCGTCTTCTCGAAGTCGGGCTTGGCCAGATGCTCGATGAGCCAGAGCTTCTTGGCCTTCTGGGGGACCAGATAGACGCTCTGGTTGATCTTCTCGACGGTGACGACTTCCGGCGTCACTTCGACCCGAACCGGATTGGTCAGGATCTTGGCGGCCAGCTCTTCCATCGCACGCGGCATGGTGGCCGAGAACAGCAGCGACTGGCGGTCCGCCGGAAGCTGCGCGACGATGCGCATGACGTCCTTGACGAAGCCCATGTCGAGCATCCGGTCGGCCTCGTCGAGAACGACGTGGTGGACTTCGGACAGCGTCAGGGCACGTTGGTTCAACAGGTCGAGCAGACGGCCCGGCGTCGCGATGACGATGTCGACGCCGCGGCGCATCGCCTCGATCTGCGGACGGATCGAGACACCGCCGAAGATCACGTGATGGGTCAGCTTGGTGCCGGCGGTGTAGGACTTGACGTTGCCGGCGATCTGCGAGGCGAGCTCGCGGGTCGGGGTCAGGACAAGGACCTTCGGCGTCTTCGGAGCCGGGCGACCGCCCTTGGCGATCAGCGCGTCGATGACGGGCAGCGAGAAGGCCGCGGTCTTGCCGGTGCCGGTCTGGGCGATACCCAGAACGTCGCGGCCCTGCATGACCGCCGGAATCGCCTGGGCCTGGATCGGCGTCGGCTGGGTGATGTCGAGACGCGCAAGCGCGGAAAGAAGCGTGTCGGCGAGGCCGAACGCCTTGAAATCGGTATGGGTCAAGATATGCCTTGCGGAAGGCGGACACTGTCGGTCCGCTTGAGATGCCGATCGTCTTCGCGCTGGCGGACGGTTCGGCGGGCCGTGTCGGAACGCGGGACCCCGCAAGCTTCAGAAGCTGCGGGCCGGTCCGATGGCGCTGGCTAAGAATTCCGTCAGATGTCGGGAAACAAGCAGGCGCTGCGCGATCACGGCGTGCAGGCTTCATATCGGCGTTTAGGTGCGCCGCGTCAAGGCGTTTGTGCGCCGCCCCATGTCAGGTGCCGGGCCAAGGTGTCGGCGATCCGCTGAAACAGCCCCGCCTCCTCGACCGCGGTTTCGGCCACGAGCGGCACCTGCCGCAGGCTCTCGTCGCCCCGGCCGAACCGCACCCAGCCGAGCCGCTGGCCCTTGGCGACGGGCGCCACGAAGGGACCGTTCTCGACCACCTCGCGCTCGACATCGGCCAGGCTGCCGCGCGGCACCAGCATCCGCAGGTCCTCGGCCGCGGCCATGCCGACGGTCTCGGCGACGCCGCCCCGCACCTGCACGGTGCCGAGGGTTTCGCCCGCGGTCACCAGCACCACTTCCTCAAAGTCCTGCAGGCCGAAATTCATCAGCCGGCGGGCTTCGCTCGCCCGCTCGGCAGTCGAACTCATGCCGCTCATGGCGAGGACAATGCGTCGGCCGTCGCGTTCGGCGGAGGCGACCAGACCGTAGCCCGCAGCCGACGTATGGCCGGTCTTCAGGCCGTCGGCGCCCAGATCCAGGAGCGGATTGCGGTTCTGCTGCTTGATGCCGTTATAGGTGAAGCTCTCCTCGGCGAAGATCGGGTAATCCTCGGGAAATTCGCGGATGAGGTATGTGGCAAGGCGGGCGAGATCGCGCACGCTGACATGCTGCTCAGGGTCCGGCAGTCCATGCGGATTGGTGAAGTGGGAATGCGTCAGGCCGATCTTCTCGGCCTCGGCGTTCATCCGTCCCGCAAAGGCCTCGACCGAGCCGGACAGGCCTTCGGCGACGACGATCGTCGCGTCGTTGCCGGACTGGACGATGATGCCACGGATCAGATCCTCGACGGCGACCTCGGAGTTCAACGGCAGAAACATGGTCGAGCCGCCGGATGACGCGCCGCCGGTGCGCCAGGCGTGTTCGGAGACGACAAAGCGGTCGTCGCGCTGCACCCTGCCCTGTTTCAGATCGTCGAACAGGACCGCGATGGTCATCAGCTTGGCGAGGCTGGCCGGGGGAATCTCGGTATCGGCGTCCTTCTCGTAGAGGACGCGGCCGGTGCCATAATCCACCAGGATGGCGGTCGGCGCTGTGGTCTCGAAGGCGGCGGCGGGCAGAGCGAACAGCGCGGCAAGCATTGCCAGCACGGCAAAGCCGCGACGCAGGCCGGCGCGAAGGGCGCCGCCGGGACGGCGCGGCATTTTATACGATGTCTGGTTTCGACTGGTCCTGAACGCCACCTGCCTGCCCTCTTTCCGTCCGCGACGCGGCCTACCGGCCGGGCGTCGCTCCTGTCACGCTGGGTCAACCTACAGGGTTTGACCGGTCTGCGTGAACAGGAAACGGTGAGTTACGGCGCCATTGCGCTCAGCGGAAGCCGTTCTCGATGCGCGAGTAGGATTCCTGGGTGAAGGCGTAGACCTGCGCGCCGGTGAAGGAGGCGGTCAGCGCGATCACCACGAAGATCGCCAGGATCTTCGGGACGAAGGTCAGCGTGACCTCCTGGATCTGGGTGAGTGCCTGAAACAGTGCGATCAGGACACCCACGAACATGGCGGCGCCGACGGCCGGCCCGCAGGCGGCGACGATCGTCCAGACCGCGGACTGGACGATATCGAGTGCATCGGCTTCGTTCATGTCTTCTACCCCACGGTGGTTCCGGAGATCAGCGGCAGGCTGTCGCCGCTCTCCAGGATGGCCTCGACGACACCATTGACCGCGCGTACCGCGGCAACCTTGCCGGACAGTGAGCCGTCCGCCGAGGTCGCCGTCTGACCGATCAGCGAGTTCGCCTGGGTCAGCGCGGAGACCGTCATCATCGAGTCCAGCTTCTTATTGGTCTGGATGGCTTGCTCGACGCTGGAGAAGGACGCGAACTGGGCGACATATTCGGTGGAATCCGTCGGGTTGAGCGGATCCTGATTGGACATCTCGGCGACCAGCAGCTTCAGGAAGGCGTCGTAATCCATCCCGGTCTGCTGGGTCGCGGCGCTGATGCCGTTCTGGGCCGCGGTGGCGCTGGTAGCGCCGACACCGGTCACGTTCATCGCATTCCTCCGGCGGCAAGCCGCAGTTCGGGTGTGTGGGGGACGACCGGCGCGCGCGCCTCGCCCTGCCCCTGGATGACGCCGTCCTCGATCGGGATCAGCGTCCGCAGTCCCTTGAGCGCCTCGAAATTGCGCTCGCGGCCGACCAGTTCCTTGATCTCGATGAGGCCCTCGATGATGTCGCGATTGCGGTAGGTGCCGATCATCGCCGCGTGGGTGGTGCCGAAGAGCTCGCGGGCGGCCTCGGCGCTGCCCGGCTCGATCAGCATCATCTGGACGATGAAGTAGAGCTGGCGCAGCGGGGTCGTGGCATCCTCGGCCTGCATCACATGGCTTTCGAGGAGGAAGGTCACGTCGTTGAGGAATTCCAGCGTGGTCTTGCGGTCGACCTTCAGGACGGCCCCGTTGACGAAGATCCGTTCGCCTGCCCGCAGGGTGATGCGCAAACTTGCCATGGTTATTTCAAGCCTTCGCGGATGAGGGTCGTGATCTCGATGATGCCCTTGAAGTTCTCGGACTTGCCGAGACGGATGGCTTCGGCCTCGCGCATGATCCACAGGCCGATCGAGATCAGCTCGGCGCGCAGCGCCTCCGGCAGGCCGTTGTCGGCGCTGGCCAAATCCTCGATCACCAGCGCCCAGAGGCTGCGGGTGGTGTAGATCGCTTCGATCGCCGCACGCGAACGTGGCCCCTCGGCATCGGCTTTCTTCAGCTGCTCGATCGAATGATCGAGCGCCTGCCGCTCGCGCTCACGGGCATCGACTTCGATGTCCTGCGCCACTTCCGCGTATGAGAACTGATACATTCCATCCCCTTGTGATCGTCAGATCGGTTTGGCAGCGCCCCGGACCGACCCTTGCGACCTGTCGTTTTCATGTGCCCGGCCGACAGTCCCCGACGCCGGCCGATCGCTCGGTTGCCGGAGGATTTCGGGTCCGGCGCCCGCTGAAACTACAGGTAGTTCATGATGCTGAGCCGCGAGATGCGGGCGGTCAGCGCGTAGGAAGCCTCAAGCAGATTGGTCAGTGTGGTCACCCGCGTGGATGCCTCGTAGGCGTCGACATCCTCGAAGGAGGAGATCGACATGGTCAGGACGTTCTTGCGGGTTCCCAGCGTCTCGTTGGTGATCTCCAGCCGGCTCTGCTTGCCGCCGATCTCCGCCCGGATTTCGGTCAGCTGCGACAGGCCCAGGCTCAGAGTTTCCACTGCCCGGCTTGTGAGAAGCTGACGTTGCTCCTCGTCCATGGTCTTCGCGCCAAGATCGCTGATCATGACGTAGGCCTTCACGATGTTGCGGAAGGCTTCGTCGCTGGCCGGATAGGACACATCGAGGGTTTCGCTATCGCTGATCCGGTTGACCACCGGCGAAGGATCCGCCTTCGACCACATATCCCAGCCGGTGCCGTCGCTGGGCTCAGGGACCTTGAAGAGGTCGTTGAACGCGCCGTCGAGGAAGGCTTCCAGATCCACCGCGCTCGCCGGGGCTGCCGCGGTCAATGCGTCGTTCACGGCCTTCTTGGCGGTCGAACTGTCCTCGTAGCTGGAAGCGACACCGCCGCCGACCTTGCTGAAGGCGAGCGCCGGCTGGTCGGTCGCGGCACCCGAGAACAGGAAGCGCGAGCCCGAAGCGGCGTTGATCGCACCCATGAACTGCTGCAACCCCGCCTTGGCCTGCTGCACGCTGGCCGAGATGCCGGCATCGGCAGGGCCGTTCGAGATCAGCGACGCCAGAAGGTTCTCGCCGGTCTTGGCGATGGATTCCAGGGCCGTCTGCATGGTGTCGAAGCGCTGCCCGATGAGGGTGTTGGCTTCCTGGATCCGGATGGCGCTCTCGCGTTCGACGCGCAGCGACACGGTCTGGTTGGTGCGCGATCCGAGGGTAAGGCCGACATCGGCGAAGCGGCCGGTCGTGACCTCCTTCTGCGCGTTGCGCAGCTCATCCTGGATGCGGAAGACGGCGGAGCGCGGCGCCGACGAGAGCGAGAAGCTGGAGACGAGGAAGTTGCTCATCGATGGTCCGTTCAGGCGATCGCAAGGAGGGAGTCGATCATCTGACCGACCGTGGAAATCAGCTTGCTGGACGCCTGGTAGGAGCGCTCCAGGTCGAGCAGGCGCGTCATCTCGTCGTCGATGTTGATGCCGGTCGCGTCGGAGAGCGTCTCCTGGGTCCGCGAAAGCAGCACCGTCTGGTAGGACGAGGCGTCGTTCGCCGTGGCGCGGCGGCCCTCGAACCAGCCGATCGACGAGGCGGTGTATTCGGTCAGGGTCGCCGAACTGCCGGCGCCGAAGGCCGCATCGAAGCTGCGCGGCGTGGAGAAGCCGGCGATCAGGTCGTTCAGGCGGCCGGTGAAGCCGCTCGAGCCGTTGGCGTTGTAGCTGAAATACTGCTCGTTCGCGGTACCGGCGAAGGCAATGCCGCCGTCGCGCAGACGGGCCGGCTCGCCGCCGGGCTTGGTCGGATCGACCCCGGCCGCGATCTGGATGGTGCCGGCAAGCCCCTTGGCGCCGGCCATGCTTGCCGGGATGGCATTGCTGCCGCCATCGGTGAAGAGGCCGGCATAGCTGCCGGGCATGTACCCGGGATCGCCGGCGGCCCGCTGATCGGTCTCGGCAAAGGCCTGGACCAGCGCATAGGCGATGCCGTCGAGCTGGCCCTGGAAGGTTGCGGCGGTCTCGTCGCGCAGGGTGATCAGGCCGTAGACGCTGCCGCCCTTGATCGGCATGGGCGAAGAGGCGCCGGCGACGACGACACCGTCGATCTTGAAGCTGTTGCCCGCCACGGTGGCGTCGTAGGCCGGCTGCGGCGTGAACTCGACCGACCGCGCGGTCTTGTCGAACATCGTGATGCCGGAGTCGGTGTAGAGGGCCATGTCGTTACCGGCCCGCACCTGCACGTTCAGGCCGACATAGCCCGACAGGGTGCGCACGATCTGGTCGCGCCGGTCGACGGCGTCGGTGACGTCCGAGCCGCTCGCGCTGCCGGCCATGATCTTGGCGTTCAGGGTACCGAACTCGCCGAGCAGGAGGTTCATGTCCTTGGCGGCGAGATCGAGCTGGTCGTCCGCGTCCTTGCGGGCGGACTGCACCGCGCTGGTGGCACGGTTGAGGCTCAGCGCCATGTCACGGGCGGCGTTCACCGCCGCCTCGGCGGTCTGGCCGTTCTCCGGGGAGACCGCGAACTGCGACAGCGCCGCCTTCAGCGACGACAGGGTCGCAGCCGGCGAGGTCGGTGAATCGACGTCGCCGATGACCTCGCGGATCCGGTTCAGCGACTCGGCGCTGACACTGGCCGAGCCGAGGGCGGAGTTGGTCGTGATCAGCGAGCGGAACAGGGCCTGGTCGCCCGACTGGGCGATCGACATGATCCGCACGCCGCCGGTCTGGCCGACGGTGAGGCCCGCATATTTCTTGGTCGCGTAGGGACTGTCCGCATTCGCGATGTTGCGCGACACGAGCGCCGACTGGCTGGCGACGCTCGAAAGCGACGCCGTTGCGTTGGAGAAGGCTGACAGAAGTGACATGATGAGGACTTATCCAGTGCGCAGCAAAGAGCGGGCTCGCGCCTATCGCTTCAGGTTCACGAGGACGTCGAGGATCTCGGCGCCGGTCTGGAAGACTTTCGAGTTCGCGCTGTAGCTGCGCTGGGACTCGATCATGCTGGTCAGTTCCGAGGCGAGGTCGACATTCGACTGCTCCAGACCGCTGGAGACCAGCGAGCCGTAGCCGTTGGTGCCTGGTCCACCGAGGGCCGCGACGCCCGACGAGGCGGTGGCGCTGTAGACGTTGCCGGCGGAGGCCTGAAGCTGGTCCGGGCTGGCGAAACGCGCGAGGTTCATCTCGTAGAGCGGGATCAACTGGCCGGTGTTCATGACGCCGCTCAGCGTGCCGTCGTCGGCAAAGGCAAAGCCCGTGAAGCTGCCGGGAGGGTTGCCGTTGGCGACCAGCTTGGCCGAAAAGTCGGTGGCATACTCGGTCAGCGACTCGAACTCGATGTCGATCGCGTCGCCGTTCACCGGGGTATAGGTCATGTTGGCCGGAGCGGCCGTCGGCCGACCGGTATTCGGGTCGAAGACAATTGTCGTCGGCGCTCCGCCGCCCACTGTGATGTCCCAAGTGTTAGCGCCGGTCTTTTCCATCTCGACCGGGACCTCGATCGCCTTACCGATCTTGTCATATACAACCATCGACGACTTCTTGGTGTCGCCGACAGCGGCTGATTCCGGGAACTGGATCGAGAAGGATCCGGCGTTCGTGGCCTGCGGGGCGACGATCGCGCCGACCGGGAGCTCGATTGGCGCGGCGGCGCCGCCACCGACGGGCGTGCCGGTCAAGCGGTAGCCGGCTGTATTGACCAGGAAGGTGGTCTCTTTGCCGCCGACGGTCTCGGTGCGCTGCACGAAGGAACCGGCGCGGGTATAGAATTCGCGGCCGGCCGTATCCTGCACGACGAAGAACCCGTCGCCCTGAATGGCGAGGTCCGAACCCGACGAGGTGGCGGCGATGCTGCCCTGCTGGCTGATCGACTGGCGAACCTGGGTCTTCACCGACCCCGGATTGTACTCGCCGCCGCCCTGGGCAAGGACGAGGGAGGCGAATTCGGTGGAATTGCGCTTGTAGCCGTTCGTGCTGGAGTTCGCGATGTTCTCCGACACGGTGGACAGCCGGTTGGCCTGTGCATTCATGCCGGACACGCTGGTCCTGAAGACACCGTTGATGCTCATTGCCTGGTACTCCGTGGCGTAGATCTCTCTTCCGCAATACGGAGTGAAGCTTGCGCCGAACTGTCAGGAACCAGCTTTTGCAGTATACCGGCAAAATAAAAGGCCCCGCCGAACTAACGGCGAGGCCTCTATTCTTAAGAACTTGTTAACCAGTTTGTGTCAGTCGACGCCGATGCCGTAGCCGAGATAGCGCTTCGAGGACACCGGATCGTAGCCGAGGCGCATCTTCAGCTTCTTGCGCAGCTTCGAGATGTGGCTCTCGATGACGTTCTCCTCGACGTTCTCGTCGAAGATGCCGTAGATCGCGCTGAACAGCTGCTGCTTGGAAACGCGGCGGCCGCGGTTGGCAACCAGATATTCCAGGATACGGCGCTCGCGGCGCGGCAGGGCCATCGGCTTGCCGGCGACTTCAGCGTCGCGGCCGTCCTGGTAGACGGAGATCTCTCCGACGACGGTGCGGGCGTCCTCGGTCTCGTTGCGGCGGCGGATGGCGCCGACCCGGGCGAGGATTTCCTTGACGTGGACCGGCTTGGCGACGACGTCATCGACGCCGGCGGCGAACAGGTCGAGCGTGCCATCCAGGTTGCGGCCTTCCGACAGCGCGATCATCGGCGCCTTGGAACGAGCCCGGATCAGTCGCGGGCAGATCGTGCGGTCATCGAAATCGCCGAGCAGGAAAGCCTCGACGGCCGAGAGATCGGACTCCGGTGCGGTCTCGACCCAGTCGCGGAATTCGTCGGCCTTGAAGCCCGCTGCCGACACGCCTTCGCGACCGAACATGGACTCGTAGCCGTCCGTCACGAGTTCCCGGTTGTCCACTACAACGATCATTTCCGTCACCCTCGGTCCGCCGTTTGTCTGTGAACAGAGAGTTAAACTGACCCCGAACTTGCGCCTATCCTGAAATTTAGTGATCCGTTAACCATGCCGTTCATTTTCGGACTAAGTCACGAATCCGACTCACGAATTTTTTTCGTTAACGAAGTCTTAACGGCCCGATCGCCGCCATGATTGCGCCATGGTCGGCCAAACGCGTCGCCGCGATCTAGTCCAGTCGGACCGTGAGGTCTCAGAGATAAACGGAGGGATCGAGTTCGCGGCGGGGCGCGCCGGTCTCCTCGGCGGGCGTTGACGTCATGGCCTGCTCCGGTCGTCCCCCCCCCTGGCGCGCTGAGCCCTCGCCGCCAGAGCTTGCGGCGCCGTCACGGGCCGCGCCATTCTGCGATTGGCCCGTCGATGCCTGGCCATCGGCCTGACCCTGCGCATTGGCGATGCCGCCGCGCGGCGCGCCGGCGTCACGGACACCGATGCTGATCGCGGCTTCGTCGACCGAGAAACCAGCCTTGGTCAAAAGCTTGTTCAGGCCTTCGGCGTCGTCCTTGATGCGCAGTGCCGTGTCGGCTTCGCTGGCCACGATGTGGACCGCGAGCTTGCCGTCGATCAGACGCATGGTGACGTCGAGCTTGCCCAGCTGCTCGGGCTGAAGCTGGATCTGGATGGTCTTGAGCGCTGCACCGCCGGCCCGCATCTGCACGCGTGCGGCTTCGGCGGTATCACCCGTCGGCAGCGGCGAACCTGTGAGCGAGGTGGTCACGGCGTCGGCGACCTGCCGGCCAATAGTCGACGTCGCACCCGCAGCGGCCATACCGGTCGCCGCGGTTTCGCTCACCTTGACGCTCACGCCGGCCGCGCCGTTCCTGGTGCCGTCACTGTCGGCACGCGGATTGCGATCGAAGGCCGCGCGCTCGCCCCTCGGCTCGCTGCGGCCGCGACGTGTCTCGTTGCCTTCGCCAGCGGCAAAGACGTCGCCGGTTTCACCGTCGACAGCCGATCCGCCCTCGCCGTCCGGCGTCGCGCCGTTGCCGGCGCGCATGTCGACGGATGCCAGCAACTGGCGGATGTTCGTGGTGGCCGCGCCGCCCGGCTTGCCTGCGGCAATGGCTGATGCGCCAGCGGCGGTGGTCGCCGGTTCGAAATCAGTGCGCTGCGAGACGAGGTCGACCCGCGCACGCGCCTGTTCACCGGCGGTCTGCGCCGAGCTGGCACTCGCCGTTTTGTTGGCGCCAAGTGCCTCGCCTGTCGCTGCCGCGATCCGCGAAACGGTCTCGTCAGCATCGTTTGCGGCGAACCGGGCAAGGGGATTGGCAACCTTCTCGTCCTTGCCCATGGCCGTCCTGGCCAGAGCCGCATCAGTCGCGGAGCCCGCCTCGCCATCGGCCGCGTTGGCCATGGTCGCGGCGGTCGCGGTTCCAGAGCGCAGCAGGCGGTCCATGTCGGCGAGGATTGCGGCGAGACCGTTGTCGCGCGGCCGCCCGGCCGGTGCGGCGTCCGCGTCTCGGTCGCTGGCCTGCGTCGTCTCGGCGGCGTCCTCGGAGCCTTCAGCCCTAGTCTCGTCGGTCTCGGCCTCGCGGGTGTCCCTGCTCTCGCTGTCGGAACGCGAGGCCTTAGGAGCCTGCTCGGCATCCTTGACGAAGCTGTCGAAGGCATCGCGCGCCTCAGTGGCGCTTTCCGCGCCACGGCCGGTCGGCGCACGGGTCGCCGGAGCGCGCATTTCGACGGAGGTGCTGACGGATGCGGTCACGGCATGGCTCTCTTCAGGTCGCCGCGAACGGCGTCGAGGAGCGCGGCTCCCCGGGTCAGAACGGCGGATTGCTCGACGGGCGGCTGCGGACCGTAGCGTTCGGCGGGGTCGATATTGGCGGCCATCAGCGGCTTGCGCATCTCGCTGAGCACCTCGTAGGCGGCCTCGTGCAGCTTGCGATCGGCGGGATGGAGCGTGGCAACGTCGATTGCTTCCAGCGCGACACGCGCTTCGACCGGATTGCCCGTCGTCAGCGTGGCGGCGGTCTTGTAGAGCAGCGCGCGCTGGCTGTCGGCGGGAGCGGCATTGCCGTTCTCCAGCGCCTCGGTCGCCATTGCGGCGGCGAGCGGCAGATTGCCGCCGACGAGCGCGCGGCGCGCCACGGCGAGGAAGATCGCCAGCCGCTGGTCGTCCGGGATACGGGCGGTCGCGTTGTCGATCGTGGCGACCGTTGCGTCCTTGGTCTCCGGTGGCCGTGCCGCGTAGACCGCCGAGAAGCGGGCGCGGAAATTGCCGGCATAGGCGGAATCGGCGAAACGGTCGAAATATTGCCGCGCATAGCGATCGGCGGCCTTGTGGGAGCCGATGCCCTCGGCGAGCAGCACGCCCATTCGCAGCGCCGCCTCTTCCAGAAGCGTGCCGGGCGCCGCCAGCATGACCTGCTCCAACCGGTGCAGCGCATCGGCCGGGGCGTCCTTCTGCTGGAGCTGCGCGACCGCCAGGTTCAGCTGGGCCGCAAGGGCGGTGTCCATCTCCGATACGTCGATCGGCACCAGGGCCGCGCGGGCGTCCCGCGCACGGTTTTCGACATAGGCCAGGGCGCCGTCCAGCAGGGCCCGTTCGTCGCCATCGATGGTGGCAGTCGACAGGATGCCGCGCAGGACCGCAGGCGGCCCTCCGCTCAGGACGAACAGGGCTGCGGCGCGCAGGTTGCGCGGGTCGGTCCACACTTCGGGCGGCTGTTCGAGGAAGGTCGGTCCGTAGCGGCGCAGGAGCTGCGCCTGCACGCGGATCGCCGCGCCGTTGCCGCGGGCCACCTGGTCCTGCAGGAACTGCACCGAGCGCACGATCTCGTAGGGCATCGGGGCCCGTTCGCGCGGCCAGGGCCCGGTGCCGTCGCCGTTCTCGTCCTCATGCGCGTCGGCCTCGCCATCCGTCGCGACCTCCGCATGTTCGCTTGCGGCCTCGCCTGCATGGGCCTCGGGTTCGACCGCAGGACCGCCTTCGGAGCGGATCGCATCCTCACCCGCCTGGCGCACCCGCTCGGCGACGCTGGCCGGCTCTGATGCGCTCTCTCCGGCCGCCCATGCCACCGGCAAGGCGGTCGTCAGCATCAGGGCGTAGGCGATCACGCCCAGCCCCAGCCGGCGTTCGGTGGACAAGCAACCCATTCTCATTGCGCCGGCTCGGTCAGCAGGATCTCGATCCGGCGGTTCGCTGCCGCTTCCGGATCGTCGGCAATCTTCGGCGCGCGGTCGGCGACACCCTCGATCGCCTTGACGCGGTCCTCTTCCAAGCCGCCGCGGGCCAGCATGTAGTAGGCCATGTGGGCGCGGGCGGTGGACAGGCGCCAGTTGTCGTACTGGGCGCTGCGGAACGGCCGGGAGTCGGTATGGCCGCGGATGGAGACGTTGCCGGGCTGCTTCGACAGGACGGAGGCAATGCGCTCCATCATGGCGACGACCTGCGGCGTCGGCCGGGCCGATCCGACCTCGAACATGCCCGACATCATGTCGTCGGCGATCGAGATGGTCACGCCGCCTTCGCCTGGCACGACCTCGAAATTGGTCGGCAGGGGCTCGCCCTGGCGGGCAAATTCGGCGGCGATCTCGGCCTTGAGCTCGTCGGCCCGGTCGGCCTGCGCAACGGCTTCGCCATCCGCCGGCTCGGCGTCCGCATCGGCCTCGGCCAGCTCGGCCTCTCCGGCTTCAGGGGTCTCGGCTTCGGCCTCAGCCTTGGCCTCGGAGACCGCCTCGGCCTGCGTCTCCGCATCCACCGGCACCGGCTCGTCCGACATGTCGTTCGGCAGCACCGCGGTCTTGAACTCGCTCGGCGGCGCCTCGTCGATGACGGCCGCGCTTTCGGTGGCGTTCGGGGCGAGCTGCCAGGAGGCGGGATCGAACGGGTCGCGATAGGCGTCGCCGCCATTCAGGCCCGGCAGGCCCGTGCCATCCGGCTTGCCCTGCAATTCGCCCGTGGTCTCGGACGCGCCCTCGGCGGCGATCTCGGCGAGCACCGCATAGGGATCGCGGAACAGCGCTTCTTCCTCGCCGCCTTCCTGGTCGCCGGCCAGCGGCTTGCCGTGGGGATCGCCGTTGGTGTCGGCCTTGCTGATGCCGTTCTCGTTCTCGTCGCGCGAGGCGCCGTCGTCGGACTGCTCGACGCCGCGCGTCGCCGGCGACGCGTCGTTGAGACGGATCGGATTGAAATACTGGGCGACCTGCTTGCGCGTCGCCATGTCGGAGGCCTGGGTCAGCCACATCACCAGGAAGAAGGCCATCATTGCCGTCATGAAGTCGGCGAAGGCGATCTTCCAGACGCCGCCGTGATGGGCTTCCTCGCCGTTGCCGCCGCGGCGGCGCACGATAATGATTTCCTGACGGTCCAGATGCCCCGCCCCGGACTGATCGGTCACGCGAGCGCCTCTTCCAGTGCCGTGCGCCAGCCCATCAGTCGTGTCTCGACGACGGTCTGGTCGCATTCAATTTTCACCTCGACCATGTCGGGGTCGGGTTCACAAACGATGAAGGCCTTGCGCTTGCCGAGCGCCTGTTCCAGCGCTTCGAGCAGATCGGCCGGGCCGGTGACGCGGATGTTCAGGGCCTTGCCGTCGCCGATCAGCATGTGGACCGCGTCGGCCAGTTCCAGAACGGTCTGGCGCCGGCGCGCATCGAGCGCGATCGGCTTCAGGACGCTGGACAGCGAGGCCCGCACGATGGTCTCGATCCGGTCGAGCCGATCGGTCAGGAGCGCGCCCATCTGCTCGCCCTCCTCGCCGGCCCATTCGCCGCGGGCCGCCTCGACAGCAGCGGCCTTCGCCGCTTCCGCCGTTTCGCGCGCCTCGTTCAGTGCCGCCGCGGCCTCGGCCTCGGCTTCCGCCCTGCCCTGCTGGATGCCCGCCTCACGGGCGGCCTCCAGCGGATCGAGCTCGCCCGACGGTGCTGCGGCGAGGTCCGGCAGACCGTCCTCTGCATCCTCGTCGCAGAAGCCATTCATCGCCGCATCGGGATCGAAGTCCGGCGCATCGAAGCCGCCGAGATCCGGCAAACCGCCGGCGGCGCCATCGGCATCGTCGTCATCGAGGTTAAGCGCCGAGGAATCCGGCAGCATGCCGGCCGGTGCCGGGGGCTCGCCATCGTCCTCGCCGGCGAACTGCGCGGCAAAGTCGATATCGGCTGCGCCGGTCTCGGCCTCGTCCTCTTCCTCGATCTCAATCTCGGGGATCGGCGAGGACTTGGTCTGGGCCGCGGGGCGCGCCTGGTTGGCGGCCACGAGCGCCAGCGGTTCGAAGACTGTCGCCTCGCGGGCCGACGCCCCGGGGCGGTCCGGCATGTCGGTATCGGCGTCCAGCTCGGGCAGGTACTGAGCGAGAGAGATCATGGCTTAGGCCGCCTCTTTCTGGTTGAGCCACTGTTTCATGACGGTGGCGGCATGCTCTTCGTTGTGGTCCAGGAGCCGCTCGAGGCGGGCCCTCGGCGAATTGCCCACATTGAAGTTGAGGTCGTCGAGGAAGCCGATCTCGTTGCCGGAGCCGCCGGCCGGATCGGAATCGTAGTTCAGGTTCTCCAGGAGGCTTTCCGACAGGGCGCGGGCATCGTCGTCCAGCTCCGGCATCTCGTCGTCGTCCAGTGCGGCCAGGGTGGTCCCTTCGGCGGCCGGCATGGCGGCGATGGCGCGGACGGCCGGCTTGAGACCGAACCAGATCAGCATGATCGCCACGGCGAGGATGGTGAGAGCGTTGATGAGCGTGCCGGACTGGCGCATGAACATCTCGCCGAGGCTCGGGGCCGGGATCGGCTCGAGGGCGTCGTCGGAGGCGATGAAGTCGACGGCGGTCACCTCGATCTGGTCGCCGCGATCGGCCGAGAAGCCCGACGCCGAAGCGACCAGAGCCTTGATCTCGCCGATCCGCGCGTCGATCTGGGCGTCGGTCGGGTTCTCGCCGATGGCTTCGAGCACGCGCTTGCGGTCGACGACCACGGCCACCGACAGGCGCTCGACTTGGTAGCCGTCGCTGGTCGTGGAGATGGTCTTCTCGTTGATCTCGTAGTTGGTGAGTTCCTCGCGACGCTCGGTCTCTTCCGACGACTGCTCGCCGCCACCGCCGCCCGCCGGGGGCGCGTCGATTTCGCGGACATCCTGCTCGACGCCCACCGGGGTCTCGCTGGCGCGGTTGGCCGACTGGTTGTTCTCGCGGATGGTGCGGGTCGAGCGCTCGACCCGGCTTTCGGGATCGAAGATGCGCTCGCTGATCTGCTTGCGGTCCGTGTCGAGGCGGGCAACGACGCTGGTCTGGAAGTTGCCGATGCCGAGATAGGGCGCGAGCGTGCGGCGGATCGACTGCTCGATGTCCTTGGAGACGACGCTTTCGATGCCGAAGAGCTTGGTGGGCGCGGCCGAAACACCTTCGTCGCCGGACGCCAGCAGCGTGCCGTCGGCATTGAGGATGGTCACCTCTTCCGGCGTCATGGACGGGATCGCCGAGGCGACCAGCGAGCGGATCGCCTGGGCGGACCCGAAATCATTGCCGTTCTCGGTGCGCACGACGACGCTGGCCGAGGGCTTCTGCTGTTCACGGCGGAACGAGCCCTTGTCGGGCAGGACGATGTGGACGCGGGCGGCGCGCACGTTGCGCAGGGTCTGGATGGTGCGGGCGATCTCGCCTTCCAGGGCGCGAACCCGGGTGATCTCCTGCATGAAGGAGGTCAGGCCGATCGAGCCGAGATTGTCGAAGAGCTCGTAGCCGGCGTTCTCGGAACGCGGCAGGCCCTTTTCGGCGAGCAGCATGCGCGCCGGGGCCGTCTGCGAGAAGGGCGTCAGGATGGCGTCGCCCTTGGAATCTACGTCGAAGGGGATGCCCGCTTCGGTCAGGGCCGCGCCGATGCGTGTCACGTCGGTGCGGTCGAGCCCCGAATAGAGCGTCTCCATGTCGGGACGCGACAGGTAGTAGCTGCCCAGTCCGACCAGGGCGACGACGAGCAGTCCGACCAGGCCAAGTGCTCCGAGCCTGCGTGGACCGAGCGCGGTCAGATTCGTCAAAAGCTGCTGAGCTTTTCCGCCAACGGCAAGCGCCATGGATCTCTCTACCCTGCCTTAACTGTAGCTGCGAAGTACGAGCGGACCATGCCGGTCGAAGCTTGCGCGAGACCACGGTTAATGAAGGGTTAACGCGAGAAACCTGTCGGTGAATGCAATCTGGGCGAGTGTCCGGCGCCGTGGAACGGAACGTCGGAGATGTCGGGGCCGGTCAGGACGCCTGGGAGAACAGTTCCATCTCGCCGTCGGAATCGTCCGACATTGCTGCGGCCATGCTGTGCGCGGAGGGGACGAGACGCAGCTTGAGATCGTTCAGGCGCACGGTCTCGAGCGCCGATTTCAGCGCGACTTCGTAGCTCTCCGGCAGTTCGTCCCGGGCCGCTTCGAGGAAGGTGGAGAGATTGCACAGCGTCTGCTGGGTGCGGTCGATGCGCTGCACGGCGCGCACATAGGCGGCGTCCTGCGTCGCGTGGTCCGGGCAGACGAGATCATGCATCGCCTCGGCATCCTTGGCGAGTTCCCGCAGCTCGAGGGAGAGGGTCCTGAAAAGGTCGGACAGGGAACTCATCGACATGGCGCTTCGCTTCGATCGCTAGAATTGAACGAGACAGTGGTTCGAGACGGCTCGCCAGAGTACGTCGCGATCCTTTCAGAAAAGTTCCACGTCGCCGATGGCATCGGGCTTGCGGACGGGACGGGCCACCGGGATCTTCGGCATCGCCGTCGGCGCGAACAGGATCTGCCGGGCCCGGCCGGAATGCGGCCAGTACTCGATGCGGCGTCCCGATTCCCCGCCCAGGCTGCCGCCCAGATAGGTGATCTTCTCCGTGCGCAGGAAGCGCTCGGCGAAGACGGCATTCTTGGAGCCGACATTCGACAGGCGATCGACGGTCTGGGCGCCGCCGAACAGCTTCGCCTCGAGATTCTCGCGACGCGCGCCCTGCTGCAGCAGCCCGTTGATCAGCAGTTCCATCAGATAGAGGCCGAAGCTCTCCGTCCGGCCGCTCTCCGAGTCGCCGGCGCCCGGCAACAGGAAGTGGTTCATGCCGCCGACCCCCGCCACCCGATCGTGGATGCAGGCCGCAACGCAGGAACCCAGCAGGGTCGTCAGGACCGTATCCGGTCCCGTCGCCACCCGGGCTTCGCCTTGCATAACATGGATGCGCTGCATTCCCGACCGGTTCAGCATCACTGAAGACGACCGACCACCGCTTCCATGGTCTTCTTAAGGACGGGGACCGTGATCGGCTTGGCGAGGAAGTTGTTGACGCCGAACTGGGCGGCACGCTGCACCAGCTCGCGGTCGCCCTGCCCCGTCAGGATGATGAAGGGCGTCTTCTTCGTCGGCGCATAGGAGCGTACGGCCTTCAGAAGCTGGATGCCGTCCAGCTTGGGCATGTTGAAATCCGAGATGATGATGTGGCACGGCGCCGTCATCATCGTCTGCAGCGCCTCTTCACCGTCGACGGCAAAGATGATCTGCTTGATTCCAAGTTGTTCCAACGCATCTCGTATCAGCATCCGGCTGGTACGATGATCGTCGACGATGAGAACTCTGATCCGGTCTGCGATGCTCATGGGGTCTATCCTTGTCGGATCCCTATTAAAGGGGAATTTTATGAAGAGATTCTCTCATCCGGATCGAATTTTGCGCTGACTTGAAACAATGTCGGATGAACATCAGTCCGTCAGGCAAATATTTGCCGTGTCACTCTGGCAAGAGGGACTCTCTTCTCCGCGGCGCCGATCTCGTAGGCCACGCGCGGCATGCCGTAGACGAGCGAACTCGCCTCATCCTGCGCCAGGGTGCGCGAGCCACCCTTGCGCATCTCCAGGAGCCCCTGCGCACCGTCGCGGCCCATGCCGGTCAGGATCACGCCGCTGGAGCGGCCCTTGAAGTTCTTGGCGATGGACGCGAACAGGACGTCCACCGAAGGTCGGTGCCCGGAAACCGGATCGTCGGCGACCAGCGAGATGTAAGGCTGCATCGACTTGCGCAGGACCATATGCCGGCCGCCACCGGGGGCCAGATAGATATGGCCCGGCCGCAAAACGTCGCCATCCTTGGCTTCGCTCACATGGGCCGGGCACAGGCGGTCGAGCCGGGCGGCGAAGGAACCGGTGAAGGCGGCAGGCAGATGCTGCACGATCAGCGTCGGCGGACAGTCGGCCGGGAACTCGGCCAGGACCTGGGTCAGCGCCTCGACGCCGCCGGTCGACGACCCGATGCCGATCAGCTCGGGCCCGGTCGGCGAGCAGGTGATCTCGTGCTGCGCTTGCGCCGACGGTGCAGTGCGGGTCGTCGGTGCCGCCACCCTGCCCCGACGCTTGACCAAACGGCCCTTGGCCTGCGCGGCTTCCTTGATCAGGCCCGGCAGGGTCTCGAAGGTATTGCTGCCGGCGCCGGGCTTGGCGATGCAGTCGAAGGCGCCGATCTCCAGCGCTTCGAGGGTCGCCGACGCGCCGGGCGCGGTGAGGTTCGACACCATGATCACCGGCGTCGGCCGCAGCTGCATGATCTTCTGCAGGAAGTCGATGCCGTTCATGTTGGGCATCTCGACGTCGAGCGTCACCACGTCGGGATCGAGCGCCTTCATCTTCTCGCGCGCCTCGAAGGGATTGGCGGCCTCGCCGACCACCTCAATGCCCGGATCGTTGCGCAGCACGTTGCGGATCAGGGCCCGCATGGTCATCGAATCGTCGACGATGAGAACGGTTGCGGGTGCCGTCATCGGTGCTCTGCTCCGTCCGGAATCACGAGGGTCGGATCCAGTGGACGAATCCGCAATCTGGTTCGGGTCGATGCGGTCCATCACGATCAGCCACCAGCCTTGCGATAGGAGGTGTTGGATTCGTAGCTGAGCGTGTTGGACGCCGGTCCGGTGACCCGCTCGGAATGGCCGACATAGAGAAAGCCGTCCGGCAGGATGCGCTCGGCGAAGCGGTTCCACACCTTTTCGCGGGTCGTCTGGTCGAAATAGATGGTCACGTTCCGACAGAAGATCGCGTCGAACATGCCCTTCATCGGCCACTGGCCGATCAGGTTCAGTTCGCGAAAGGCGACGAGATCGCGCATCGTGTCGGCGACCTCGAAGGCCATCTCGTCGGTCGCGCCGCGCTTGCCGCCGGAGGCCCCGTGCACCGGGCGGAACCACCGCCGGCGCAGATCGGCCGGCACGTTCTGCAGGTCGCTCGACAGATAGATACCGGCGCGGCCCGTCGCCACGACGTTCGGGTCGATGTCGGAGGCCAGGATGCGCACGTCGTGATCGGCCGCATCCGGCATCATCGACAGGACGGTCATGGCGATCGAATAGGGTTCATGGCCGTTGGAGCAGCCTGCCGACCAGATGCGCACCCGCCCGCCCAGCTTGGCGCTCGCCAGGAGCGGCGGCAGTAGGTTGTTGCGCAGATGGTCGAAGTGATGCTGCTCGCGGAAGAAATGCGTGACGTTGGTGGTCAGCGAAGCGAGCATCTTCATCCGCTCGTCGGCGCCACCCGCACCGGCGACATGCTCGCAATAGTCGCGGAAACTCTCCATGCCGAGGCTGCGCAGCCGCTTGGACAGCCGCGAATAGACCAGTGTCGCCTTGGAGGGCGACAGATGGATGCCCGCGTCATCGTAGAGAATGCGCGCGATATTGGTGAAATCCGCCTCGGTCATCGGGAACTCGCCCGCCCCGATCGACGCGGAATCGGCCCGCCGCCTGCCTACCGGCTTTTCCTGCTGATATCCGGCCGCCAAACGCCCCACTCCACTTCGGGCACGGGAACCGGGCATCCCATGCCCGGCTCCATCGCACCATTTCTGTCATCTTGTCTGCTGTTGCCTACCGTGCTGCGCCCGGCTCAGGCCGCGTCGCGCAGCTGCGGCAGCACGTTGTCGGTGGCGATCAGGGAGACCATGCGGCCTTCCAGCGCCATGACGCCGCGCACGAACTGCTTGGCGAACTCCGTCGCCATGTCCGGCGGCGGCTGCAGGGCGTCGTCGGTCACCGTCAGTATATCGGAGACCGCGTCCACCAGCAGGCCGAAGAGCTGCTGCTGCGAGCGTGCCACGATGATGACGCTGCGCGCCGTCGGCTGCGTCTTCGGGAAGCCGAGACGGGCCGCCAGGTCGACGATCGGCAGAACCGCGCCGCGCAGGTTGATGACGCCGTTGACGTAGGACGGGGCGTGCGGGATCGGGGTCGCCGGGGTCCAGCCACGGATTTCGCGCACCGACATGATGTCGACGCAGAATTCCTGCTCGCCGATGCGGAAGGCGACGAGCTCGCGGCCATTGCCTTCACCGCGATTGTCGTTCTGGGCGGGCTTGCCGATCTGATTGTGAGAAGTCGTCATCTATCCTACTCCGCGGCCTGTTGCATGGCGTTGCTGGCGAAGGCGATATCGCCCCGCGATGTCGCGACGACGGTATCGACGTCGAGAATGAGGGCGACACGACCGTCGCCGAGAATGGTGGCCGCGGCGATGCCGGGCACGTTGCCGTAATTGGTCTCGAGGCTCTTGATCACGACCTGGCGCTGCCCCTGGATGGCATCGACGAGGAGCGCCGAACGCAGGCCCTTCTCCGCTTCGACCAGGATCGCGACGCCGCCGGTGGCGTCCGTCGGCTGATCGGTGAAGCCGAGCTCCCGCCCGACATCGACCAGCGGCAGGAAGCTGTCGCGCACCTTCACCAGCCGCGCGTCGCCGCCGAAGCTCTTCACCTCTTCGGGCTTGGGCTGCAGCGTCTCGATGATCGCGGTCAGCGGCACGACGACGGTCTGGTCGCCGACCGAGACGATCATGCCGTCGAGGACGGCCAGCGTCAGCGGCAGGCTCATCGTGAAGATCGAGCCCTTGCCGGGTTCGGAGGTGATCGACACGCGGCCGCCGAGGGCCTGGATCGAACGCTTGACGACATCCATGCCGACGCCGCGGCCCGAAAGCTCGGACACCGAGGAGGCGGTCGAGAAGCCCGGCGCGAAGATCAGATTGTCGATCTCCTCGTTGGTCAGGTTCGCATCGGCCGGGACGAGGCCCTTGCTGACGGCGATCTCCTGGACCTTAGGACGGTTGATGCCGGCGCCGTCATCGGTGATCTCGATGACGATGCGGCCGGAGCGGTGCATCGCCGCGACCTTCACCACGCCTTCGGCGGGCTTGCCGGCCGCCAGCCGCACCTCGGGCTTCTCCAGCCCGTGGTCGATGGCGTTGCGCAGCATGTGGGTGAGCGGATCGGCGAGGCGCTCGATGACCGTCTTGTCGACTTCGGTCCACTCGCCTTCCGTGACGAGGCGCACGGTCTTGCCGGAGATCTCGGCGACTTCGCGGGCAAGCCGTGGCAGCCGCTGGAAGACCGACTTCACCGGCTGGGCGCGGATCGCCATGACGCTGTCTTGGATGCCGCGGGTGAGCTGCTCCAGCTCGTCGAGACCGACCGCCAGCTCCGAGGTACGGGCAAGGCCTGCCTGATAGGCGCGCTGGGACAGCATGACCTGATGGATGACCAGCTCACCGACGAGGTCGATCAGCCGGTCGACGCGCTCCAGATCGACACGGATGGTCTGGGCGGCCGCGGTGGTGGCGGTGGCCGGCTTGCCGTCGGATTCGGGAGCCGCCTTGGCCTCGGAAGGCATCGCCTTCGGCACGGCGTTGGCGGCCGGAGCCGGTGCTGCGGCCGGAACGCTCGCCGGCTCGGGCGCAGCGGCCGCTGCCGGAGCGGCGGGCGTCTCGTCCTCGGCGACGGGTTCGACGTCGGGCGCGGCTGCTTCCGGCGCGTCGGCGATCTCCTCAGGAGCCTCCGCCGGCACGTCCCCGCGGATGCGGGCGAGGATCTCGGCCAGATCGGAATCGAAGCCGCCGGCGTCGCCTTCCGGCTTGTCGGCCTCGATCGTCAGGTCGCAATCCCACTCGACGAATTCGAAGATCTCGCGCACGGCCTCTTCGGTCGCGGAGGTGCGCAGCTCGATGTTCCAGGTGAGATAGGCGCTCTCGGGATCGAGATCCTGAAGCTGCGGCAGCTCGCTGGTGTCGCAGGTTACCTCGGCCTCGCCGAGCTTGCAGAGATCGCGCAGGACGACCGCCGCCTCGTTGGCCTTGGAATAGAGACCTTCATGCGGCTTGAAGGAGATCTGGAAAACCGTCTCGCCGTCATCGTCCGCGTCGTCGCCGCCGCCGAGAAGATCGTCGAGATCCACGGCGATCGGGACGAAATCGAGATCGCCCATGCCCTGGTTGTCGTCCTCGCCGGCCGCGTCCTCGGTCTCGACCGCGCCGCCGCCGACCAGTGCCTTGAGTTCGGCGGCCAGGCCGTCATTGCGGGCCGCGTCGGCCACGCCGCCGTCGCGGGCGACGGTGACGAGATCGGCCAGCGCGTCGCCGGAACGCAGCATCACCTTGATGACCGTGTCCGTCGCTTCCAGCCGGTTGGAGCGCAGCTCGTCGAGCGTCGTCTCGAAGATGTGGGCAAAGCGCACCAGATCGTCGAGGCTAAAGGCGCCGGCGCCGCCCTTGATCGAATGGACAGCCCGGAAGACGGCGTTGACCGTATCGGAGTCGGCCTCGCCGTTCTCGATCGCCAGCAGCCCGGCTTCCAGCTCTGCAAGCTGCTCGGCACATTCCTCGAAGAATGTCTGCCGGATTTCGGCCATCGCGTCCATGTCGCTACCTTCTTGTTCCTGCTCGGACTGCTGTCTGCGTCGCGGTCACTGGCCCGCTCGGGCCCGTGACCGCCGACAGGGCGCTCTGCCTAGGCGGCGACGCGGTTGATCGCGTCGACCAGCTTGACCGGGTCGAACGGCTTGACGATCCAGCCGGTCGCGCCCGCGGTGCGGGCCCGCTGTTTCTTCTCGGCGTCGCTCTCGGTGGTCAGCACCAGGATCGGGATGGCGCGGCGCCGGGGATCGACCCGCACTTCCTCGATGAACTGGAAGCCGTCCTTGCGGGGCATGTTGATGTCCGTGATGATGACATCCGGCTCGACTTCCATACCTTCCAGAACCTCGATCCCGTGGGCACCGTCCTCGGCCTGCACGACAATGAAACCTTGCGACGACAGCGTCGCCCGCAGCATCTCGCGCATGGTGCGCGAGTCGTCGATCGTCAGAACTGTCCTGCTCATGCGAGGCTTCCCTTGTCGCTGATGTGCTCGGGCGACAGCCCGAGAAGTTCGAGGCCGCTCAAAAAGGCGTCCGAAGGTGTGTCGAGGTCGAACGGCGTGTCATCGCCCTTCCAGGTCGCGGCTGCCGAGAGCAGGACCTGAACGCACTGGCCGCCGAGCCGGGTGACCTTGGAGGCGTCGACCTTGACCGGTCCGCCGCGCAGGGCCAGGAGCTGTTCCGCCAGTGGCGCGGCTGCCTTGATGTCGAGAACTTCCGGCAGGCCGACGGATGTCGCCTTGCGGGTTGCGGGCTTCCGGGCCATCAGAACTCCTCCCAGCTATCTTCTTGAATCTGCGCGGCGCGGGCGGCGCCGCCCGAACCGGTGGTGCGCATCTGCGTCACGCCGCGGGACGGAGCATGGCGCTGCGGCTGCGCCCGGCCATCGCTGCGGCGGGCGCCGGCATTGCCGGCACTGGTGCTGAACTTGGCCATGGCATGGGCCAGTTCGTCGGTCTCGTTGGCCAGCGTCTGGCTGGCCGCGGTCGCCTCTTCCACCATCGCGGCGTTCTGCTGGGTCACCTTGTCCATCTGGTCGGCGGCGCCCGAGACTTCCCGCAGGCTCGTCGCCTGTTCGCGGGCCGAGGAGGCAATGGTCGAGATGACCTCCGCCATGGCGCTGACTTCGGTGACGATCTCCTCCAGCGACTTGCCCGAGGCCGTGACCAGCTCGACGCCGGTGCCGACCTGCTCGCGGGACGTGGCGATCAGCGTCTTGATCTCCTTGGCCGCTTCCGCCGAGCGCTGGGCGAGGCCCCGCACTTCCTGGGCGACGACCGCAAAGCCCTTGCCCGCCTCGCCGGCCCGTGCCGCCTCGACGCCGGCATTCAGCGCCAGGAGGTTGGTCTGGAAGGCGATCTCGTCGATGACGGAGATGATCGAGTTGATCTTCTCGGAGGACTGCTCGATCTGGCCCATGGCCGCGACCGCCTTGCCGACGACCTCGCCGCCCTTCTGGGCCTTCTCACGGGCACCCGACGCCACCTGCTGCGCCTTGCCGGCGCCCTCGGCAGTCTCGTTGACGGCCTGGGTCACTTCGCCAAGGGCTGCGACGGTTTCCTCGAGGCTCGCCGCCTGCTGTTCGGTGCGGTGGGCGAGATCGTTGGACGCCGTGTTGATCTCGCCGAGACCGGTGCGGATCGAGGCGATGGACGTCACGACATGGCCGATGGCCTCTTCCAGCGAGGTGACGCTGGCATTGAACTTCGCCCGGATCGGCTCGAATTCCTCGGCCACCCTGTCCTGCATGCGCACGGTCAGGTCGCCGGCCGACAGACGCTCGAAGCCCACTTCGACGACCGCGACAAAGGCTCGTAGGTCTTCCGCTTTGGCATTGTCGAGCGCCGCCTGGCGCTTCTTGGCCTCGTCCTGGCTGATGCGGGCGGCCTCGGCCGTTGCGGCGAGTTCGTCCCGCTCGATCGCTGCCTGCTTGAAGGTCTCGACAGCGCCGGCCATCTCGCCGACCTCGTCCTTGCGCTGCGCGCCAGGGACCGTGATGGTCTTGTCGCCATCGGCCAGCTTGCGCATCACGCCGGTCATCTGGACGATCGGAGTGGCGATCCCGCGGGACAGGGCCCAACCGAGACCGGCGGCAACCAGGATCAGCGCGCCCATGCCGGCCAGAAGAGCGCTCTCGGCGGCGACATTGGCAGCGGCTTCGGCGTTGCTGGCCGCGGCGACGCCGGCCGTCGTCGTCTCGCGGACGCCATCGAGAATGGTCTCGATCGGCTCGATGAACTCGTCAGCCTTGCCGGAATTGAAGAGCGCCAGCGCCTGCGGGTAGGTGAGTTCGTTGCCGGCATTGCGGATCACCGGGTCGGCGATCTCGGTCTGCCAAGCCTGCATCGCGGCAGACACCTGCGGCAATTGCGCGGCGATCGGGCTGCCGGCACCGGCGACCTCGCCGAGATATGCGACGTTCTTCTGGAAGGTCGCATAATGCTCCTTCACCCGGCCCGAGAAATAGGCGTCGCGGGTGATCATGAAGCCGCGCAGCGAGTTTTCCTGGCGGGCCAGCGCGAAGCGCGCGTCGATCGCGGCGTTCGACAGCGCGACCTGATTGTTCTTGTCCTCGGCGGCCGTCTCGATCTTGACCATCGACTGGAACAGCAGCGCCCCCATGCAGGCGGCGATCACGACGAGGATCGCGAAGGCTGCTGCGATCTTCGTTGATATCTTGAGATTGGCCATTTGCATGAGCAGGTACGTCCTTGGAAAGCGGCGGCGACGGCTCCGGGCTTGCGGAACGACGCCGAGTGGAAATTAGGGGAGCGATGGTTAACGGATTCTTATCGTCGGCCCATCGAAGCTTGCGTCAGGGATGCGCTGCATCGTCTTTGCAGTCGCCGCCCATCTGGACTGAAATTGCTTTCATTTGTCTTGCGGACCCGGCCCTGAGGTTGGTTCTCGGAAAATAAAAACAGTAAGATTATCTTGCAGTTGCCCCGTGCAAGGTAAGATTGTCGTACAGTTCGTAGGCCGATCTGTTCCACCCCCCTCCCCTCACCGCCGGCCGGAAGCCGGACGCAAAACGGGCCCGGCCTTGCGGCCGGACCCGACCGGTCCCTTCGGACTGTGCGATCCGATTAACGGAAGAGCGACAGCACCGACTGCGAGGACGAGTTGGCGATGGACAGCGCCTGGACGCCGAGCTGCTGCTGCGTCTGCAGCGCCTTCAGCCGGGTCGACTCCTCGGTCATGTCCGCATCCACCAGCGTGCCGACGCCCTTCTCGATGGAGTCGCGCAGAGTCGAGACGAACTCCGACTGGATGTCGACACGGTTCTTGGCAGCGCCGAGGTTCGAGGCAGCGGTCGTCATGTCCTGCAGCGCCTCGTCCACATCCGAGATCATCAGAGAAACCTGAGGGTCCGACGCGCCGACGATCGTGAAGGTGGAGACGACGGTGCCGTTGGTGCGTCCGACATCGAGAATGCCGTTGTTGTTGTCGGCATCGAACAGCTTGGTCTTGGTGGTGTCGACGCCGATGGTGCTGACCGAAACCGAAGCATCGGCGGCACGGTTGAACGAGGACACGATCGTCTTGGTGCCGGCGGTGATACCCGCGCCGATTGACAGCCAGTTCTCGCCCGAGAAGGAGGCCGAAGTCGCGATCGAGGTCAGCTGGCCCTGCAACTCGGTGATTTCCGCCTGGATCTTGGTCTTGTCGACGCCCGGCTCGCGGGCTGCAACGAGCTTCGCCTTGATCTCGTCGACCACGTCGATGGCGGCCTTCATGCCGGTATAGGCGGTGTCCAGCTTGGCCTGGCCGAGGCCGAGCGCGTCCTCGACGGCACCGAGCGCCTTGTTGTCGGAGCGCATGGTGGTGGCGATCGACCAGTAGGCCGCGTTGTCGGACGCCGCGTTGACGCGGTAGCCGGTCGAGATGCGGCTCTGCGTCTCGTTGAGATTGGTGTTGATCATCGACAGGCTCTGGAGAGCCGTCATCGCCGACACATTGGTATTGATCGAGGTCATGATGATGTCCCGTAACGCGGTAAACTGAATAGGGGGACAGTCCGGGTTGGCCGGCATAGCGAGACGGCATCATGCCCTGCGCTCTCGACCTGCAAGGTGGAACGCATCGCTATGAGGACGACTATCGCGGCAGCCTCCTTCCGACTTGTTAACGGTAACGCTCTGTTCCCTTTCATGGTTAACAGAGACTTTCGGGCCCTCTCCCCTCACCCCGGCCTGCGCAGTACGTTAGAACGCAAAAAGCCGCCCCTGAGGACGGCTTCCATTCGTCATGCCGGCGACCCGCGAGAGGCGCCGCCGAAGTCTTGCGCCGATCAGTTCTGGAAGAGCTGCAGGATCGCCTGGCTCGAGGAATTGGCGATCGACAGCGCCTGGACGCCCAGCTGCTGTTGCGTCTGCAGCGCCTTCAGGCGGGTCGATTCTTCCGTCATGTCCGCATCCACCAGTGCGCCGATGCCCGACGAGATCGAGTCGGTGAGATTGGAGACAAAATTCTGCTGCAGCTCGATACGCGACTTGGCGGCACCCAGATTGGCTGCGACGTTGGTCATGTCCTTGAGGATCGCGTCGACGACCTTGATCATCGACGAAATCTGGAGGGTGGTGGTCGCGCCGGTCAGTGCGATCTCGGTGCCGCTCGCGCCCGTGCCCGTCGCGCCGGCATCCAAAAGGACGTAGTCGGCGGCGGTGCCGGCCGGAATGCTGATGCCGTCGGCGTTGTAGTTCTTGGTCAGAACGCCGGTGGTCTCGTTCACCGTTCCGATCAGGGTCATCGCCGAAACGTCAACGGTGATCGTGCCGATCGAGACCGCGCCGGTGGAGTCGCGGTTGAAGGAGGCGACGATGTCCTTGTTGCCGGCGGCCAAAGCAGCGTCATTCTGCAGCCAGTTCTCGCCGGAGAACGAGGCGGAGGACGCGATGCTCTGCAGCTGCTTCTTCAGCTCGCTGATTTCCGACTGGATCTTGGTCTTGTCGACACCCGGCTCGCTGGCCGCGACCAGCTTGGCCTTGATCTCGTCGACCACGTCGATGGCGCTTTCGAGCGCGGTGTAGGCGATGTCGACCTTGGCGGCGCCGAGACCCAGCGAGTCCTCGACTGCCGACAGGGCCTTGTTGTCCGAGCGCATCGTCGTGGCGATCGACCAATAGGCGGCATTGTCCTTGGCTTCGGCGACGCGGTAGCCCGTCGAGATGCGGTTCTGGGTCGCATCCATCGACCGGTTGGTCGCCTGCAGCGTCTGCAAGGCCGCCATGGCCGCGATATTGGTATTGATGCTGGTCATGACACTCTACCCTCGGTGCTAACTTCGCCCGCATTCCGCTAAGGCGACGCACGGAGGCCCGCCTGCGCTCGCCCCCATTGGTCGTAAAGGTAGTTTGTTAACCTTAATGGGGAGTTAAGGCTGACGACGCGGCAGGCGGAACGCGCCCGGAAAATCGCGTCGTCAGAAGAAGGATCGGACCAGGGACCCGACCAGCATGTTCCAGCCGTCGATCAGGATGAAGAACAGGATCTTGAACGGCAGCGAGATGATCGTCGGCGGCAGCATCATCATGCCCATCGACATGGTCAGCGTGGCGACGATCATGTCGATCACCAGGAACGGCAGCACGATGAGGAAGCCGATCTCGAAGCCGCGGCGCAGCTCGGAGATCATGAAGGCCGGGATCAGCTCCCGCAGATCGACGTCGCGCTCGTCGGCGGCGCCCTGCTCTTCCGGCTCGACCCGCTCGCGGCTGGTGGCCGCCGCGATGTCGCCGAACAAGGTCAGGTCTTCCGGCCGCACCTGCGTCAGCATGAAGTCCTTGAACGGCTCGCTGATCCGGTAGAACGCCTCTTCCTCGGTGATCTCGTTGTTCAGCAGCGGCTGCAGGCCGTCGTTCCAGGCCCGGTCGAAGGTCGGCGCCATGACGAAGAAGGTCATGAACAAGGACAGCGAGATCAGGATCAGGTTGGCCGGCGTCGTCTGCAGGCCGAGACCGGTGCGCAGGATCGACAGCGCGATGACGATGCGCGTGAAGGACGTGACCATGACCAGGAGGCCCGGCGCGATCGACAGGATGGTGACGATGCCGAAGAGCTGGACGATGCGGCCGGAGGCGGTCGAGTCGCCGGCCGGCAGGAGGCTGGCGAGATCGGGCAGTCCCGAGGTCTGGGCGGTCTGTGCGAGCGCCGGTCCGGCAAACAGCAGCGCCGCCAGAAAGAGGAGCGTTCTCATTCGGCGATCATCGTCTGGATGAGGTAGTCGACAACGGCGGGCGAGCGCAGCTTGGCGCGCTGGCGCAGATCCTCGCGCAGATGCATCAGGCCGCGGGTGCCCTCGACCTGGGACAATTGCACCGAGCGCAGGAAGGCCAGCGTGTCGGCCTCGATCTGGGCAGCCAGCACCTCGGGATCGGCCGAGCCGTCGTCGCGATAGACCAGGGCCGCCTCGACGCGGAGCCAGGTCTGGGGCGGCGAATAGATGTTGGTGAGGACCGGCTTGAGCGGCATCAGCTTGAGCGGCAGCTTGTCCGCGCTCTCGGCCAGATCGCCGGCCTCGATGTCGACGATCTCGGCGCCGGGCGCCTCGGCCGGCGCCGTCGTGGCCGCTGCGGGTTCCGGCGAAGCGAGCATCATGCCCAGCACCGCGCCGCCGCCGCCGCCCACGAGCGTCAGTATCGCCACTGCGATCGCCGTGGGGATCAGACCCCCTGCCTTTTCGGTCTCTTCGTCCGATGCGCCAATGCTGGCCATGCGCCGAACCCTTCCGCTGTTTCGTCGATGGACGGACCCTCATGGTCCAGCCCTGCCCGACGATCGAGCGTTAGCGGTTCAGCCTGACGCGAGACTTGCCTTGGCGGCAGCGTCCCCTACTGGATGGCGACGGCGTCGTAGATCTGCTGCCCCCAGCCGGGCTGCTGGACGTCGGTTATCCGGCCGCGGCCGCCGTAGGAGATCCGCGCCTCGGCGATCTTGTCGTAGTTGATCGTGTTGTCCGGCAGGATGTCGCGCGGCCGGATGATGCCGGCGATCGACAGCACGCGCACCTCGAAATTGACCCGCACTTCCTGCTGGCCCGAGATGAACAGATTGCCGTTCGGCAGCTTCTGGCCGACGACCGCGGCGACCGACAGGTCGATGTCCTCGGAGCGCTTGATCTTGCCCTTGCCGGTCATGTCGGAGCTGTTGTCCGAGCCGAGCTGGGCGCCCACCGTCGGCAGCGTGTACTGGCCGAGATTGCCGGCCAGATCGAGGCCGGCGGCGATGCCGGACTTGCGCGAGCGTTCGGAGTTGTTGTCGATCGAGGCCTGGTCGCGGATGCGGATCTTGACCGTGACGATGTCACCCTCGCTCAGGGCCCGCGGGTCCTGGTAAAAATCGGCCCGGGCATCGGACCACAGCGAATGCGACGTATGCGGCTTGCTGGCCGGGAAGGACGCCGGCTGGGCGATGATCGGCGGATATTCGTAGAGCCCTGCGCCGACCGGCGAGAGCGACGGCTCGCGCAGCGCGTCGTTGCCGGCCGTCGAACAGCCGGCGAGAGCCGCGACGGCGAGAAGGATCAAAGGCTTCACGTGCGCTTCTCCGCAACCTGCTCGGCGCCCTGGGTGCTGCCGGCCGACGTCTTGGCGACGATGAGCGAGGCGATCTCGGCGGCCACCTTCGGTTCCATCTCGCTGAGGATGTCGCTCGCCAGGCGCGATTTCAGGCGCACCAGCACCGACGCGGCATCGCTGCGCGAGACGATCGCAAGCTGCGACGCGGCGGCGACGGAATCCATGTTGGTGTAGATGTCGACGACGATCTTGGAGGCGTCGTCGAGGAAGCGCTGACGCTCGGCGAGCCAGGCGTTGTAGTCCTCGCGCTTGGCCTGCAATTCGTCGATCTGCTCGGAGACCGCCGCTTCCAGTTCGGTCAGCTGCTTCTGCTCGAGGGCATAGCGCGCATCCTGGGCCTTGTCGGCGATGCTCAGGCAATAGGCCTCGACCTCGGTCGAAGGCTTGGGGGGCGTGATCACCTCCCCCTTCGGCCCGACGACCCGCACTTCCTGCGGCGGCAGTTCGTCCGGCTGCACCGGCTTCTTGGCTTCGACCGCATGGGCGGTACCCGCGGCAAGGGAGACGGTCAGGAACAGGGCGAGGCACCGCCAGCGGGGATGGAAAGCCTGGATCATCATTGCACCACGAGTTCGGCCTGAAGGGCGCCGGCCGTCTTGATCGCCTGCAGGATCGCGATGATCCCGGTCGGCTTGAGTCCGATGCGGTTGAGGCCGCGGACGACTGTTTCGAGATCCGCGCCGCCGACGAAGGCGAAATTGCCGCCATCCTCGCGAGCGTCGATGATGGTCTCCGACGTGACGACCGTCTGGCCGTCCGAGAGCGGGGCCGGCTGCGACACCGACGGCATCTCGCTGATCCGCACCGTCAGATTGCCGTGGGTGACGGCGACGAGGGAGATCTGCACATCCTTGCCGATGATGACGGTGCCGGTGCGCTCGTCGATCACCACGCGTGCCGGCTGGTCCGGTGCGATCCGCAATTCGCCGATCTCGGCGATGAAGCGCGTGCTGGAGACCTCGGACGGGCGCTTGAGATGCACCGTGCGGAAATCCTCCTCGCGGGCCACCGGCTGGCCCCAGCGGCTGCGGGCATAATCGTTGATCACGTCGACGACGCGGATCGAGGTGCGGAAATCGGGATTGCGCAGCTCGATCGCCAGCTTGCCGTCGTCGTTGAAGCCGCCGGGCACCTCGCGCTCGACCAGCGCGCCATTGGGCACGCGGCCGGTGGTCGGCACGCCCTGGGTCAGCTTCTCGCTGTCGCCTTCCGAAGCGAAGCCGCTGACGGCGAGCGACCCCTGCGCAACCGCATAGATCTCGCCATCGGCGCCGTAGAGCGGTGTCATCACCAGCGTGCCGCCCATCAGCGAGGTGGCGTCGCCGAGCGAGGACACGGTCACGTCGATGCGCGAGCCGGTGCCGATGAAGGCCGGCAGTTCGCTGGTCACGGTGACGGCGGCGACGTTCTTGCTGCGCGAATTCTGCGAGCGGATGTTGACGCCCATGCGGTCGAGCATCGACTGCATCGACTGTTCGGTGAAGGGCGAGTTGCGCATGGAATCGCCGGTGCCCTGCAGGCCGATGACGAGACCGTAGCCGACGAGCTGGTTGGGGCGCACGCCGCGGATGTCGACGATATCCTTGATGCGCACGCTGCCGCGGGCACTCGCCGCGTCGCCGATGACCGGCGCCGGCAGCGACGGCACACCGCCGCCCGAGCCCGGATAGTCGGCGGCCAGGCTGCTGTTCACCAATGCGGCGACCAGGCCGGCAACGAGGATCAGATGCTTGCGGATCATCCCGATATCCTGATGCTTCCGTCCGCCGACACGATGCCGGAGACGATGATGCCGCTGTCGGCATTGCGGACGCGTATGGTCTCGCCGGCGCCAGCGGAGCGCAGCGCGGTACCCTGGCCGGTGATGACGAGGCCCGCCTCGCTGTAGACGAGGGTAACGGCGGCTCCGGCGCGCACCAGATCCGGCTCCTTCAGGTCGGACAGGCGGATCGCCTTGCCCGGCAGAAGGGTGCGGCGGGCGACCCGGCCGATCAGGGCGCTGTCATCGACGGCATAGAGCCCGATCTTGTCGTCCTTGACGTAAAAGGCTTTGTGGTTGAGCCCCGGCGCGGTGACGCTCTGGCCGGGATAGATGACCGTGGTCGGCACCGGCAGTTCGAGTTCGGCCGCCAGGGCCCGAACCGGAACCGACAGGATGACGAGGGCCGCGAGCGCCAGCGCCACGGCGTAGAGTACGGCCATGACCCGGCCGGGATCGCGCGTACCGCCGCCCATGATTCAGCGAATCCCCTTCGAGACGACGCTCGCCATCTCGTCGGCTGCCGAGATCACCTTGGAGTTCATCTCGTAGGCGCGCTGGGCCGAGATCAGCTCGGAGATTTCCTTCACCGGATCGACGTTGGAATCTTCCAGATAGCCCTGCTGGATGGTGGCATAGCCCTCGTCGCCCGGAACGCCGGCCGTCGGGGCACCCGAAGCGATGGTCTCGCGGAACAGATTGCCGCCCTGCGCGGCAAGGCCGGCATTGTTGGCGAAGGTGGCAAGCGTCAGCTGGCCGAGCTCTTCCAGATCGGCGGCACCGCCGACGCGGGCGAAGACCTGGCCGCTCTCGTTGACGATGACCTCGCTGGTGTTGGCCGGCACGGTGATCGCCGGATCGACGAGCAGGCCGTCAAGGGTCACGAGCTGGCCGTCGCCATTGGTGTTGAAGGCGCCGTCGCGAGTGTAGAGAATCTCGCCGCCCGGGCCCTGGACCTGGAACCAGCCTTCGCCGTTCAGGGCGAGATCGAGCTTGTTGCCGGTCTGGTTGAGCGTGCCCTGGATATGCAGGTTGCGGATGGCCGCGAGCCGCGTACCGAGGCCGAGCTGGGCACCCTCGGGCACCACGCCCTGACCGCCGCGGGCTGCGACGCCCTGGGCGCGCTCGACCTGGTAGAGCAGATCGGTGAACTCGGCACGGGCCCGCTTGAAGCCGGTCGTGTTGATGTTCGCGATGTTGTTGGCAATGACCTCGACATTGGTCTGCTGCGCATTCATGCCGGTCGCGGCGATCGCAAGGGCTCGCATCGGATGCTTCCTTCAGGACGGTGTGCCCGGTCCCCGTCGATGCGGGGCGCCGTGGAAAGTTTCAGGTGGCGGAGACCGCCGGATCAGATCGCCATCCGCGACAGTTCCATGTAGGCGCTGACCGCCTTGTCGCGGATCGAGACCGCGGTCTGCAGCGTGCGTTCGGCTTCCATGACCGCCTCGACGACGGCCTGGGTGGTCGCCTGGCCGTTGATCCCACGGATCGAGGTGGCCTCGGCGGACTGGACGGTGGTCACGGCGTCCTTGGCGATCTGCGACAGGACGGCGCTGAAATCGGCGCCGGCGCCCTGGGGGGTCGCGGTTGCGCCGGTGGTGGCGAGGCCGGCATCCACGCTGCCGGTCTGGATGCGGGGCAGGCTCGCTCCGATAGCAGGAATCATGGTCAGCTCCTCAGCAGGTCGATGGTCATGTTGATGATTTCACGCGCCTGCTTCACCACCTGGATGTTGGCTTCGTAGGAGCGGTTGGCTTCGCGCATATCGGCCATCTCGACCAGCATCCGCACATTCGGCATCTTAACGTAGCCGTCGGCATTGGCGGCCGGATTGCCGGGATCGCTTTCCAGGATGAACGGCGTGTCGTCGCGGCCGACCTTGTCGACCGAGACCATCTGGGCGCCCGAGACCCGGTCGAGCTCGCTCTGGAAGCTGACCATCTTGCGCTGATACGGATCGCTGCCGGGCGTCGTGCCGGTGGTCTGCGCATTGGCGATGTTCTCGGAGACGATGCGCATGCGCGTCGATTGCGCCTGCAGGCCGCTGGCGGCGATCTTCAGAGACGAGAGCAGTGGATCGGCCATCGGATTATCCCTTCGCGGACATGATGAGCATGCGATGGAACGACTTCACCACCGACGTGCCGAGGGCGTATTCGCGCGACACTTCGCCGGCCTTCAGCATTTCCTGCGGCAGGCTGACGGAGTTGCCCGAATGCTTGACGCTCCAGGGCATCTCGTTGACGACGTCGGAACCGCCGCCCGCACTGTCCATCGAGGCCAGATGCATCGCCTGCGACCGCGACATGCGCAGCGCCGTGGCGTCGAGCGCCTCGGTGAAGGACGAGATATCCTTGGAGGTGTAGCCGGGCGTGTCGACATTGGCGACGTTCTCGGCGACCACCGTCTGGCGCTGGGCCAGATAGGCGGTGCGCTGCGATGCGAGCCCGAAGATGTAGAGACTATCCATGACGATCCGCGCTGAAAACTTGCGACGGGTCCAGCCTTAGGACGAGGCGCTTGTCCGAAGCTTGATGGATCGGCAGGAACGACTTGAAATGAAACGTCAGGGGGAAAGTATTGCCCGCAGGAGGCCATAATCCCGCATCCGCGGCATGGCGCGCGGAGCGGGGCTGGTGCGGGACTTGCGGAGAGGGATCGGAGCGGTCCGCCGGACCGCCCGGATCAGGACGCGCGCGGCTTCAGATGCGCGTCGTGGATGGCGTTTTCCAGACGCTCGACGCCCTCGTCGGGGCAGGCCGGGCTGTCGAAGGAGATGTAGGTGATGTCGACGGCCGCGGTGGCGGCGCCCAGCTCGAGCTGGAAATGCGCGGTCACGCCGTCATAGACGAATTCCAGCGCCAGGCAGACGATCGGCACCGTGCCCCACGACACCCGGACATGACCGGAATTGGCGAAGCGCAGGACACCCGGCTTGAGAAACAGCTCCGCCGAGGAGGTCACGATGTCGGACAGATTGCCGTAGCGCTCCAGTCGCAGGAAGGCGATGTAATCGACCACTTCGACCAGCCGCAGCTCGGCGGCGACTTCCTTGATGCCTTCGGCGAGCGCGCGCTCCCGGGACAAGGTCCTGTGCTTGCGAATATCCAGCATGGCTACGCTGTAGCAACTCCTACCTTGGATCCCGTGCGGGAGTGGAGGAAATAGATGATCTCAGCGATCGCCTTGAAGAACTGGGGCGGAATCATCTGATCGATTTCGACATGATCGTACATCGACCTTGCCAAGAGCTTGTCTTCGATTACCGGAACATCGTTGGCTTCGGCGATTTCACGAATTTTCAGCGCGACCAGATCGGCGCCCTTGGCGACGACCATCGGAGCGCCGCCCTCTTCGCGATTGTAGCGCAGCGCGATGGCGTAATGGGTCGGGTTGGCGATCACCAGGGTGGCCAGCGGCACGTCGGCCATCATGCGGCGGCGGACACGGTCACGGCCGATCTGGCGCTGGCGCGCCTTGATCTGCGGATCGCCCTCGGCCTGCTTGTTCTCGTCCTTGATTTCCTGCTTCGACATCATCAGGTCGCGGCGCCAGTGGAACCGGGTCATGGCCAGGTCGGCGGCGACGAGCACGATGGTGGCGATCGAGATGCCCGACAAGAGCTTCATCGCCATCTGCAGGATCAGCTCGGGCACCAGCACGGGGTCCGCGAACATGGCCTGCATCATCGTCGGGAAGCTCGACACGAGCAACATGCTGACGACGACGCCGATGGTGATGAACTTGAACACCGCCTTGCCGAACTCCGTCAGCCCGCGCAGGCCGAAAATGCGCGTGAAGCCGGATGCCGGCGACACGTTCGACCATTTCGGCCGAATGCGCTCGATATTGATCTGGGGCGGATTCTGCAGGACGGAAGAGATGACGCCGCCGGCGACGAAGAGCCCTGCGGCCGGCAGGATGAACCAGACGGCCTCGCGGGCCAGCATATGCAGGACGTGTAGAGCATCGGCACTCGTATCCAAATCCCACTGGAGCGGGTTCTCGAACGTCGTCTGCAGCGACAGCAGGAGGCGCTGGACACCCTCACGGGCTTGCAGCGCGATGAACGCCATGATGGCCAGAAGCGAGGCCAAAATAGGCGCTTCCCGCGAAACCGGAAGGTTGCCCTTCTCGACCGCGTCGCTGATCTTCTTCTCGGTCGGGAACTCTGTTTTTGAGGATTTGTCCTCGCTATCCGACACTGGCGATTAAGCTCCGCAGGTGTTGACGTTCAGTGAAGAGAACGGCTTTCCCGGCCGATGACGGGAAAGCCGTGGAGGACACGCGGCGCTTTCGCGCCGTTATGCTTCGGATTCGCCGTGCAGATCCAGCTTGCCCTGGCTCCACAGCTCCAGCGCCGTGCTGGCCACCTGGCGGCGGGCGCGATCGATGTCGGCCGCCGGCTTTTCGTCGCCGCGCTTGAACTCGGCCTCGACCATGCGCCGCGAACGGGCACTGAGCGAGGACAGTGCGGCCTCCTTCAGCTCTTCGCTCGCGCTGACGAAGGCGGTGATGATCACCTCCGTGTCGATCGCATCGAACAGCACCATGCGGGCGCGCTTGTCGAGCGCCACGATGTCGTCGAAGGCGAAGAGCAGGTTGCGGAGCTTCTCGGCATCCTTCGGCGAGGTCTGGTCGAGCATCACGATCAGGTCGTCGGCATGGCTCTTCGACATGCGGTTGACGATGTCGGCGAGGATCGTGTGGCTGCTCTGCTGCTCGCCCCTGTCCGGCGACGCCAGATAGGCCTGCCGCAGATGGACCTCGAGCAGGCGCTGCACCGGCCGCGTCAGCGACTTCAGCGTCAGCACCCGGCGCATGACGTCATGCCGGAAAGCCGGATCGAATTCGCGGGCGACGGTCGCCGCCGTATCGGGCCGGATCTTCGACAGGAGCACCGCCACCACATGCGGGTGTTCGCGCGACAGCCGCGGCGCAAGGATCTCGCCCTGCAGCTCGGCGACCGAATCCCAGACATTGCGGGAATCGCGCTCGGCAGCCTTCGCGCCGTCGTCGCCTTCGCCGGGCGACACCGAGAAGATCGTCTCGAATTCTTCTTCCGACAGCGACTCCTTGAGCAGATTGGTCATCTGCTGGGACGGCGCGTCCAGCCCCGGCGCCTTCTTGAAGGCGTCCTGGAACTCGTCGACCAGCTCGGCGATCTGTTCGGGCGTGACCGATTGCAGACCGGCCGCGCTTTCCTTCAGAAGCTTGATCTCGCTGGCGGAGAAATGCTTGAGCAACCGGGACGTGCCGGGTGCTCCGAGCGTAAGGAGCAGAACAGCCACGCGGGCCTTGCCGCTTGCCGGCAGTTCCGGAACGTTATCCTGAAAAGCGGCGATCATCGACATGATCGTCAGGCTGCCCGCTGGTTCTTGGCGGCAATGCGCGCGCCCGGCTTGGCAACTTCGGTGAGGGTGACGCCGAAGCGCTGCTCGTCGTTGTCGAGGACGACGATCTCGCCGCGGGCGATGACACGACCGTTGATGATCACGTCGACCGGGTCGCCGACCTTGCTCTCCAGCTTGACCACGGCACCGCGACCCAGGTCGAGCACTTCGGCGACGGTCATGCTGGTCGAGCCGAGCACGATGTGCATCGTGACCTGCAGATCCTTCACCAGGTCCAGATCCATCCGGCCGGTGCCCAGGTCAGCGCTGCTGGTGGCGAAGTTGTCGTCGGTCATGGCGTTTTCGTCCTTGGGTCTTCAGCCGTCCGCATCATGCGGGGGCCGTGTCACACGGGAGTGATCAATCCGATTTAGCCGGCCAGACTGGCGTGAAGCCTGCGATCGGTCCATTCGCCTGCCGGCGGCAGGACGCGATGAACGCGGCCGGCCTCGGCACGGCGCGGCAGGGCGTCCGCCTCGACGATCAGACGCCCGAGCCGGTCGGTGGCGTCGTCGGCTTCGGCAATCCGGAATTCCAGGCGGCGCAGCGTCTCGACGCCCTCGTGCTTCAGCCCGACCACCACTTCGGCGGCGCGGGTGATCGAGGCATCGGCCTGTGCGAGCGAGGCGGAGAGCGCACTTTCCGAGGAGCGCAGGGTCCGCAGCTCGCGCTGCATGCGGGTGCAGCGGAACGCCGTCACGACCAGCGCCACGACGAGAGCGAAATCAAGCAGATAGGATATCATCAATAAACTCCTCGGCGGGGTCGATGCGCTCTTCGATGCGGACGACGTAGGAATCGCGCGAGCGGCCCATATGGGCGCGGAACAGCGGCTGGTCCTCGCATTCGATGGCGATCAGGCTGTTGGCGCTGACATCCAGCGGAATGGTGTCGCCAACAGCGAAGCCGGCGATCGTTCCCAGGTCGATCTTCTTCTTGGTGACGATGGCACTGAGACGAAGATCGCTCTTGGCGAAGCTTTCCTTGATGGCGTTCGACCAGCTTTCCTCGCGATCCGGCGGCGGCATCTTCGGCGGCTCCCGCAGGAAGCGGAGATGCGGCGCGAAGAGCGCGCCCGGCAGCGCGAAGGTGATGGTCGTCGACAGCGAGGCAACCGTCAGATCGAAGCGGAACAGGATGAACCGGTCGGTCTCGCCGGCCAGCTGCTCGCCGAGTTCGGCCGCGTTGATGATGTTGCCCACCGACAGACGCAACTCGCCGATCATCTCGAACACCGACAATGCGGAGTCGGCGATGGTCGCCAGCCCCAGCTTGACGATGCTGCGGTCGAGATCGGTCGGCGTGCGCGGCGGGGTTCCCGGCGGTGACGGCTCGGCGGCGAAGAGCGCGGAGATCAGGGCCTCCAGCGCCTCGTGGTCGAGCATCGCATAGCCGGGGCTGCGAAAACGCGGCGAAGACAATGGCGCATACATGGTGCCGTCGTCTTCGGCTTCGTCGAGCTCGGGACCGAAATCCGATTCCACCTCCCGAAGCGTCAGGTCGAGGCTCGCGCCGGCGATCGCGGAAATCTTGGTCGCGGCCGAGGCGGCCCAGGTCTCGGCCATGTGCTTGAGGCGCGGCAGGCGCCGGGGTTCGAATTCGGCGGCATTGCGAAGGCGTTCGCCGACATCCGCACCGCTGATCTGTTCGGTCTGGCTCATCGGATCAGGCTCCACCGCCGATGGTCTCGGTCTCGACCTGGTCGATGGACGGGCGGTCGTAGGCAGAGATGGTCTTGCGGCCGTATTCGAGGGCGACCTGCGGAATGGCGCCGTTCATGTAGGCGATCAGCGTGGAGCGCACGATGACGAAGACGCGGATGTTCTTCTCGCGCACCGACTTCACCTTGGTGGCGACCGGGCCGACCACGCCATAGGAGAAGAAGATGCCGGCGAAGGTGCCGACGAGGGCGGCGCCGATCAGGTGACCGAGCACTTCCGGCGACTGGTCGAGCGCGCCCATGGCCTTGATGACGCCGAGAACGGCGGCGACGATGCCCAGTGCCGGCAGGCCGTCGGCCATGTCCTGGAGGGCGTGCTTGGGCTTGAGCCGGTCCGAGGAGATCGTCTGGATCTCTTCTTCCATCAGCGCCTCAATCTCGTGCGGACGAGCGTTGCCGATGATGATGAGGCGGCAATAGTCGCAGATGAAGTGGACGAGCGACTCGTCCTTCATCAGCTCCGGATAGGCCTGGAAGATCGGCGACTCCTTCGGCTCGTCGATATGCGCCTCGACCTCGCCGCGCGACTTGGAGCGCATCTCGCGCATCAGCTGATGCAGCAGTGCCAGCACCTTCAGATAGTCGTTCTGCGTGGGCACCTTGTTGGCGAAGGCTTCCTTCACCGCCTTGCCGGTGTCCTTGACCACCTTGGTGGGGTTGGCGACCAGGAAGGTTCCGATCGAGGACCCGAGAATGATGACGTACTCGAACGGCTGCACGAGAACGCCGAGATGGCCACCCATGGCGACGAAGCCGCCGAGAAGGCAGCTCAAGGTGACGATCAGTCCGACTACAATGCCCATGCGGCCCCCGAATGCGAATGTTGCAGACCACCGGTAGGAAGTACCGCTTGTGCGAGCCTTGCCCCCGCACCAATCTGGCGGGCGGATCGGGCTGGAACGGCGCGTGGCGACAGGCTGGCGCAAGGGTGAGACCGGATTTTCACGGCATACATTCTTCTACCGGAGGCCCGTATGCCGGCCGCAACCAACCGATCGACCCTCAAGCGCCGCGATATGGCCGGTGCCATCGTGCGCATGGCCGGACGGGCCCGCATCGAGCGCGTTCTTGACCGGTCGGCCCTGTCCGCCGGTTCGGCCGCCACGTCCGGTCTCCTCCAAGACAGTCGGGATATCTGACGATGGAAACTGCTCTTCCAGTCGCCCTGTCGGCGCAGCTCGCCATGTCGAAGCGGCTCGACACCATTGCCCACAACGTCGCCAATTCGCGCACGACGGGCTTTCGCGCCGAGGAGATCAAGTTCGAGGAGCTGATCTCGCTCAGCGCGCCCGAGCCGGTCTCCTTCGCCTCCGAGGGCACCACCTATTTCTCCACCCGCTCCGGTGAGATGACCCAGACCGGCAACCCGCTGGACATGGCCGTGGACGGCGACGCCTTCTTCGCCTTCCAGGGGCCGAACGGGCCGGTCTACACCCGCGACGGCCGCATGCGGATCAATGCCCAGGGCATGGTCGAGACGATCAGCGGCTATCCGCTCGTCGATGTCGGCGGCGCGCCGCTGCAGGTCGATCCGAATGCCGGCCCGGTGACCATCACCCGTGACGGCATGATCACCCAGAACGGCGCCCAGGCCGGCGCCGTCGGCCTGTTCCAGCTGCCGGCCGGCGCCAAGCTGACGCGCTTCGAGAATTCCGGCCTGATCCCGGATCGCGCCGCCGTGCCGATCGTCGAATTCGCCGATGTCGGTGTGATTCAGGGTTTCCAGGAAGGCTCGAACGTCAATCCGATGCTCGAGATCAGCCGGCTGATCTCGCTGCAGCGCGCCTTCGAGAATGCGTCCAACCTCGTGCAGAGCTCGGAGCGCACGCTGGATGACGCGGTCAAGACGCTCGGGACGAACTCGTGACGGCTGCGCCGACCTCCGGTTCCGGCCAGACCCGGCTCGACGATCATTGCCTGTCGATCACCGGCCACATCATCGACGTCTCGCCGCAGGCCTTCCGCGTCGCGGGCCTTTCGCCATTCGTGCGGCTGGGCGATCGCATTGCCTGCCCGGGCGATGATGGCGACGCGATCGGCGAAGTGGTGCGCATCGAGCAGGGCAGCCTGACCGTCAAACCCTTCGCCAACCGCTTCGTGCGCGGCGTCAAGGCGCCGGCCCGTCAGATCGGGCCCTTCATGGTCTCGCCCTCGCGCAGCTGGAAAGGCCGCGTTCTCGACGCCTTCGGCCGGCCGACCGACGGCAAGGGGCCGGTAACCGAAGGCGACGATCCGCGCCGCGCCGACGCGCCGCCGCTTCCCGCCATGCAGCGTGGCCGCACCGGCAAGCCCGTCGCCACGGGCGTGCGCGCCCTCGACATCTTCACGCCGCTGGTCCGCGGCCAGCGCATCGGCATCTTCGCCGGCTCCGGCGTCGGCAAGTCGACGCTGATGAGCATGCTGGCGCGCGCCAAGGGCTTCGACACCGTGGTGGTCGCCCTGGTCGGCGAGCGTGGCCGCGAAGTGCGCGAGTTCCTCGAAGAGACCATGGCCGGCAATCTGTCCAAGGTCGTCACCATCGTCGCCACCGGCGACGAGAGCCCGATGATGCGGCGCCTGGCGCCGCGCACCGCCACCAGCGTCGCCGAATATTTCCGTGACCGGGGCGACAGCGTCCTTTTGATCGTCGACAGCGTCACCCGCCTCGCCCATGCCGCCCGCGACGTCGCCCTTGCCGCCGGCGAGCCGCCGGTTGCGCGCGGCTATCCGCCGAGCGTCTTCTCCGAACTGCCGCAGCTTCTGGAGCGCGCCGGACCGGGGCTCGAAGGCTCCGGCTCGATCACCGGCATCTTCTCCGTACTGGTCGATGGCGACGATCACAACGATCCCATCGCCGACGCCATCCGCGGCACGCTGGACGGCCATATCGTGCTGGACCGCGCGATTGCCGAACAGGGCCGTTTCCCGGCTGTGGACGTCCTGAAATCCATCTCGCGCCTTGCCGACCGGGCCTGGAACCCGCAGGAGCGCGAGCTCGTCAGTCGCCTGCGCAGCATGATCTCGCGCTACGAGGACACGCGGGATCTGCGTCTCCTCGGCGGCTATCAGCGGGGCAGCGATCAGACGCTGGACCAGGCCGTCGATCTGGTGCCGCATGTCTACGAGCATCTCGTCCAGCATCCTGAGGAAGGGCCCTGCAAGCAGCCCTTCGAGGATCTGAGCGCGCGGCTGAAGAAGAGCTTCCAGCCGCCCGCTCCGGTCGTCGCCGCAGGTCCGGGCAAGCCCGCCGTCGCCTGACCGGCACCCTTCCGTGACATTCAGCCATAGCTGAACGATTTGTCTGCGTTCAGTCTTGATTGAACGGCCCGGCGCACGTATCTGCGCCGGATGAACATCGTCCTCGATCACCAGTCCGTCCCGGCCGACGACGGCAGCGCCGTGCGCGCGCATTTCGTCGACCGCATGGGCCACCATCTCGAAGTGGAAGGTTTGCCGCGGATCGCGGGTCGTCTGTTCGGCTATCTGATCCTTGCGCCCGAACCGGTGAGCTTCGGCGCGCTGGCCGAGACCCTCGGCGTCAGCCGCGGTTCGATCTCGACCAATGCCCGGCTCCTCGAGAGCAAGGGGCTGATCGAGCGGATGGCCGTGCCGGGCGAGCGCCAGGACTTCTTCCGCCTCGCCGAGCGCCCTTATGCGAACATGATGCGCGGCATCATCGCGCGGATGCAGGACATGCTCGCCACCCTTGCCGAGACCGCCGATGCCCTGCCCGGCGACGCCGCCGTCGAGCGCGCCCGGCTCGATGAGGCACGCCAGTTCTTCGAAACGTCGGTCTCCGCCTTTGCCGACATCGCCGCGCGCCTGGCCGATCAGCCTGTGCCCGCGCAAACCCCGGACGACCGATGACCAGCACCGACGAAAACCGGACGCAGACACCGGCCGCCGACACCGCGCCCCCCGCCAGGGAACCGAGGTCCTATGCCGGCTGGCTGGCGACCCTCTTCGTTCTCGCCCTCGTGGCGTGGATGGGCTCGGGCTATCTCTACCCTGCCGAAGACACCGCCACGGCGCCGCAGGCGCGCCAGCAGCAGCCCTTCACCGTCGAGGCTTTCGCCTCGACCGCCAAGGCGGTGACCCAGTTCGTCGCCGCCGAGGGTCAGGTCTCGCCCGACCGCATCACCCCGGTGCGCGCCAAGGTCGGCGGCACGGTGGAAGAGGTGCTCGTCGCCAAGGGCGATTTCCTCGAGGAAGGCACGCTGATCGCCCGGATCGCGCTCGACGATCGCAGCGCCCAGGTCGCCCAGGCCGAGGCCGAGCTGTCGCGCCGCCAGGGCGAGTACGACCGGGTCTCGGGGCTGGCCGATCGCGGCTATTCGACCGCCGCCGAAGTCGAGGCCGCGCAGGCCGAACTCGCCAGCGCCAAGGCGGCGCTTGCAGCGATCCGGCAGACCACCGGCGACACCGAGATCCGCGCGCCGATCACCGGCGTGCTCGACGCCTTCGACCTCGATCTCGGCGAATTCGTCGCCGCCAGCGCTGAGGTCGGCCAGCAGATCGACATCGATCCCCTGACCGTCGACGTGCAGATCGCCCAGCAGAATGTCGGCAAGGTCCGGGTCGGCCAGCCGGCCGCCGTCACCTTCATTACCGGCGAGGCGCGCGAGGGCACGGTGCGCTACATCGCGGCCAATGCCGATACCGCCACCCGGACCTTCCCGGTGGAGGTCGTGGTCGAAAATCCCGACCGCGACATCCCGGCCGGCATTTCGGCGCAGGTCCGCATCCCCACCGGCGAGACGCCGGCGCATTTCATCTCGGCGGCCCTCCTGGCGCTCGGCCCGGACGGCACGCTCGGCGTCAAGGCGGTCGGCGAAGATGACGTCGTCAGCTTCCACCCGATCGAACTGGTGCGCGCCGAGACCGACGGCATCTGGGTGAGCGGACTGCCGGACGAGCTGCGCATCATCTCGGTGGGCCAGGGCTTCGTCGCGGCCGGCGAGACCGTGCGCGTCGTGGCGCCCGAACCGGGTAAACCGGGTGAGCCGGACACCGCAGCAGATCCGCAGGTGGAGCTTCCCGAACCGGCCCCCGACATCGTCGGCGAAACCGCCAGCGAACAGGGAGAGGGCGCCGGCGGGATCGTGGCGCAGGGCGATGCCGACGCCGACGTGCCGGAGGCCGCGACCACCGAAGAGAGCACCGAGACCGCTTCGATCGCCCCGCAGACCGCCGCCGAGATCGAAGCGTCGCTGGAGGCCCTGCCGGTGCGGGCGCTGCAGCAGCGGCTGGAAACGCTCGGCTATTCGCCCGGCACCGTCGACGGCGTTCTCGGCGCATCGACGCGTTCGGCGATCCGAGCCTATCAGCGCGACAACGGCATGGAGGTGACCGGCGAGGTGACGCCGGCGCTGGCGGGCGCCTTGCTTTTCGACGATGCCGCGGAGACGGGCCAGTGAGAGCCCTTATCGACGCCGCCTTCGACCGGTCACGCACGGTCCTCCTGTTCCTCATCCTGGTGCTGATCGCCGGTATCGCCGGCTATCAGGCAATCCCGAAGGAATCCTCGCCCGACATCCCGATCCCGGTGATGTATGTCAGCGCGGTGCTGGAAGGCATCTCGCCGGAGGACAGCGAGCGCCTGCTGGTGCGGCCGCTGGAGACCGAACTGTCGTCCCTCTCCGGGCTCGACGAGATGGAGGCGCACGCCTCCGAGGGCTTCGCCTCGGTGCAGCTGAAATTCGAGGCGGGCTTCGACGCCGACGAGGCACTGACCGACGTCAAGGACGCCGTCGACCGCGCCAAGCCGAACATGCCGGCCGAGGTCGACGAGCCGGTGGTCACCGAGGTGAACACCTCGCTGTTCCCGATCCTGACCGTCGTCCTGTCGGGGCCGATCCCCGAACGCTCGCTGGTCAATATCGCCGGCGACCTCAAGGACGATCTGGAAGCCCTGTCGGGCGTTCTGGAGATCGACATCGGCGGCGAGCGCGAAGAGCTGATGGAGGTCCTGATCGACCCCACGGTCTTCGAGACCTACAATCTGTCCTTCGACGAACTGGTCAGCCAGATCAGCCGCAACAACCGGCTGATCGCCGCCGGCGCGCTCGACACCGGGGCCGGACGCATCGTCCTCAAGGTGCCCGGCCTGATCGAGGACGCGCAGGACGTGCTCGACCTGCCGATCAAGGTCGACGGCTCGACGGTTCTGACCTTCAAGGACGTCGCCATCGCGCGGCGCACCTTCGAGGACCCGGAGGGCTTTGCCCGCATCGACGGCGAACCGTCGCTGGCGCTGGAAGTGAAGAAGCGCTCCGGCGCCAACATCATCGAGACGGTGGACGCCGTGCGCGAGGTGGTCGCGCGCCAGAAGGAAGCCTGGCCCGAGACGGTGAGCGTGCGCTACCTGCAGGACGAGTCCGAGCAGGTGAAGACCATGCTCGGCGACCTGGAAAACAACGTCATCTCGGCCATCGTCTTGGTGATGATCGTCATCGTCGCGGCGCTCGGCTTCCGCACCTCGGTGCTGGTCGGCCTGTCGATCCCGGGCTCCTTCCTCGCCGGCATCGCGATCCTCTGGCTCGCCGGCTACACGATGAACATCATCGTCCTGTTCTCGCTGATCCTGGTGGTCGGCATGCTGGTCGACGGGGCCATCGTCACCACCGAGCTCGCCGACCGGCGGCTTCTGGAAGGCGCCTCCCCGCGCGAGGCCTATCGCCAGGCCGCCAAGCGCATGGCCTGGCCGATCATCGCCTCGACGGTCACGACGCTCGCTGTGTTCCTGCCGCTTCTGTTCTGGAGCGGGATCGTCGGCGAGTTCATGAAATTCCTGCCGATCACGGTGATGATCACCCTCGCCGCATCTTTGTTCATGGCGCTGGTCTTCATTCCCGTGCTCGGCGGCATGATCGGCAAGGCCCAGCCGATGCCGGCGCGCCAGCGCGCGGCCATCGAGGCCGCCGAGACCGGCGACATGTCGCAGATCGGCGGCTGGACCGGCACCTATCTGCGGGTCCTGCGCAGCGCCGTGAAGGCGCCCTTCGCCACGTTCGTCATCGCCACCGTCCTGCTCGTCGGCGCCTTCTACGGCTATTCGCAGCACGGCAAGGGCGTCGAGTTCTTCCCGTCGATCGAACCGGAATTCGCCCAGGTGCAGATCCGCGCCCGCGACAATTTCTCGATCTTCGAGCGCGACGCGCTGGTGCGCCGGGTCGAGAACCGGCTGCTCGGCATGGAGGAGGTGCAGACCGTCTATGCCCGCACGCTGAGCGAGGGCGGCGCCCGACAGGTCGGGGCCGACGTCATCGGCACCGTCCAGCTCGAGCTCGACGAATGGGACGAGCGGCGCAAGGCGACGGCGATCTTCGACGACATCCGCGCAAGGGTCGCCGACATTCCCGGCATCACGGTCCAGGTGCAGCAGGAGCAGAACGGCCCGGCCAGCGGCAAGCCGGTCAATCTCAAGCTGCTCGGCCCGTCGCTGGACACGCTGGCCGATGGCATCGCCACGGCCCGCGGGCTGATGGAGGAGATCGGCGGCTTCACCAACGTCACCGACACGCGCCCCCTGCCCGGCGTCGAATGGCAGCTGCAGGTCAACCGCGAGGAGGCCGCGCGCTACGGCGCCGACGTCTCGCTGCTCGGCCAGGCCGTCCGGCTGCTGACCGCCGGGATCGAGGTTTCCAACTATCGGCCCGAGGATGCCGGCGGCGACGGCGAGGTGCCGATCCGCGTGCGCTTCCCGGCCGGCGACCGCACGCTGGAGCGGCTGCAGGATCTGCGGATCCCCACCGCGCAGGGGCTCGTGCCGATCCGCAACTTTGTCTCCTTCAAGCCGGCGCCCAAGGTCGGCACGATCATCCGCATCGACCAGCGCCGGGTCATGGCAGTGGAGGCGGACGTCGCCGAGGGGCTGCTGGTCAACGACCAGATCGTCGCCCTGCGGCAGGCGCTGGAACAGGCCAGCCTGCCGCCCGGCGTCGATTTCCGCTTCGGCGGCGAGGCGGAGGACCAGGCGGAAGCGATGAGCTTCCTCGCCGGCGCCTTCGGCGCGGCGATCTTCCTGATGTTCCTGGTGCTGGTGACCCAGTTCAACTCGATCTACCAGGCGATCCTGGTGATGAGTGCCATCGTGTTCTCGACGGCCGGAGTGTTCTACGGCCTGCTCCTCACCGGCCGCCCGTTCGGGGTGGTGATGGGGGGCATCGGCGTGATCGCGCTGGCCGGCATCGTGGTCAACAACAACATCGTCCTGATCGACACCTACAACGATCTGCGGCGCTCGGGTCAGCCGCCGCTGGAAGCGCTGTTGCGCACCGGCGCCCAGCGCCTGCGGCCGGTGTTCCTGACCTCGATCACCACCGTTCTCGGGCTGATGCCGATGGTGATCGGCGTCAATATCGACTTCGTCCACCGCACCATGGCGTTCGGCGCGCCCTCGACCCAGTGGTGGACAGAGCTGTCGAGCGCCATCGCCGGCGGGCTGACCTTCGCGACGGTGCTGACGCTGGTGCTGACCCCGGCCATGCTGATGCTGGGCGAATGCCTGGTCGCCTGGTTCAAGCGCAAGCGCGGCGAGGACGTGCCAAGCCCGCTCATCGGCGATCCGCTGGCAAAGCACGCGCCGGCGCCGGCAAGCGCCGCGCCCGCCCCCGCCTGACGGAACCGCACCGGTAGCGTCGCCGCGCGCGGTCGATCGACGCGGCTCCCAGCATGCAGAAAGGCCGGGGACATGCCCCGGCCTTTCGCTTGTCCGTACTGACCGGCAGGCGGTCAGTCCATCTCGGCAGCCTTGTCGGTGACGACGCTGGTCCAGGCGCCCTCGGGCTCCTTTGTGATCACCGGGTCGGAGCCGCCCGACATCAGGACGCCGACGGTGTTGTCAGCCGCCGCCGTGTCGAGCGCGCCGTCGTCACCGAGGAGCTTGGCGATCTCGCCCATCATGAAGGTCTGGTGCGCCATGGTCTGGGCACCGGTCATGTCGTTGTCGAGAACGATCTCGGCCGCCTCTTCCGGGTTTTCGGCCGCATAGGACCAGCCCTTCATCGACGCCTTCACGAAGCGGGCATAGGCGTCCACCATCTCCGGCTTCTGCAGATCCTCCTCGAGGACATAGAGGCCGTCCTCGAGCGTCGCGACGCCCTGGTCGGTGTAGTTGAACACCACCAGTTCCTCGGCCGGGATGCCGGCGTCCAGAACCTGGCCGTATTCGTTGTAGGTCATGGTTGAGATGCAGTCGGCCTGCTTCTGGATCAGCGGATCGACATTGAAGCCCTGCTTGATGACGGTGACGCCCTCGTCGCCGCCTTCGGTCGACAGGCCGAGCTGCGACATCCAGGACAGGAACGGATATTCGTTGCCCGAGAACCAGACGCCGAGGGTCTTGCCCTTGAAGTCGGCGGGCTTCTCGATGCCGGTCTCCTTGCGACAGGTCAGCATCATGCCCGAGCGCTCGAAGGGCTGGGCGATGTTGACCAGCGCGACGCCCTTTTCGCGGGCGGCCAGCGCCGACGGCATCCAGTCGACGACGATGTCGGCGCCGCCACCGGCCAGCACCTGGACCGGAGCGATGTCGGGTCCGCCCGGCTTGATGGTGACGTCGAGATCGGCCTCCTCGTAGAAGCCTTTCTCCTTGGCGACGTAATAGCCGGCGAACTGCGCCTGGGTGACCCATTTGAGCTGCAGCGTCAGCGCATCCTGCGCCATTGCGGGCATCGCCAGACCAAGACCTGCCAACGCCACCGTGGCGCCTGCCAGTAGCTTCCTCATGCGCATTCTCCTTTGCTGCTGCGTTGCGTCGCCGCCTAGCCCTTGCGGTAGGACGGATGCCAGAAAGTCGTGATCCGCTCGATAACGGACAGAATGCCATAGGTCAGCGAACCCGCGAGCGCGGCGACCGCGATCTCGGCCCAGACCATGTCGGTGTTCATCCGGCCGATCTCGGTCGAGATGCGAAAGCCCATGCCGACGATCGGCGTGCCGAAGAACTCCGCCACGATTGCACCGATCAGGGCGAGGGTCGAGTTGATCTTCAGCGCGTTGAAGATGAAGGGCATGGCCGCCGGCAGCCGCAGCTTCAGAAGGCTCTGCCAGGGGCCGGCGGCATAGGTGCGCATCAGGTCGCGCTCCATCGCCCCGGCCGCCGACAGGCCGGCGACGGTGTTCACCAGCATGGGGAAGAAGGTCATCACCACGACCACGGCGGCCTTGGACGGCCAGTCGAAGCCGAACCACATCACCATGATCGGCGCGACGCCGACGATGGGCAGCGCCGAGACGAGATTGCCGACCGGCAGAAGCCCGCGCTTCAAGAAGGACGAGCGATCGACCAGCACCGCGACGGCGAAACCGCTTGCACAGCCGATGACGTAGCCCGCCACCACCGCTTTCAGGAACGTCTGGACGAAGTCGACCCACAGGATCGGCAGCGAGTTGGCGATCCTGACACCGATGTCGGACGGGGCCGGCAGGAGCACGATCGGCACCTGCAGCGCCCGCACCACGAACTCCCAGAGGAACAGCAGCGAGACGCCGAAGACGACCGGGATGAGTACCTGGAGCGCGACGTGCCCCGCCCGCCCCCGCGGCTCGATCGCGGCGAGACTGACGGTCAGCCGCCAGGAGGCGGCCCAGAAGGCGAGGATCGCCAGGATCAGAAGCGGGCCACGCTGGTTCACGCCGAGCAGCGTCAGGGCGGCGATCGCCGCCATTGCCGCAAGGCCGCCGGTCAGGGCGATCGCGCCGGGACCGGGGCCGGCGCCGTTCCGCGCGGCGCTCATGGCCGGGCCCCCATGCGCTTGAGCGACGCCTTTTCGCCGAGCCCGATCAGCCAGACGAGGACGCCCGCCATGATCGCAGCGGCGACGAGCGCCGACCAGATCTGGATGGTCTGGCCATAATAGGAGCCGGCCAGAAGCCGCGCGCCGAGACCGGCGACCGCGCCGGTCGGCAGTTCGCCGACAATGGCCCCGACGAGAGCCGCTGCCACGGCCACCTTCATGGAGGTGAACAGGAACGGCATGGACGCCGGCCAGCGCAGCTTGACCAGCGTCTGGCGGCGGGTCGCCGAATAGGTGTGCATCAGATCGATCAGCATCGCGTCGGGCGAGCGCAGCCCCTTCACCATGCCGACCGCGACCGGGAAGAAGGACAGGTAGGTTGAAATGATCGCCTTGGGCAGAAGGCCGGTCACGCCGACCGAATTGAGGACGACGATCACCATCGGCGCGATGGCGAGGATCGGGATGGTCTGCGAGGCGATGATCCAGGGCATCAGGCTCTTGTCGAGCGTGCGCGAATTGAGGATGCCGACGGCCAGGAGCACGCCCAGCGCGGTGCCGATGAGGAAGCCGAGCAGCGTCGAGGAGAGCGTCACCCAGGCGTGGTAGAGCAGCGAACGCGGCGAGGACGGTTTCACCCCCACCGTCGAGTTCCAGATTTCCACGACGATCTGGTGCGGCGCCGGCAACACCGGCCGCTCCGCCGACCAGGTGGCGGCGACCGTGTCGAGGGCGCCATAGGCCTCGCCGGCGCGCTCCAGCTTCACCGTCTCGGTCGCCCAGTTCATCCCGATGGCGGCGAGATACCAGATGGCGAGGATCGCCAGGACGACGGTGAGAACCGGCACGGTCCGCCCGTCGCGCATGCGCCGGCCCAGCCGCCGCAGCGGACCAGCATAGCCGATGGCCGCGCCCGGCTCGGCGATGGGGGTCGACGGCGGCGTCATCGGCACCGCTCAGTCATAGCCGTGCCCTGCCCGCAGTCCCTCGCGCACCTGGTGGGCGATGGCGAGGAATTCCGGCGTGTCGCGGATGTCGAGGGGACGGTCCGGCCCGAGATCGCAGTCGATGATCTCGTGAATGCGACCCGGCCGCGGGCTCATCACCACGATCCGTGTCGACAGGAACACTGCCTCGGGGATCGAGTGCGTCACGAAGACGACAGTCTTCCGGGTCTTGGCCCAAAGCTTCAGCAGTTCCTCGTTGAGATGGTCGCGGACGATCTCGTCGAGCGCGCCGAAGGGTTCGTCCATCAGGAGGAGGTCCGGGTCGAAGCACAGGGCGCGGGCGATCGAGGCCCGCTGCTGCATGCCGCCGGACAATTGCCAGGGATATTTGCGGCCGAAGCCGGCAAGGCCGACCAGTTCGAGATTGGCGTCGATCCGGCGTTTCCGCTCGGCCCGGTCGAAGCCCATGATTTCCAGCGGCAGTGCGACGTTCTTCTCGATGGTGCGCCAGGGATAGAGCGCCGCGGCCTGGAAGACATAGCCATAGGCCCGCGCCTGGCGCGCCTGGTCGGGCGTCATGCCGTTGACCGAGATCGATCCGCCGGTCGGCTGCTCCAGGTCGGCGATGACCCTGAGCAGCGTGGTCTTGCCGCAGCCGGACGGCCCGATGAAGGAGACGAACTCGCCGCTGTTCACGGTGAGGTCGATGCCCTTCAGCGCATGGACCGGCGTGTCGGCGGTCTCGAAGACGAGGTCGAGATTGCGGGCTTCGATGACCGGCGCGGCGGCCGCGGCAGACGGCTCGGTCGATCGGGACGTGGTCTGGCTCAAACTGTCAGACCCCGCTCGCCGGAATGCCGGTGCGCTCGATCTTGCGCGGCGCGGTGAGTTCCTTCCAGGTCGACAGCGCCTTGGCGGCGGGCGCGCTGGCCGGACGCTCGACGAAGCGGCCATTGCCCTTTTCGGCCCGCACGTCGCCCTCCTTGAAGGCGAGGCGGCCGCGCGAGAGCGTCATCACCGGCAGGCCGGTCAGTTCGATGCCCTCGAAGACGTTGTATTCGATCACCGATTTCTGGGTCTTGGCCGAGATGGTCTTGGTGGCGGCCGGGTCGAAGATCACCAGATCGGCGTCGGCCCCGACGAGAATCGCGCCCTTCTTCGGATAGATGTTGAGGATCTTGGCGATGTTGGTGGACGTGACGGCGACGAACTCGTTCATCGTTAGCCGGCCGGTGCCGACGCCCTTTGTCCACAGGACCGCCAGCCGGTCTTCGAGGCCCCCGGTGCCGTTGGGGATCTTGGTGAAGTCGCCGAGCCCCATGCGCTTCTGCTCGTCGGTGAAGGCGCAATGGTCGGTGGCGACGACCTGCAAGGAGCCGGCCGCGAGGCCCGCCCAAAGCGAATCCTGGTTCTTCTTGTCGCGGAAGGGCGGCGACATCACCCGGCGGGCGGCGTGCTGCCAGTCGGGATGGAAATACTCGCTCTCGTCCAGCACCAGATGCTGGATCAGCGGCTCGCCATAGACCCGCATGCCCTTCTGGCGGGCCCGGCGGATCGCTTCATGGGCCTGTTCGCAGGAGGTGTGGACCACGTAGAGCGGGACGCCCGCCTGATCGGCGATCATGATGGCGCGGTTGACCGCCTCGCCCTCGACCTCGGGCGGGCGCGAATAGGCGTGGCCCTCCGGCCCGTTATTGCCCTCGGCGAGCAATTTCTGCTGCAGGAAGGCGACGACGTCGCCGTTCTCGGCATGGACCAGCGGCATGGCGCCGAGCTCGGCGCAGCGGGTGAAGGACGCGAACATCTCGTCGTCATTCACCATCAGCGCGCCCTTGTAGGCCATGAAGTGCTTGAAGGTGTTAATGCCGGCCTCGACCACCTTGGGCATCTCGTCGAAATATTTCTGGCCCCACCAGGTCACGCCCATGTGGAAGGAATAGTCGGTGCGGGCCGGACCGGCCTTCTGGAACCAGGTCTGCAGCGCGTCCAGCGGCCCCTGGTCGGGGGCAGGCAGGCAGAAATCGACGGTCATGGTGGTGCCGCCGGCCAGCGCCGCCGCCGAGCCGGAATCGAAATCGTCCGCCGAATGGGTGCCCATGAAGGGCATTTCCATATGGGTGTGGGGGTCGATGCCGCCGGGCATGACATAGGTGCCGGAGGCGTCGATCACCTCGTCGCCCGACAGGTCGGGACCGATCGCCGCGATGGTGTCGCCATCGATCAGGATGTCGGCCTTGTAGGTGAGATCGGCGGTTACGATCGTGCCGCCCTTGATGACGATGGTCATGGTGACTCCTGGCTGGACGATGGAAGATTGGAAGGCGCCGCGCCGACGACGCCTGCCAGTTGCAGGAAGATCATCAGGGCCCGGTCGACCTCAAGCATGCGGTCCGGGTCGACACTGCCGATCGGCGCATAGACCTTTTCGCGCGGATAGGTCTGGAGCTTGTCGACCATCAGCTGCGAACGCTCCCGCAATCCGTTCGACGGCGCCGGCTCTACGGGAATGCGGATAGAGATGTCCTTGCCAAGATCGGTGGTGAAGGGAACGACCGTGACGCTGCCAAGATGCTCGGCGAAATGGTCGGCGTGCACGACAACGGCCGGCCTGGCCTTGCCGTAGTCTCCGTTCCCCGAGACGAGCACGACATCCCCTCTCCTCATTGAGGAAGATCGTCCCACAGATCGGCGACCTCGTCCGACAGGCGATCGATCTCTCCCGACCGGCGATCCGCCGCATTGATCGCCCGGCAGTCCTTGTCCAACTGCGCCTGAAAGGCCGGATCGTTCCAGTTCGGCACCCACATTTCGACAGGCTGAAATCCGCGAGCCAGAAGATCGGCCCGTTCCGCTTCGGTCAGTTCCTTCGGCCTGCCCATGACGACCTCCTGGCGTTGCGCGATCCCGGTCCAGCCTACTCCACGATGCCCGCAGTCTCCACGACCGCGCGCATCAGGACGTTGGCGCCGGCCGTCGCCCATTCCTTGGAAATCTCTTCCGCCTCGTTGTGGGACAGGCCGTCGACACAGGGGCACATGACCATGGCGGTCGGCGCAACGCGGTTGATCCAGCAGGCGTCGTGGCCGGCCCCCGAGACGATGTTACGGTGGGAATAGCCGAGCGCCTCGGCGGCGTCGCGGATGGCCGTCACGCAGGTTTCGTCGAAGGTCACCGGATCGAAATGGCCGACCTCGTCGACGGACACGTCGATGTCGAGCGCGTCGGCGATCAGGTCGATGCCGTCCTCGATGCGCTCGCGCATCGTGTCGAGGGTGTCCTTGGACGGCGAGCGGATGTCGACGGTGAAGACGCAGCGGCCGGGAATGATGTTGCGGGAGTTCGGATGGACGTCGATCTGGCCGATCGTGCCGACGGCGTTCGGCTGGTAATCCATCGCCACCTCATGGACGAGCTCGATGACCCGCGCCATGCCGAGGCCGGCATTGCGCCGCTTGTACATCGGCGTCGAGCCGGTGTGGCTCTCCTTGCCGGTCAGGGTGACCTCCAGCCAGTAGAGCCCCTGTCCGTGGGTGACGACGCCAATGTCGATCCCCTCGTCCTCCAGAATCGGCCCCTGCTCGATGTGCAACTCGAAGAACGCCTTCATCTTGCGGCTGCCGACCGGCTCGTCGCCCTGCCACCCGATCCGCTCGAGTTCGGCGCCGAAGCTCTTGCCGACGGCGTCCTTGCGGTCCTTGGCCCAGCTCTCTTCCAGAACGCCGGCGAAGACACCCGAGGCCAGCATGGCCGGGGCAAAGCGGGTGCCCTCCTCGTTCGTCCAGTTGGTGACGACGATCGGATGCCGAGTGCGGATATTGAGGTCGTTGAGGGTGCGCACCAGTTCGAGGCCGGCCAGCACGCCGAGGACGCCGTCGTACTTGCCGCCGGTCGGCTGGGTATCGAGATGACTGCCGACATAGACCGGCAGCGCCTCGGGATCGGTGCCTTCGCGGCGGGCGAACATGTTGCCCATCGTGTCGAGGCCCATGGTCAGTCCGGCCGCCTCGCACCATGCCTTGAAGAGCGACCGCCCCTCGGCGTCCTCGTCGGTCAGGGTCTGGCGGTTGTTTCCGCCGGCGATGCCCGGGCCGATCTTCGCCATCTCCATCAGCGAATCCCAGAGGCGGTCGCCGTCGATCTGGAGATTGGTGGCTGGGCTCATGGGGTCACTCTCTCGATCTGTTGCGGTGCCGTCAGGCGAGGGTCTTCAGAATGCCGCGCAGCGTCTCGACGATCTCGCCGATCTGGTCCTCGGAGATCATCAGCGGCGGCGACAGGGCGATGATATCGCCGGTCGTGCGGATCAGCAGCCCCTTTTCGTAGGCTTCCAGGAAGGCCGAGAAGGCCCGCTTGGTCGGCTCCCCGGCGATCGGCTCCAGCTCGATGGCGCCGATCAGGCCGATGGTGCGGATGTCGATCACATGGGGCTCGCCCTTCAGCGAATGGATCGCCTCGGCCCAGACCGGCTCCAGCGCCTTCGCCCGCTCGAACAGCCCGTCTTCCTTGTAGGTCTCCAGCGTTGCGAGACCCGCCGCCGCGGCGATCGGGTTGCCGGAATAGGTATAGCCGTGAGCGAACTCGATCAGATGCTCGGCGCCGCCCATGAAGGCGTCGTAGATCTCGTCCTTCACATAGACTGCGCCCATCGGGATGACGCCGTTGGTCAGGCCCTTGGCGGTGACCATGATGTCCGGTGTCACGCCGAAATAATCGGCGGCGAAGGCCGTGCCCATGCGCCCGTAGCCGGTGATCACCTCGTCGAAGATGAGCAGGATACCGTGCTGGTCGCAGATCTCGCGCAGCCGCTTCAGATAGCCCTTCGGCGGCGGCAGGACGCCGGTCGAACCGGCCACCGGCTCGACGATCACCGCCGCGATGGTGGAGGGATCGTGCAGGGTGGCGATGCGCAGGAGGTCGTCGGCCAGTTCGGCGCCATGCTCGGTCTCGCCGCTGGAATAGCCGTTGCGGACCGGATCGTGGGTGTGGCGCATGTGGTCGACGCCGGTCAGGAGCGTGCCGAACATCTTGCGGTTGCCGACAATGCCGCCGACCGAGATGCCGCCGAAATTGACCCCGTGATAGCCGCGCTCACGCCCGATCAGGCGGAAGCGGGCTCCATCGCCCTTCGCCCGGTGATAGGCGAGCGCGATCTTCAGCGCGGTCTCGACCGACTCGGAGCCGGAATTGGTGAAGAACACGTGGTCGAGGCCGGACGGCGCGATCGCGGCAAGGCGCGAGGCCAGTTCGAAGGCCTTCGGATGTCCCATCTGGAAGGCCGGCGCGTAGTCGAGCTCGGCCGCCTGCTTCTGGATCGCCTCGACGATCCGCGGCCGGCAATGGCCGGCATTGACGCACCACAGGCCGGCGGTGCCATCCAGTACCTGGCGCCCGTCGGACGTGGTGTAGTGCATGTCCTTGGCCGCGACGAACATGCGCGGCGTCTGCTTGAACTGCCGGTTCGCGGTGAACGGCATCCAGAAGGCTTCGAGATTGTTGGGCGCGATCGGTGCGTTCTCGTTCATCGGCTGCCGCCTCAATGGGACGGTTCCGAAGCCCGGATCGTCCGAAATCTTGACTAATTGGTCAAAAGCGAGGCTAGAAGGTCGTCAGGAATCGGTCAAGCGTCCTGCTGAAGATCTGCGCAGAATATCGCAGTGCAAAATAGGCGGGCAGACTCCGGTTTGGAGAGGGCGGAACGCGTGGACCAGACAGTCGAGCATTCCGGCACAGAGTTGCCGCATGGCGACCGCCAGCCGACCCGCATCCAGGCGATCAACCGCGAGATCATCCTGGACGCCGCGCTCGAAGTGTTTTCGGTCAACGGCTTCCGGGGATCGACCGTCGACCAGATCGCCGTGCGGGCGAAGATGTCGAAGCCGAATCTCCTCTATTATTTCCGCCGCAAGCAGGACATCTACCGGGCGGTGCTGGAGCACACGCTGGACGACTGGCTGGCGCCGCTGGAAGCGATGAACGCCGACGGCGACCCGATCGAGGAGCTGCGCCGCTACATCACCGCCAAGCTCGCCATGTCGGAAGACAATCCGGCCGCCTCGCGCCTGTTCGCCAACGAGGTCCTGGCCGGGGCCCCGGTGGTCGGCGACTTTCTCGCCACCCGGCTCAAGCAGCTCGTCGACGTGAAGGCGCGGGTCATTCGGGACTGGGTCGATCGTGGCCAGCTCGCACCGGTCGATCCGTACCATCTGATCTTCATGATCTGGGCGACGACCCAGCACTATGCCGATTTCGACGTGCAGATCCGCGCGATCGTCGGCCGTCAGGTCGATGCGCCCGGCTTCCGCGAGCAGACCGCGCAGGCCGTGCTGTCGGTCGTCCTCAACGGCATCCGGCCACGGGATTGACGTTCACTCGCGGTCGGACGGATTGCGCTCGCCCACCGCTCAGGCGGCGGTGGCCGCGGTGCTGCGCGGCTCGATCGCGTCCTGGGTCAGCGCCTCGAATTCATGCGGCCAGCGGTCGGCGATCTCGACCAGCATCTTCGGCAGGTCCGAAGCCGGGCGCGGCCGCGAGAAATAATAGCCCTGCATCTCGCGGCATCCCTCGGCGTAGAGAATGCGCATCTGCTCCGGCGTCTCGATACCCTCGGCGATGACCCGCATGTCGAGGGCGTTGGACAGGCCGATGACCGAACGCACGATGGCGATGTTCTCCGGCCGCGACATGTCGCGCACGAAGGACTGGTCGATCTTGATCTTGTCGAAGGGGAAGCGGTTCAGATAGCCGAGCGAGGAATAGCCGGTGCCGAAATCGTCCATCGAGATGGTCAGGCCCATCCGGCGGAATTCCGTCAGGATCGAGAGCACCTTGTCGCCCTCGTCGAGGAACAGGGATTCGGTGACCTCGATCTGCAGTCGCGACGGCTGCAGCCCGGACTTGGCCAGAACGCGCCGCACATCGGCGACGAGGGTCGGGCTCTTGAACTGCACCGCCGAGAGGTTGACCGAGATGGCGAGATCGCTGACCCAGCTCGACGCCTGCTCGCAGGCGGTTTCCAGCGCCCACAGGCCGATCTGGGTAATCAGCCCGGTTTCCTCGGCCAGCGGGATGAAGGTGGAGGGGCTGACGCGGCCGCGTTCCGGGTGGTTCCAGCGCAGCAGGGCCTCGAAGCCGCTGATCGCGCGGCGCCCGGTATCGACGAAGGGCTGGTAGAACAGCTCGAACTGGCCCTCTTCGATCGCCTTCTGCAGGTCGATCTCCAGTTCGCGGCGCTGCTGCAGCTTCTGGCGCATGCTCGGCTGGAACATGCGGTAGCTGCTGCCGGCCGACTGCTTGGCCTGGTAGAGCGCGAGGTCGCAATTTTGCAGCGCGATCGCGGCGTCGAGATCCACGGGCCGCTTGCCGCCTGCAACATAAAGGGCGCCGACGCTGCCGGCGGCGCTGATGTTGCGCCCCTCGACCTCGAAGGGCTCGTCGAAGCTGGCGACCATCGAACGAGCGAGATCCTCGGCATCGGCGGCGGAGCGGCCGCCGAGGAGGATGACGGCGAATTCGTTGCCGCCGAGGCGCGCAACCGTCGCCTTCGTGCCGGCCTTCTCGATCAGCCGCGCACCGCACTGGCGCAGGATGGCGTCGCCGACGGGATGGCCATAGGTGTCGTTGATGGTCTTGAAGCCGCGAATGTCGATGACCGCGATGGTCAGCGCCTTGCGGCCCTTGCCGAGCGCCTCGTCGAGGATTTCGGCGAAGACGCCGCGATTGGGCAGTTCGGTCAGGGCGTCGTGGCCGGAGAGATGCTGCAGGCGCCGGGCGATGGCCTCGCGCTCGGTGATGTCCTCGAAGGTGATCAGAAGGCCGTCGCCGGACATGCCGCGACGCTTCACTTCCATGATCTGACCCTCGCCGACTTCCTGGACATGCGACGCCGTGTCGTTCGGGGCGACACGGCCGGTCAGCCGCGCATCGGTGAAGAAGTCGCGGGCGTTGGTGCCCGCCGGATGATCGCCGAAGAGTTCGGTGAAGGTCTCGTTGCACAGGATCATGCGCTTCTGGCCGTCCAGCATGCAGAGCGCCTGGGTCATGTTGTTCAGGGCCGCGGTCAGCTGGTCCTGCTGCGTGTTGAGCCGGCCGGCCATCAGGTCGACCTTGTCGAGCATCATCGTCTCGAGCTTCTCGCAATGCTCCTGCATCTGGCGAAGGGCATTCAGAACATCGCGCACCTCGCTCGGGCCGCGGGCCTCGATCATGTCGCACTCGATGCCGCTGGCCAGGTTGCGGGCAAGGCCCGACACCCGCCGCAGCGAGGCGCCGACGGAGCGCGACAGGAAGACGGCAAAGCCCGCCATGCCGATGAGGATCGCAGCCAGGCCGGCGAAATTGCGCAACCGCGCGCTTTCGATGGCGCCGACCGCCTCGGCCTTGGTCTGCACCAGGTCGGCGTTCATCGCCGTGACCGCGCGGTCGAGAACCAGCGCGGTGCTGGCGATCTCGCGGGCCGCCATGCGGGCCGACATGTTGCCGCCGGAGGCTTCCAGCCGGCTCAACGGATACAGGAGCTCGGACAGGATGGCCTGAACCTCGGCGGAGCCGGACTGGGCGAGGGCTGTCTGCACGTCGGCCTTGATCGAGGAGATGGTGCGCATCGCCGGTTCCAGCCGGACCTGCGCGTCGCTGCCGCTGGCTGTCTCCTGGGCGCCGAGGCTCTCGGCCAATGCGACCGTCTTGCCCTTGGCGACCTGAAGCCGCCCCAGCGGATCGATCCCGCCGTCGTAGAAATTCTGCGCGAAACCGAGGGAGACGGACTGGGAATGATAGGAAAAGGCCGCGAACAGGAGCGCCAGCACCGCGAAGATCGAACTGCCGATAATGAGACGCAAATGGATCGACATACAGCTCATTTCCCAATCGGCTGCCATTTCAGGCAACCGCATTCTCGACGCGCACGCAGCAGTTCTGACAGAAGAATGCTTCGGCTAGGTTACTTCACGGTTACGTGACGACGGGTCGCGCGAATTATTTTCGCCGGTTTTTCAACCTGTGGCTTTGGCTGCATACCGGCCGGCGCGGCGTCCGGAGAACAGGCAGCCGCCAAGAAAGCCGCCTTCGAGCGCATTGTATCCGTGGTAGCCGCCGCCGCCGAAGCCGGCGATCTCGCCAGCGGCATACAATCCCGGGATGGGCCGATCGTCCGCCGCGAGCACCCGGCCGTCCAGATCCGCATGAAGACCGCCGAGAGTCTTGCGCGTCAGGACGTTCAGGCGGACAGCGATCAGCGGTCCATGGGCGGGATCGAGGATCGCATGGGGCCTGGCGGTCCGGATCAGCCGGTCGCCCAGATACCGGCGGGCGCCGCGCAGCGCGATGATCTGCGCATCCTTGGAGAAGGGGTTGGCGATCTCGCGATCGCGCGCGACGATCTGCGCTTCCAGATGCGCCCGGTCGAGCCTCGGCTCGCCGGCAATCGCGTTCATGCCGTCGACCAGTTCGCCCAATGTGTCGGCAACGACGAAATCCTCGCCATGCCGCTTGAACGCCTCGACCGGTGGCGGTGCATTGCGGCCGCGCCGGTTGCGCAGCACGGCGCGCCAGTCCTTGCCGGTCATGTCCGGGTTCTGTTCGGACCCGGACAGCGCGAATTCCTTCTTGATGATCGACTGGGTCAGCACGAACCAGGAATGGCAATGGCCGGTCGACAGGATCCGCTTGAGGGTCGCCAGCGTGTCGAAACCCGGCAGTGCCGGCGGCTCCATGCGATTGCCGAGCGCATCGAACCACAGGGACGACGGGCCGGGCAGGATGCGGATGCCGTGCATCGGCCAGATCGGGTCGTGATTGGTGACACCCTCGGTATAGTGCCACATGCGGTCGCGGTTGATGACGCGGCCGCCGGCCGCCTCGGCGATCTCCAGCATGCGACCGTCGACATGGGCTGGAACGCCCGAGATCATCTTCTGCGGCGCCGGTCCGAGCCGCGCGACCGGCCAGTTGCACCGTACCATCTCGTGATTGCCGCCGACCCCGCCGGCCGTCAGCAGGATCGCGCCGGCCTCGATCTCGAAATCGCCGATCACCGCGCGGGACGAGGTTTCTCCGCGGGCCGTCGTGGCCGGGGCGAGGATTTCGCCCGCAACGCCCGTCGCCGTGCCATCGACGATCCGCAATTCGCTGACCCGGTGGCGGCCTTTCAGGATGATGCGCCCGGCCGCCATGTGCGCGCGCACGCGCCGCTCGAAGGGCGCGAGCACACCGGGACCGGTACCCCAGGTGATGTGAAAGCGCGGCACGGAATTGCCATGGCCGGTGGCCAGGCTGCCGCCGCGCTCGGCCCAGCCGACGACCGGAAACCAGCGCAGGCCCATCGCATGCAGCCAGGACCGCATCTCGCCGGCGGCGAAGTCCACATAGGCCTCGGCGACGATGCGCGGCCAGTGATCCTCCTCGCGGTCGAAGCCGGCCGAGCCCAGCCAATCCTGCAGCGCCAGTTCGCGGCTGTCGCGAATGCCCAGGCGGCGCTGTTCGGGGGTGTCCACCATGAACAGGCCACCGAGCGACCAGAAGGCCTGCCCGCCGAGATGATCGGCGCTCTCCTGATCAACGATGACGACGCGGCGTCCGGCGTCGGCCAGTTCGCTCGCCGCCACCAGTCCGGCCAGGCCAGCGCCCACGACGACCGCATCGGTGCGTTCGCTCAAATCGGTCCCCTCCCCCCGATGCTTGTCCCGATGCCGCCCTCCGTCAGCCAGGAGATGCCTACGGCCGTCGCCTCCGCGCGACGCCGTGTCGCGTCACTCGGCGGCGTCGGGCAGCACCACCGGCTCGGCGGCGTGCTGCTGGCGCTCCTTCGCCATCGGATTGTTCGGATGGCTCGTCCAGTTGCCGTAGGTGTCGGGGATCGGCCGCTTGGTGCGCGGATCGAAGCCGGTGATCCGCTCCATGGTGATGCAGTCCTCGACCGGGCAGACGTCGACGCACAGATTGCAGCCGACGCATTCCTCGTCGATCACCTCGAACTTGCGGATGCCGTCGACCATGCTGGTGATCGCCTGATGCGAGGTGTCCTCGCAGGCGATGTGGCAGCGCCCGCAGGAGATGCACTTGTCCTGGTCGATCCGCGCCTTGGTGACGTAGTTGAGGTTGAGATACTGCCAGTCGGTGACGTTGGGTGCGGCGCGGCCGCGGAAATCCTCGATCGAGGCATAGCCCTTCTCGTCCATCCAGTCGGACAGGCCGGAGCTCATCTCCTTCACCACCTTGAAGCCGTAGGTCATCGCCGCCGTGCAGACCTGCACGGTGCCGCAGCCAAGCGCGATGAACTCCGCCGCGTCGCGCCAGGTGGTGATGCCGCCAATGCCCGACATGGGCATTCCGGCCGTCTCGGGATCGCGGGCGATCTCCGCCACCATGTTGAGCGCGATCGGCTTGACCGCCGGGCCGCAATAGCCGCCATGGCTGCCCTTGCCGTCGATGGACGGGGTCGGGGCGAAATTGTCGAGGTCGATGGAGACGATCGACGAGATGGTGTTGATCAGCGACACCGCGTCGGCGCCGCCCTTCCTGGCCGCCCGGGCCGGAAAGCGGATGTCGGTGATGTTCGGGGTCAGCTTGACGATGACCGGCAGCTTCGAGTGCTGCTTGCACCAGCGCGCGACCATCTCGATATATTCGGGCACCTGACCGACCGCCGCGCCCATGCCGCGCTCGCTCATGCCGTGCGGGCAGCCGAAATTCAGTTCCACACCGTCGGCGCCGGTCTCCTCGACGAGGGCGAGGATCTTCTGCCAGGGCGCCTCCTCGCAGGGCACCATCAGCGACACGATCATCGCCCGATCGGGCCAGTTGCGCTTGACCCGCGCGATTTCCTCGAGGTTCGTATCGAGCGCCCTGTCGGTGATCAGCTCGATATTGTTCAGACCCAGCAGCCGCCGGTCCGGGCCATAGATCGCGCCGTAGCGCGGGCCGTTGACATTGACCACCGGCGGGTCCTCGCCGAGGGTCTTCCAGACGACCCCGCCCCAGCCCTGCTCGAAGGCGCGCTGGACATTGTATTCCTTGTCGGTCGGCGGCGCCGAGGCGAGCCAGAACGGATTCGGCGAGGAGATGCCGAGAAAGTTCGTCGCGAGATTGGCCATGGCTCGTTCTCCCTAGATCCGACCGGGGGTCAGTGCTTCGACCGCATCGGACATGACACCAGCGATCCGGGCGCCGAGCCCCTTCTCCGCCGCCAGCTCCGCATGGATGCTTTCGGCTGCGACCTTGCCGTCCTCGACGGCCACGACGGTGAGGTCCTCGCCCTCGAAAATGCAGTCGCCGCCGGCCCACACGCCCTTGAGCGACGTGCGTCGCTCGGCATCGACGCGGATGCGCCCGCGCTCCAGCGCGATGCCGTCGCTCTCGTCGTCGAGGCCATCGGGCAGGAAGCTCTGGCCGATCGCCTTGAAGATCTGGTCGGCCTCGATGGTCACCGTCTCGCCGGTGCCCGTCAGCCGGCCGTTCTCGATGGTCGTGCGCTCCAGTTCGATGCCGCGGACATGGCCCCCCTCGGCGAGAATGCGCTTTGGCTGCAGATGGCAGCGGATCTGCACGCCGCGGGTCTGGGCGATCTCCTGCTCGTAGGCCGAGGCGTTCATGGCGTCCTGGCCCCGGCGATAGGCAATGGTCACCTCCTCCGCGCCGAGCGCCTTGGCCTGCACGGCCGCGTCGACGGCGGTCATGCCGCCGCCGATGACGACGACGCGGCGGCCGACCGGCAGGTTGGTGAGATCGGTGGTCTGGCGGAGATCCGCGATCCAAGCGACGGCGTCGGCCGAACCGCTGCTCGTCTCGCCCTCGGCGCCGAGGGCGTTGACGCCGGCCAGACCGAGCCCGAGGAAGACCGCGTCGTAGTCGCGGCGCAGATCGGCGAGATGGATGTCGCGACCGAGCGCCTTGCCGGTCTCCAGCGTGATGCCGCCGATGGAGAGGATGAAGTCCACTTCGCGCTGGGCGAACTGTTCCGTCGCCTTGTAGGCGGCGATGCCATATTCGTTGAGGCCGCCGGGCTTGGGCCGTGCGTCATAGAGCGTGACGTCGTGACCGTGCAGGGCGAGCCGATGGGCGCAGGAGAGGCCGGCGGGCCCGGCGCCGACCACGGCGATCGTCTTGCCGGTCGGCTCGGCGCGGGTGAAGGGATGCTCCCCCGCCTCCATCAGATGGTCGGTCGCATAGCGCTGCAGGAGGCCGATCTTCACCGGCTTGCCCTCGCCCACTTCGCGGACACAGACCTCCTCGCACAAGGTCTCGGTCGGGCAGACCCGGGCGCACATACCGCCGAGTATGTTCGACGAGAGGATGGTCTTCGCCGCGCCGGTCGGGTTGCCGGCCTGGATCTCGCGGATGAACAGCGGGATGTCGATCGACGTCGGACAGGCCGTCATGCACGGCGCGTCGTAGCAGAAATAGCAACGATCGGCCTCGACCAGCGCCTCGTGCTGCTCGAGCGGCGGATGGATGTCAGAGAAATTGCCCGCCAGCTTGTCGGAAGCGAGGCGCCCTGCGCCGATATCGGGCCGGAACGGTCGGGTTTCGTTCATGCGTCGCATCCCCCTCGAAACCTTCCAGGGAGCCGGCGACGGCGATCTTCCGGCCTTCGACGGCTCGTGGAAGATTAGAATGATGCCAGTTTTTCAAAAGGTCAAATTTTTTATCGTCTGGTCAAAAATTGACCCGATTGCCTCTCGGGCAACAGCGATTATTGCCGCCCCTGCCTAGGCGATGACCGCGATCCGATGCGCGCACCGAACGACACGCCGGTCCCACCGCGTGTCAGCGCTGCGCCTGGAAAGCCGAAGAGGATTGTGGCCAGGCCCTACTGGCCGGTGGCCGTCTGCAGCGTGCCGCCGAGATTGCGGCCCATATTGCCGACCTGCCGGCCGAACTCTTCGCGGCCGCGCTGGCTGATGAGCGCACCGGGGGCGGTGACCACCGCACCGGCCGCCGAGCCGACGGTCTGGGCCGTGCCGAGGGCCGCCGCGCCCAGGGTCTCGCCAAGAGAGATGCCCTCTTCGCCGATCGCCTGCCCGGCGATCAGCCGCTGGCCGATGAGCCGCACGATCTGCGGGCTCTCGGCGAATTTCGAATGATTGAGGGCCGAGCCCGACTGCAGCGCGGACAGGTCGATCACGTCGACGCCCTTGGCCTCGATGCCGCTGCGATACGGTTCCTGCGACACGTCGATGGCACCGAGGCGCTGGACGCCGCCGGCCAGCCGCCGCGACACCTGCAGGGCGCGGTCGTCGGTCGAGGCGAAGATGGTCAGCTGCGTGCGCTCGGTGTCGATCTCGTCGAGCTGGTGGGAGAAGACATCGACGTCGAGATCGGGCGAGGCGAGGATCACGTTGCGGACCTTGGCCGGCAGCTTGCCGCGGCGGATCGACAGCTGCCGCAGCGCCTCCATGGTCAGCCAGCTTCCCATCGAATGGGCCATCACCGTGACATTGCGCACGCGCGGATCGTCGGCGGCCTTCTCGATGATCTCTTCCAGCGCGTTGCGCGAGAAATTGGCGCTCTCGCGGTCGTAGAGATAGTCGAAGACGCTGCCGTGGGACGGCCAGGAAAACAGGATCGGCGCCGCCGAGGCCGCCGTGTCATGGGCGATCTGGGCGAAGCGGAAGACCGATTCCTCATAGGTCGTGTTGAAGCCGTGGACGAAGATCAGGACGTCGCCCTGCTTGGTGCCGGCCACCCGGTGGAACCAGCGCTGCGCCGCCGCATCGTCCATCGGCGCCAGCTTCAGCACCGCGAATTCGGTCTGCGGATTGGCCGCGGTGGCGGTGGGATAGGTCAGTTCGCCTGCATTGCGATTGGCGGAGGGCGGGACCGAGACGACGATGTTGTCCACCGACAGGGTGCTGCCGCGATTGCCTGTATAGACGACGCCGGCGACCGGCGACGGCGCGCGCGTGGTGGCGACCAGCATGTCGACCGTGCTGGCGCCGGCGACGGTTCCGGCGATCGGCACCATCGTGCCCAGGGGCCGGCCCGCGCAGCCCGCCAATGCGATGAGCAGGCAGACAAGGAACGACAGGCCGGGGCGAGGAAGGCTGCAGGTCAGGATCGAAGCCTCCGATGGGCGCGGAACGGGACAGGCCGGCGGGCAATCCGCCTCGCTTAACATCACGGCGGCACGGCGGCCGACGGCCGGCATCGAAAAGCCGACGTTGCGTTGCCAGTGAACCGCGCCTTCGGCATAGCCGCTCCGGAGGCGAATCTCCAGTCCGTGTGGGACGTCCGGCATGCCCCCGCACCGCCGCTCGCGGAGCCGGCAAGTCCGCTGCAACCAGCACCGCCCCGTCAAACCCGCCGGAATTTCAGATAATTTTAACGATGCCGGCCGATGGGCCGCCGTGCGTCGCGCCATCTGAACGCGCGATTAAGAAATTTCGGCGATTTGTCGGGTTTGGGCGCAGGCGATGCTGGCTGTGCCCCGACACCCTGCCGAGGCTTGCCGCATGGCATTTCGACCCACCATCACGCGCACCCGGGCGACACTGGCGCTTCTTGCCCTGGTCACGGTGCTGGGCGCCTGCGCCGGCGGGCCGCGCCTGCGTCCGATGACGGCGCATGAATGCATGACGCGGGTGATGTATTTCGAATCCAACCGCAGCAGCGAAGAGGGCATGATCGCGGTCGGCACCGTGGTGATGAACCGTCTGGAGAGCGGCCGCTACCCCAAGACCGTCTGCGGCGTCGTCGGCCAGAAGAACCAGTTCGCGCCGGGCGTCCTCACGCGCTCGATGGAAAAGGGCAAGGATCTCGCGTCGCGGACCGCCACCAAGGTGCTGAACGGCGCCCGCCACCGCAATGTCGAGAAGGCGATGTTCTTCCACACCGCCGGCATGACCTTCCCCTACACCAACATGCATTACCTCGTCGAAGCGGGCGGCAACGTCTTCTACGAGAAACGCAAGAATGCCCGCCGGCTGAGCGACCCGCCGTTCCGCAATCCCGAGCCCTACGATCCCAGGCGCCCCGCTGCCCAGCCGTCCGCCATGGCAACCATGGCCGCGTCCCGGTCGGCGGGTTCCACCAGCGCCGCGCTGGAGCCGATCAGCATCGACGATCTGATCCGCGCCGACCGCTACTGATCGCCGCCTCGCTCGCCTTACCATGGCGCGCCTTTTCCGCGACGGCCCCTTTGCGTACGGATCGCGCATGGGCCATAGCGGGGCCTTGCGTATCCACAGGGGATGCGCAGCGCCTTCTGGAGATCAGCCGTGCCGACGATCCGCTTTTCCGCCAATCTCGGATTCCTGTGGCAGGAGCTTGCCCTGCCCGACGCCATCCGGCGCGCCAGAGACGCCGGCTTCGACGCGGTCGAGTGCCACTTCCCCTATGCGGTCGATCCGGCTGCCGTGAAGGCCGCCCTCGACGAGACCGGCCTGAAGATGCTCGGCCTCAATACCAGCCGCGGCGACCGCGAGGGTGATTTCGGCCTCGCCGCCCTGCCCGACCGCGTCGAGGAAGCCCGCGCCGCCATCGACCAGGCCGTCGATTATGCCAGGGCGATCGGCGCCGGCGCGGTGCACGTGATGGCCGGCAAGTCGCACGGTGTGGACGGCGCGCAGGCGACGTTCGAGGCCAATCTCGCCTATGCCTGCGAGGCCGCCGGCGACATGACGATCCTCATCGAGCCGATCAACCAGCGCGATGCGCCGGGCTATTTCCTGTCCTATCAGGCGCAGGCCGCCGAGATCATCGCGCGGGTCGGCAAGCCCAATCTGAAGATCATGTTCGACTGCTATCACGCGCAGATCATGGAGGGTGACCTCCTCAAGCGCTTCGAGCAGCATCTGCCGGTGATCGGCCATCTGCAGATCGCCGCCGTTCCCTCGCGCGGCGAGCCGGACGAGGGCGAAATCGCCTATGACCGCCTGCTGCCGGCCATGGCCGACCTCGGCTGGGACGGCCATGTCGGCGCGGAATACCGCCCGCGCACGACAACCGACGCCGGTCTCGGCTGGATGACCGCCTACAAGTCGCCGGCGCGCAGCTGACACCAAGAACCCAAATCACCCGGCTGCCGATTCATTCACCGCGTGACACCGCGTCACGGGTTGGAACCGGCGCCGGGTTAATGTATACATTGCGTCAGAGGCTGCCCGCGCTGCGGATGCAACCAGAGATCGACGTTCCGGAGACCCCATGACCAACGACATCAAAGCCGGCCCGCTGCGCTCGCGCGCGTGGTTCGACAATCCTTCCAATCCGGACATGACCGCGCTGTATCTCGAGCGCTATCTGAATTTCGGCCTCAGCCAGGAAGAGCTGCAGTCGGGCAAGCCGATCATCGGCATCGCCCAGACCGGCTCCGATCTCAGCCCCTGCAACCGCCATCATCTCGAACTCGCCAAGCGGGTGCGCGAGGGCATTCGCGAGGCCGGCGGCATCGCGCTGGAGTTTCCGGTCCATCCGATCCAGGAGACCGGCAAGCGCCCGACCGCGGGCCTCGACCGTAACCTCGCCTATCTCGGCCTCGTGGAGGTGCTCTACGGCTACCCGCTCGACGGCGTCGTACTGACCATCGGCTGCGACAAGACCACCCCCGCCATGCTGATGGGCGCGGCCACCGTCAACCTGCCGTCGATCGCGCTGTCGGTCGGCCCGATGCTGAACGGCTGGTTCCGCGGCGAGCGCACCGGTTCGGGCACGATCGTCTGGAAGGCCCGCGAGATGATGGCCGCCGGCGAGATCGACTATGCCGGCTTCGTCAAGCTGGTCGCCTCCTCGGCGCCGTCGACGGGCTACTGCAACACCATGGGCACGGCCTCGACGATGAACTCGCTGGCTGAGGCGCTGGGCATGCAGCTGCCGGGCTCGGCGGCGATCCCCGCCCCCTACCGCGATCGCCAGGAGGTCGCCTATCTGACCGGCAAGCGTATCGTCGAGATGGTCCACGAAGACCTGAAGCCGACCGACATCATGACCAAGGACGCGTTCATCAACGCGATCCGCGTCAATTCAGCCATCGGCGGCTCGACCAACGCGCCGATCCACCTCAACGGCCTCGCCCGTCACCTCGGCGTCGAGCTGACCATCGACGACTGGCAGACCTATGGCGAGGAAGTGCCGCTGCTGGTCAATCTGCAGCCGGCCGGCGAGTATCTCGCCGAGGACTATTACCATGCCGGCGGCGTGCCGGCGGTGGTCAACCAGCTGATGGAAAGGGGCCTGATCCACGAGGACGCGCCGACCGCCAACGGCAAGACCATCGGCGACAATTGCCGCGGCGCGATCATCGAGGACGAGAACGTCATCCGGCCGATCGACCGGCCGCTGATCGACCATGCCGGCTTCCGCGTCCTGAAGGGCAATCTCTTCGATTCCGCCATCATGAAGCTGTCGGTGATCTCCAAGGAGTTCCGCGACCGCTATCTCTCCAACGCCGACGACCCGATGGCCTTCGAGGGCAAGGCGATCGTCTTCGACGGCCCGGAGGACTACCACCACCGGATCGACGATCCGGCGACGGCGGTGGACGAGCGCTCGGTCCTGTTCATGCGCGGCGCCGGCCCGATCGGCTATCCGGGCGCGGCGGAAGTCGTGAACATGCGGGCCCCCGACTATCTCCTGAAGCGCGGTATCCACTCCCTGCCTTGCATCGGTGATGGCCGGCAGTCCGGCACGTCGGGCAGCCCGTCGATCCTCAACGCCTCGCCCGAGGCGGCGGCCGGCGGCGGTCTCGCCATTCTGAAGACCGGCGACATGGTCCGCATCGATCTGGGCCGCGGCACCGCCAACATCCTGATCTCCGACGAGGAGCTCGCCGCGCGCCACAAGGCGCTCGAGGAAGCCGGCGGCTACGCCTATCCGGCGCACCAGACGCCCTGGCAGGAAATCCAGCGCGGCATCGTCTCGCAGCTCTCCACCGGTGCGGTGCTGGAGCCGGCGATCTCGTATCAGCGCCTCGCCCAGGGCGGCATCGACGGCAAGTCCGCCCCGGTGCCGCGCGACAACCACTGATCTGACGGGGCGGACCGCGCATGACGCGGCCCGCCCTTTTCACACCATCGCCGCGCAATGCTTCGCGCACCGAGAGGAACGGGACAGAGCCATGACGAAACGCCTGGACGGCAAGACCGCCGTCTGCACCGCGGCCGGCCAGGGGATCGGCCGTCAGGTGGTCGAGACCTTCCTGAAGGAAGGCGCCACCGTCTATGCGAGTGATCGCGACGCGGAGAAGCTGGAAGGCCTCGACGCCTTCGGTCCGGTCCATACCGCCGCGCTGGACGTCACCGACAGTGAGGCGGTGAAGGCGTATCTTGCCGGCGTGCCGACCCCGGATATCCTGTTCAACTGCGCCGGCTACGTTCACCACGGCACCATTCTCGACTGCGACGACGCGGCCTGGGACTTCTCCTTCGATCTCAATGTTCGCTCGATGCACCGGATGATCGCGGGCCTTCTGCCGCGCATGCTCGAGGCGGGCGGCGGCTCGATCGTCAACATCTGCTCGGCCGCCGGTCCGGTCAAAGCCGCCCAGAACCGCTATGTCTACATGGCGACCAAGGCCGCGGTGGCGGGCCTCACGCGCTCGGTCGCGGTCGACTTCGTCGGCAAGGGCATCCGCTGCAACGCCATCTGCCCCGGCACGATCGAATCCCCCTCGCTGGAGGAGCGGATAGCCGATCTCGGCAAGACGATCGGCGGCACCGACAAGGCCAAGGCGATGTTCATCGAGCGCCAGCCCATGGGCCGTCTCGGCAAGCCGTCGGAGATCGCCATGCTGGCGGTCTATCTCGCCTCGGACGAGAGCGCCTTCACGACAGGAACAATGCAGGTGATCGACGGCGGCTGGACGCTCTAGGAGCGCAGCACACGCGACGACACCGAACGACAACAGGGAAGAGGACACGATGCGGATTCTGGTACTGGGCGCCGCCGGCATGGTCGGCCGGCAGCTGATCGAGGCAATCATCGCCGACGACACGCGCCTCGGCGACAAGGTCACGGAGATCGACGCCTTCGACGTCGTCAAGCCGGCCTTCGACAGCCAGGCCGGCGGCATCACCATCGAGTGCAGCGCCGGCAACATCGCCGACGAGGCGACGGTGCGCGCCCTGGTCGACAAGCGGCCGGACATGATCTTCCATCTCGCCGCGATCGTTTCCGGCGAGGCCGAGGCCGAGTTCGAGAAGGGCTACGCCATCAATCTCGACGGCACGCGCTATCTGCTCGAGGCGATCCGCCAGCAGGACGGCGTCTACCGGCCGCGTCTCGTCTTCACCTCCTCCATCGCCGTCTTCGGCGCGCCGTTCGAGGACCCGATCACCGACACCTTCCTGTCGGCCCCGCTGACCAGCTACGGCGCCCAGAAGGCGATCGGCGAGCTGCTGCTGTCGGATTACAGCCGCAAGGGCTTCGTCGACGGCGTCGGCATCCGCCTGCCGACCATCGTCGTGCGCCCGGGCAAGCCGAACAAGGCCGCGTCTGGGTTCTTCTCCGGCATCATCCGCGAGCCGCTGGCCGGCCACGAGGCGATCCTGCCGGTCGATGACAGCGTGCGCCACTGGGTTGCCAGCCCCGCCGCCGCGGTCGGCTTCCTGCTGCATGCCGCGACGATGGACACCGAGACGCTGGGCGCCCGCCGCTGCCTGACCATGCCGGGCCTGTCGATCACCATCGGCGAGATGATCGAGGCGCTGCGCGAGGTCGCCGGCGACGAGGCCGTCGCCCTGATCCGCCGCGAGCCGGACGCCACCATCGAGAAGATCGTCGCCGGCTGGCCGCGTGATTTCGACGCCTCGCGGGCGTCCGAGGTCGGCTTCGTCGCCGACGACAATTTCGCGGACATCATCCGCGCCCATATCGCCGACGAAGCGGCACGCAAAGCTGCAGCCTGACCGCCGCGCAGCGTCCCAGGCATTCGAGCAGGAGTGTACATGACGAACCGTCCCAGCATCGGTTTCATCGGCGTCGGCCTGATGGGCCACGGCATGGCCAAGAACATCGTCGAGGCCGGCTACACGCTGACCGTCCTCGCCCATCGCAACCGCGAGCCGATCGAGGATCTGAAGTCCCGCGGCGCCAGTGAGGCCGACAGCGTCGTCGGCGTTGCGAAGGCCGCCGAGATCATCTTCCTCTGCCTGCCCGGCAGTCCGCAGGTGGAAGCCGTCGTCGGCGAGATCCTCGCCGCGAACGGCGCCTGCAGGACGATCATCGATTGCTCGACCGCCAATCCGGTCTCGACGCGGGCGCTGGCCGAACGCTGCAGCGAGGCCGGCGTGACGCTGATCGACGCGCCGCTGTCGCGCACGCCGAAGGAAGCCTGGGAGGGCACGCTCGACACCATGGTCGGCGCGTCCGAGGCGGATTTCGAGCGGGTGAAGCCGCTTCTGGAGACCTGGGCCGGCAAGATCGTGCGGGTCGGCGACATCGGCGCCGGGCACACGATGAAGCTGCTCAACAACTTCGTCTCGCTCGGCTATGCGGCGCTCTATTCCGAAGCGCTGGCGATCGGCGCCAAGAACGGCATCGACGCCAAGACCTTCCACGGCGTGATCAGCGGCGGCCGGATGGATTCGGGCTTCTACCAGACTTTCATGAAATACGTGGTCGACCGCGATCGCGACGCCCACAAGTTCACGATCCGCAACGCCCACAAGGACATGCGCTACGTGGTGTCGATGGCCGACCAGAGCGGTATTGCCACGCATGTTTCGGCGTCGGTAAAGAACGGCCTCGCCACGGCCGAGGCGATCGGACGCGGCAGCGACTATCTGCCGATGCTGTCCGACATCGTCTTCGAGCTGAACGGGGTCGCAACGCCCGACGGCTCGAAGAGCTGACGAAGACGACCGGGAGAAGGATCCCCGGCAGATGAACAAGGGAGGCCGGCACTGACGAAACAGGATGCGACGAACGCACCCCATCGCCGTCCTCCCGCCAGCGGCTCGCGGCCCCGACCGAGCATGCAGGGCGTCGCCAAGATGGCGGCACGCGAGCGGGCCTATCACGAGCTGAAGTACCGGATCCTGGAGGGTCGGCTGCCGCCCGGCACGACGCTCCTGGAGACGGAGGTTGCCAATCTTCTGTCGCTCAGCCGCACGCCGATCCGCGAGGCGCTGATCCGCCTGGAGGAGGAAGGGCTGGTCGAGGTGAAGCCCCGGCACGGGGTCACCGTGCGCGCCCAGTCGCTCGACGATCTGGCGGAAATCTACGAGGTCTTCTCGGCGCTGGAGGTGCAGGCCGCGCGCCTTGCCGCCGTGCGCGGGCTCGAGCCGAGCGAGAGCGAGCGGCTGAAATCGCTGATGGACCAGATGGAGAAGGCGACGCGCAGCGACGACATCGAGCGCTGGTCGCAGTTCGACGACGCCTTCCATTCGGATATCGTCTCGCTGTGCGGCAATTCCCGCCTGCAGGCGACCCTGCGGCAATATTGGGAGCAGCAGTACCGGGCCCGCATGGCGATCATTCCGCTGCGCATCAAGCCGGTCCAGTCCGACCAGGAACACCGGCAGATCGTCCAGGCGATTCTCGACCGCGACAGCGAGGAAGCCGGGCGCCTACACCAGCTGCACCGCGACCGCACCGACCGGCAGGCGCTGGAACTGCTGCGCCGGCAGGCCGGCAAGCTCTAGCCCGCCGGGGCCCGCCCCGCAGCGCTTGCACTCGACGCTGGGGAAACCTCCAGGGCTCCGGACCCGGTTTGACGGCCGGAAGGCTTGACCTTGCGCGGCCTTGCCGCTAGTCACAAATCGCAATTCTGGGCGTGGCACTGCCGCGCCTGTTTGTTTTCGCCCATTCAGTAACCGACTGACAAGAAGACGGTCCGGGTCCTGCGGGACACGAGAACCGATCGAACGAACGGAGCTAAAATGTTCGCAGTCATTAAGACCGGTGGCAAGCAGTACCGCGTTGTCCCCAACGACAAGTTCACCATCGAGCGTCTCCCGGGCGCCGCCGGTGATCTCGTGACCTTCAACGAGGTCCTGATGGTCGGTTCGACCATCGGTGCGCCGTTCGTTCAGGGCGCTGCCGTCACGGCCGAGATCGTCGAGCAGACCCGCGGCAAGAAGGTGATCTCCTTCAAGAAGCGTCGTCGCCAGAACTCCAAGCGTACCCGTGGCCACCGTCAGGACCTGACGATGATCCGCATCGCCGAGATCCTGACCGACGGCAAGGCCCCGTCGCAGACCGCCGCCGCGCCGAAGCCGGCCAAGGTCGCTGCGCCCAAGCCGTCCGCCGAGACGACCGACGCCACGCCGGACGTGCCGATGTTCATCGCCCCGACCGGCGGCGAGCAGGACAAGCTGACCAAGATCAAGGGCATCGGCCCGGTCGCCGAGAAGCAGCTCAACGAGCAGGGCATCACCACCTATGCCCAGATCGCGGCCCTGTCCGACGAGGACGTTGCCCGCATCGACGCGAACATGCCGTTCAGCGCCGCGCAGATCGAAGACTGGCGCGCCCAGGCCGGCGAACTGGCGAAGCAGTAATTCCGGGGCCATATCCCCCGCGAGCCCTGACAGGCAAGGAGACCTACGATGGCACATAAGAAAGCAGGCGGCTCTTCGCGCAACGGTCGCGATTCGGAGTCCAAGCGCCTTGGCGTGAAGAAGTTCGGTGGCGAGTCCGTCATTCCGGGCAACATCCTGATCCGTCAGCGCGGCACGCGCTGGCATCCGGGTGCCAATGTCGGCATGGGCAAGGACCATACCCTCTTCGCGAAGGCCGAAGGCAACGTGGCGTTCCAGCACAAGGCGAACGGTCGCACCTACGTGGCCGTCATGCCGAAAGCCGAAGCCGCCGAGTGACCGGAGCTTCAGAGCGCCGGCGTTCCACCGACCCGGCACTCTGAACCCTCCGAACGATCGGACCTTCAGAGCACAACAGGGGAGATGGACCGCCATCTCCCCTTTTCGCGTCTGGAAGGAACGATGCGATGCTTGAGGACACGACCGTCGAACGGGACGGCGAGACGATCGAGACCCGCAGGCTGCTGTTGCGGCCGCTGACGATGGACGATGCCGGCGCGCTGGCGAAGCTGATCAACGACCGCGAGATCGCCCGGATGCTGGCCCGCGTGCCGCATCCCTACGGTCTGGCCGATGCCCGCGCCTTCATCAGCGACCATGCACCGGAAACGGTCTTTGCGCTCTGCCTGAAGGACGTCGGCGACCTCGTCGGCTGCTGCAGCCTGAAACCGGAGAGCGTGCCCGGCCGGTTCGACATCGGTTACTGGGTCGGCCGCCGGTTCTGGGGCAAGGGTCTTGCCACCGAGGCAGCGCAGGCCGTGATCGATTACGGGTTCGTCGCGCTGAAGGCCGACGCCATCGCCGTCGATTGCCGCGTCCTCAACGAGGCGTCGCGCCGGGTGATCCGCAAATGCGGCTTCCACTTCACCGGCAGCGGCCTCATCGACACGATCAGTTCCGGGCGCGTGGCCAGCGAGCATTTCGTCATGGACCGGCGGTGCTGGACGTCGCTCAAGGCATGGGGTCGGGCATGAGCCGCCGGATGGTCGTCGCGCGCAGGATCGGCGGCGCCCTCACCGGGGCGCTGCTGCTGGCCGGGCTTGCGGCCTGCGGCGACGATCCTGCCGACGTGCCGCCCGCCTCCGTCGCCGACGGCCTGGCACTGGAGGAGTTCTTCGCGGGGGCGTCCTATTCGAAGGGATCGGTCACCACGGCGCTGTTCTTCACCGAGGACTTCACCGCGCGCTTTTCCGGCACGCGCCAGGATGGGCGGCTGCTTCTCGACGAGCAGTTCAGCTTTCCCGACGGCGACCGGCTGCAGCGCTGGGACCTCGGCATGACCAGCCCCGGCCTCTATACCGGCACGGTGCGGACCGAGGGCGACGACGGCGAATTGTTACCACCGGTGGCCGTTTCCGGCAGGCTGGCGCCGAACGGTGTCGTTCTCGACTATGACGGCTACCCGCCGGGCGGCGGCGATACGCTGCTGCACTTTCGCCACCGCATGACGCGACAGTCGGACGGGACGGTCGCCAACCATGTCAGCGTGTCGAAATTCGGCGTGCCGCTGGCCACGTCCGACGTGGTCTTCGCCAAGGACAAGGCTGCGCTCGACGCCCACTGACGCCGCGGGCCGACCGGGTCCGCGCATATGATCCTCTGGATCGCCCGCCTCTTGGCCGGCGATCCGTTCACAAGTCCCGACCGGCCCGCTAGAAGGGGCCGTCCGCCATACCGACCGCATGCTCAGGAGAGCACAGAGATGAAATTCCTCGACCAGGCCAAGGTCTATGTCCGATCCGGTGACGGCGGTGCCGGCTCGGTGTCGTTCCGCCGCGAGAAATACATCGAGTTCGGCGGGCCGGACGGCGGCGATGGCGGCCGCGGCGGCGACGTCTGGGTGGAGGCGGTTGCCGGCCTCAACACGCTGATCGACTATCGCTACCAGCAGCATTTCAAGGCCAAGACCGGCGGCCACGGCATGGGCCGCAACCGCAATGGCGGCAAGGGCTCGGACATCACGCTGAAGGTGCCGGCCGGCACCCAGATCTTTGCCGAGGACAACGAGACGCTGCTGTTCGACCTGACCGATATCGGCGAGCGTCACTGCATAGCCGCCGGCGGCAATGGCGGCTTCGGCAACGCCTATTTCAAGACCTCGGTGAACCAGGCGCCGCGGCGCGCCAATCCCGGCCAGGAGGGCGAGGAGCTGACGATCTGGCTGCGGCTGAAGCTGATCGCCGATGTCGGCCTCGTCGGCCTGCCCAATGCCGGCAAGTCGACCTTCCTCGCCTCGGTGACGCGGGCCCGCCCGAAGATCGCCGACTATCCCTTCACCACGCTGCATCCCGGTCTCGGTGTCGCCAAGGTCGACGAGGCGGAATTCGTCATCGCCGACATTCCGGGCCTGATCGAGGGCGCCCATGAGGGCGTCGGCATCGGCGATCGCTTCCTCGGCCATGTCGAGCGCACCAGCGTGCTGCTTCATCTGGTCTCGTCCAGCGAGGACGACGTCGCCGGCGCCTATCGCACGGTGCGGCGCGAGCTCGAAGCCTATGAGCACGGCCTGGCCGACAAGCCCGAGCTCGTCGCCCTGTCGCAGGTCGACACGCTGACGCCGGAGGTCCGCGAGGAAAAGCTGGCGGAGCTGCAGGTGGCCGTCGGCTACGCGCCGCTCGCCCTTTCGGCGGTCAGCCGCGAGGGCATGACCGAGGCTTTGCGCGAGCTGAAGAGCCGCATCAGCCGCCTCGCCCCCACGGAAGAGGAAGAGCCCGACCGCTTCGCCGTGGCCGCGGCCGAACGCGCCGAGGCGGAAGAGGCCGAGAAGAAGGACGCGGAGTGATGAGCAATCCCCTCCACGGCTACCGGCGGATCGTCATCAAGATCGGTTCGTCGCTGCTCGTGGACCGCGAACGCGGACTGAAGCGGACCTGGCTGGAATCGCTGGGCGAGGACATTGCGCGCCTCGTCGGCGAGGGCCGGGAGATTCTCGTCGTGTCGTCGGGCGCCATCGCGCTCGGCCGCAAGATCCTGAAGATGCCGCGCGGTCCGCTGCGGCTGGAGGAAAGCCAGGCGGCCGCCTCGGTGGGCCAGATCGCCCTATCGCGCACCTATCTGGAGATCCTCGGCCGCCACGGCATCGAGACCGGGCAGATCCTCTTGACCCTCGGGGACACCGAAGAGCGCCGGCGCTATCTGAATGCACGCGCCACCATCGCGACGCTGCTGGCGCTCAAGGCCGTGCCGGTCATCAACGAGAACGACACGGTCGCCACCTCCGAGATCCGCTACGGCGACAATGACCGGCTGGCCGCCCGGGTCGCCACGATGATCGACGCCGACATGCTGGTCCTGTTGTCGGATGTCGACGGGCTCTACACTGCGCCGCCGCATCTCGACCCGAACGCCGAGCACATTCCCCTGGTCGATCAGATCACGCCGCAGATCGAGGCGATGGCGGGCTCGGCCGGTTCGGAACTGTCGCGCGGCGGCATGAAGACCAAGATCGACGCGGCGCGGATCGCGACCGGTTCCGGCACCGCCATGATCATCACGGCGGGCAACCGGCTCTATCCTCTCTCCGCCATCGAGACCGGCGAGCGCGCCACGCTGTTTCGCGCCGTCGACACGCCGGTCGGCGCCCGCAAGCGCTGGATCGCCGGCCAGCTCCATGCCACCGGTCGCCTGTTCGTGGATGCCGGCGCCGTCAAGGCGCTGGCCGCCGGCCGCAGCCTGCTGCCGGCGGGGGTCAGCAAGGTCGAGGGCGAGTTTCGCAGGGGCGACACGGTGGCGGTGTACGACAACGCCCGCCGCGAGATCGCCCGTGGGTTGATCGCCTATGATTCCGACGAGGCGCGGCTGGTCGCCGGCCTGCGCTCCTCCGAGATCGGCGCGGCCCTGGGCTATGAGGGCCGCGCGGCGATGATCCATCGCGACGACCTCGCCGTCGATCCGGGCGCGGCGGAGACGCCGGGCCAGCAGCTCACCTCGGCCTGAAACAGACGGCGCGAAGGCACGGCGACAGGCCCTGCCCGTTGCCGCGACGCAGTACAGATTTCGGAGACCACACCCATGCGTGACAGCACCGAGACCGGATCGATCGACACGCTGATGGACGCCATCGGCAAGCGGGCCCGCGCCGCGGCGCGCCGCCTCGCCCTGGCGCCGACGGAGACGAAGAACGCAGCGCTTCTGGCGATGGCCGACGCGCTGGCCGCTTCCACCGACACCATCCTCGCCGAGAATGCCGCGGATCTCGACCGCGCGGCGGAGGCCGGCATGGCCGCCTCCTTCGTCGACCGGCTGACGCTGACGCCCGACCGCATCACCGCGATGGCCGACGGCCTGCGCGCCATCGCCGCCCTGCCCGACCCGGTCGGCGCGACCGTCGCCGCCTGGGACCGGCCGAACGGCCTGTCGATCGAGCGCGTGCGCACGCCGCTCGGCGTCATCGGCGTCATCTACGAGAGCCGGCCGAACGTGACCGCCGATGCCGGGGCGCTCTGCCTGAAATCCGGCAATGCGGTGATCCTGCGCGGCGGCTCGGATTCGGTCCGCTCCTCGGCCGCGATCCACGCCGCGATGGTCGCGGGGCTGACTGCCGCCGGCCTGCCCGAGGACGCCATCCAGATCGTGCCGTCCACTGACCGCGCGGCCGTCGGCGCCATGCTGCGCGGCCTCGACGGTGCGATCGACGTCATCGTGCCGCGCGGCGGCCGTTCGTTGGTCGCCCGCGTGCAGGATGAGGCGCGGGTGCCGGTCTTCGCCCATCTCGAAGGGCTCTGCCACGTCTATGTCGACCGGGCCGCCAATCTCGACATGGCGCGGGACATCGTCGTCAATTCCAAGATGCGCCGCACCGGCATCTGCGGGTCTGCGGAAACCCTGCTGATCGACCGCGCCGCCGCGGACACGCATCTGCTGCCGCTGATGGAAGCGCTGCGCGAGGCCGGTTGCGAGATTCGCGCCACCGACGAGGTGCGCGAGCGCTACCCGACCGCCGAGCCGGCCGCCGACGCGGACTTCGTCACCGAATATCTCGACGCGATCATCTCCGTCGCGCTGGTCGACGGCGTCGCTGGCGCGATCGACCATATCGAGAGCCATTCCTCGCACCACACCGAAGCGATCGTGACCGACGACGCGGTTACGGCGGAGACCTTCTTCGCCGGCATCGATTCGGCGATCCTCCTCCACAACGCCTCGACCCAGTTTGCCGACGGCGGCGAGTTCGGCATGGGCGCGGAGATCGGCATCGCCACCGGCAAGATGCATGCGCGCGGCCCGGTCGGCGTCGAGCAGTTGACCAGCTTCAACTATCGCGTCCGCGGCAACGGTCAGACCCGCCCGTGAGGCTGGGCGATACCGCCGCCGCCGCCCTCAAGGGCGTCGATGCGGCGGCGCTGGCCATGCCACCGGCGCAGCCCGGCATGCGGATCGGCCTGTTCGGCGGCTCGTTCAACCCGCCGCATGAAGGCCATCTGCTGGTCGCCGAGACGGCCCGCCGGCGGCTCGGGCTCGATAAGGTCTGGTGGATGGTGACGCCGGGCAATCCGCTGAAGGATCACGGCAAGCTGCGGCCGATCGGCGAACGCCTGGCCGCGGTCCGGGCGCTGGCGCCGGGCCCCCATTCGGTGCCCACCGCCTTCGAGGCGCGCCATCGCATCCGCTATTCGGCCGATACGGTCGCCTTGCTGCGGCGGCGCCATCCGCGCGTGCATTTCGTCTGGATCATGGGCGCAGACAGCCTCGCCAGCTTCCATCGCTGGCAGGACTGGCGGGAGATCGCGACCAGCCTGCCGATCGCCGTGGTCGACCGGCCCGGCTCGACCCTCTCCGTCCTCTCGGCGGTCACGCCGCAGGTGCTGGCGCGCTTCCGCCTGCCGGAGACGGCGGCCAGGGCCCTGCCCCTGCGTCGGCCGCCGGCCTGGGTGTTCCTGCACGGGCCGCGCTCGACCGTCTCCTCCACCCTGCTGCGGCGACAGAACGGCGACTGAGGCCCCCTTGCCGCGTCCGGTCAGGCGTCGAGCAGGCCGTAGCGCTCGCGCAGCAGGAAGCGGGCGTTGAGCAGCAGCGCCGCGGTGGACAGGCCGAAGGCCAGCCCCCACCACAGGCCGACGCCGCCCCACCCCACGATGAAGGCGAGGACATAGGCCACCGGCATGCCGACCAGCCAATAGCTGAACAGCGCGATCAGCATCGGCGTGCGGGTATCCTTCACGCCGCGCAGGATGCCGGCAGCCACGACCTGCAGCGCATCGGCGATCTGGAAGAGCGCGGCGACCACCAGCAGCGGCACGCCATAGGCCAGCACCGCCTCGGCATTGGCGTTGCCCCGATCGAGATAGAGCCCGATCAGCTCCTGCGGCCAGAACCAGAACAGGCATGCGCCGCCGATCGAGATCAGCGTGCCGATGCCCAGCGCCACCGCCGATGCCCGGTCGAGATCGCGGCGGTCGCCGCGACCAAAGGCGAGCCCGACCCGCACCGTGGCGGCGCTCGACAGGCCAAGCGGCACCATGAAGGCGATGGAGGCGATCTGCAGCGCGATGCCATGGGCGGCCAGCGGAATGGTGCCGAGCCAGCCCATCATGATCGAGGAGGCGACGAACAGCCCGACCTCGGCGATGATCGTCGCGCCAATCGGCCAGCCGAGCCGCAGCACCTCGAAGAAGTCCGGCCAGTCCGCCCGCCAGAAGCGGGCGTAGAGCTCGTAGCGCCTGAGGCTCGGCGCCAGCGCCGTATAGGCGACCAGCAGGCCGGTCATCAGGAGGTTGCTGCCGAGCGTCGCCACCGCCGCCCCGACAATGCCCAGCGCCGGCGCGCCGAAATGGCCGAAGATCAGGAGATAGTTCAGCCCGGCATTGACCACGGCGCCGACGAGGATCACCGCCAGGACGAGATAGGCGCGGTTGACGACGGTCAGGTAGGAGCGCAGTCCCAGGACCAGCAGCGCCGGAAACATCGACCATTGGGCGACGCGCATATAGGCCCCGGCGAGGGCCGAGATTTCCGGGTCCTGGCCGAGCGCCACCAGGATCGCCTCGGTGTACCAGAGCAGCAGCATGACGAGCGCGCTGTAGAGCATCAGCACCCACAGCCCCATGCGGATCGAGCGGCGCACGTCGCGCACGTCGCCGCGGCCCTCGGCGCCGGCCGCCAGCGGCAGCACGGCCTGGGCGAAGCCGGCCCCGAAGATGAAGACGATGAAGAAGGTCTGGGTGGCCAGGACGCCGGCCGCCAGTTCGGTGGCGCCGAGCCAGCCGATCATCACAGTGTCGGTGACGTTCATGGTCATTTGCGCCAGCTGCGCGCCGATCAGCGGCACCGCCAGAACGATGGTCGCGATGGCGTGGCGCAGCCACGACTGCACCGGCCCACGGCCATCGGCCCCGGGCAGCGGCGGCGTTTGGGCGCCGGACCGTTCTGAAACATTCGTCTGCATGACATCACCGCCTGATGCCGGTGGCCTAGAAGGGCGCGACGGGGAAGTCCAGCGACGCCGTCGCCGCTCGCCGGCCTCCGGCGACATGGCTGCCACGAGGGTGGCGCAGGGCTGGACCGTTTATCCCGGATGTCGACCTTCCAGCCGAGCCGTTCGGCTTTTCAGCGCCGCGGCTTTCCAGTAAGCAACGCTTAGCAAAGGCGTCGATCCCGTGAAATCCTTCAGTTCTCTCCTGACCGGCATCCTGTTGACGGTCCTTGCCGGCAGCGTCTTCGCGGGTATGGATTCCCTCGGCAAGCATCTGACGACGCTCGTGCCGGTGCTGCAGGTCATCTGGGGCCGCTATTTCTTCCAGACGCTGATCCTCGGCAGCTATCTCGGCGCCACCACCGGCACCGGCTTCCTGAAGGCCCGCCACCCCTATCTGCAGCTCGTACGCGGCATGCTGCTCCTGGCCGCCACGATCTGCATGTACAACGCCCTTGCCCGCGTGCCGCTGGCCGATGCGACGGCCGTCCTGTTCTTCACCCCGATCGTCGTGACCATCCTCTCGGTCATCGTCCTGAAGGAGAGCATCGGCATCCACCGGATCGGCGCGATCATCGCCGGCTTTTGCGGCATGCTGCTGATCCTGCGGCCGGGCTTCGCCGGCATCGAACCGGCGCTGGGCTTCGCCTTGGCGGCCTCGGGCTTCAACGCCTGCTACCTCTTGATGACCCGACGCCTCGCCGGCACCGAGGACGCCGCCTCGACGCAGTTCAACACCACGGCGGCCGGCGCGGTCATCCTGACCCTCGTCATCATCCCCTTCTGGGAGACGCCGGCCCCGGCGACGCTGGCGCTGCTCGTCCTCAGCGGCGTTGCCGGATCGATCGGCCATTTCACCCTCGTCACGGCCTTCTCCCACGCGCCGGCCTCGCTGCTGTCGCCCTTTCTCTATTCGCAGGTTCTGGTCGCCAGCATTCTCAGCGTGGTTCTGTTCGGCGACCCGTTGCAACCGCCGATGATCCTCGGCACCGTGATCCTGGTCGCCAGCGGTCTCTACATCTGGTGGCGCGAGAACCGCTGAACCGGCACGGTTCCGACGCCCGCCAGTGTCGCGCGCGATCGGCAGTTGCTTTTCGCAACCCGTTTCGATTGTATCCAATCACGCCCATGGAGCCTCGGGACCGGCCATGACCGGAAGTCGCCATCGCAATGCCAAGCAGCGGACCGTCGACCGCGTCTACGAGGACGTGCGGGCCGACATCATCCGCGGCCAGCACCCGCCCGGATCGCGGCTGACGGAGGAAATGCTGGCCGAGCGCTACGAGGTGAGCCGCACCCCCGTCCGGGCCGCCCTGCACAAGCTCGCCAGCGACGGCTTCGTCGACATGATCCCGCGGATCGGGGCGCTGATCAAAACCCGCTCGCAGGCCGAACTCGCCGAGATCTACGGCGTCCGCGCCTTGCTCGAAGGCACGGCCGCCGGGCTTGCTGCGACCCGGCGCAGCGAGGCCGACCTTGCCCGGCTGACGCATCTCGCCGAGGAAATGGAACAGATCGTCGCCGATCGCGGCCAGATCGAGCGGCTTTCCCGGCTCAACCAGGAGTTCCACCAGGTGATCGCTGCGGCAAGCGGCAACAGCACGTTGGAGGAAGCGGCCCTCCGCCTGATGGGGATCGGCCTCCTGATCCACACCTATGGCAGTTTCCGCAGCCCCGACATCCGACGCTCCCTCGCCGAGCACCGCGTCCTCATCGACGCATTGACCGCCGGCGACAGCGACTGGGCCACCGCGGTGATGCGCTCGCATATGCTGGCAACGCGCACGGCCCTGACGACAGCCCGCGATACGGCGCCGGAAGCCCCCGAGACATCGCCGCCGTCGCGCTAGCCGATCCCGGCCGAACGGGTCCACCTCCGGCTCGTCGGGCCGCGCCGGCTCCGTTCTGGGTGCAGTGCAAGATTGACGCATTGGATACAATAGCGATAGCGTGCCGGCGCAGCCCCGGTTCGGGCTGGCGACGGCCGCGGTGGGACGCGGCCGTGGAGGACATGCCCGGGAGGATCGATGAAAGCGCTAGACGGAATCCGTGTGCTCGAAATGGGCCAGCTCATCGCCGGTCCCTTCTGCGGGCAGCTCTTGGCGGATTTCGGCGCCGAGGTCGTGAAGATCGAGCCGCCGCGCGTCGGCGACGCCATGCGCCAGTGGGGCCGCACCGATGCCGAGGGCCATCCGCTGTGGTGGCCGGTGATCGCCCGCAACAAGAAGTCGTTGACGCTCGACCTGCGCAAGCCGGAAGCGCAGGAACTGGTCCGCGAACTCGTCGCGTCGACCGACATCATCGTCGAGAATTTCCGTGCCGGACGCATGGAGGCCTGGGGCCTCGACTACGAGACGCTGAAGGCGATCAATCCGCGCCTGATCATGGTCCGCATCACCGGCTTCGGCCAGACCGGCCCCTACAGCAACCGCGCCGGCTTCGCCGCCGTCTGCGAGGCGATGGGCGGCATGCGCTACATCGGCGGCTACCCCGACCGCCCGCCGGTGCGCATCGGCCTGTCGATCGGCGACACGCTGGCCGGCCAGAGCGGCTTCCAGGGCGCGCTCCTGGCGCTGCAGCACCGCAATGTCACCGGTGAAGGCCAGATGGTCGACGCCTCGATCTACGAGGCCGTCCTGTCGGTGATGGAGAGCGTCGTCACCGAATACGACCGCGGCGGCCATGTGCGCGAGCGCTCCGGCAGCTTCCTGCCGGGCATCGCGCCGTCCAACGCCTATCCCACCAAGGACGGCGACACGATCATCATCGGCGCCAATCAGGACAGCCTGTTCCGCCGGCTGACGGCCCTGATGGGCCAGCCGGAGCTCGCCGACGACTCGCGTTTCTCCAATCACCAGGCGCGCGGCCGCAACCAGGCGGAAATCGACGCGATCATCGGCGAATGGACGCAGACGCAGGAGGCGCATCCGCTGGTCGAGCTCCTCGCCGAGGCCGGCGTCCCGGCCGGCCTGACCTATCGCGCCCACGACATGCTGGAGGACCCGCACTTCATCGCGCGGGAATCGATCGTGCGGGTCGAGGACGAGACGCTGGGATCGACCGCCATGCAGAACGTCTTCCCGCGCCTTTCCGCCTCGCCCGGCGCCGTCGAGCGGACCGGGCCGAAGCTCGGCGAACACACCCGGCCGGTGCTGCGCGAATGGCTGGACTACGACGACGCGCGGATCGACGCGCTGGAAGCTGCCGAGATCATCTAGGGAACGCGACCGGACGGGCGGCGCGCCAGGGAGCGGCGCCGCGCGAGCCGGCCATTGGGAGGAACGTCATTGCCACTCGAATTGCGGATGCGCGCGACGAAGGCTGATGCCGGCCGCCGGTCGGCCCCTGGTGCAGAACGCACGCGGCGGCCCGCCGCCCATGGCGTGGTGGCGCCGCGATGATCGAGCCCATCATCGTCGTCGTCATCCTTCTGGCGATGATCGCCATCGGGGCGCCGATCTTCCTCGCGCTGGGCGCTGCCGGCCTCACTGGCCTCTACATGGCGCGTGGGTCGATGGCCTTCTTCTTCGGCCCGACCTCGCTGTTCGGCCAGCTCAACAGCTTCGAATTGCTGGCGCTGCCGCTCTTCGTGCTGATGGGCAATTTCCTTGCGGCGACGCCCGTCGGCAAGAACCTCTTCCACGCCGCCGTCGTCTGGCTGCAATGGCTGCGCGGCGGACTGGCGATTTCCACCGTCGGCGCCTCGGCGGTCTTCGGTGCGGTCTCCGGCGTCTCGATCGCCGGCGTCGCGGCGGTCGGCTCCATCGCCGTGCCGGAAATGCTGGCGCGCGGCTACAGCCGCTCGATCGCCGCCGGCAGCGTCGTCAGCGCCGGGGCGCTGGCCATGCTGATCCCGCCCAGCGTGCCGCTGATCATCTACGGCGCGGTCTCAGGCGTCTCGGTGGCCGACCTGTTCATCGGCGGCATCGTGCCGGGCATCGCCCTCGCCCTGGCGCTGTCGGTCTATCTCTACTTCCGGGTGCTGCTCAATCCGGCAGAGGCACCGCGCCAGGCCCATGTCGAATACAGCTGGGGCGACCGCCTGCGCGCCATCGGCGGCATCTGGCACGCCATCCTGCTGATCGCCGTCGTCCTCGGCACGATCTACACGGGCGTCGCCACCCCATCGGAGGCCGCGGCCTTCGGCGCCGTCGGCGCCTTCCTGATCGCCGCCGTCATCTTCCGCAGTGTCGACGTCCGCGGCACGATGAAGGTGCTGGGCTCCAGCGCCCGCATCTCCGGCGCGATCCTGCTGATCATGGGCTGCGCCCGGATCTTCGGCGACTATCTCAATCTCGTGCGGGTACCCGACGCGATCACCGGCCTTCTGATCGGCACCGAGTTGCCGCCGGAGGTCATCCTCGTCCTGATCATGCTGGCCCTTGTCGGCCTCGGCATGCTGGTCGATGCGGTGTCGCTGATCGTCGTCACCACGCCGATCCTGCTGCCGCTGATCACGACGCTCGGCTACGACCCTTTGTGGTTCGGCATCATCCTGGTGATGAATTTGGAGATCGCGGTTGTCACGCCGCCGGTCGGCCTCAACCTCTACACGCTCAAGGCGGTGGCCCCGATGCTGAAGATCGAGGAGATCGTCCGCAGCGTGGTGCCCTTCGTCATGGTGCAGTTCGTGATGCTCATCATCTTCGTGCTGTTCCCCGCCATCAGCCTCTGGCTGCCCAATCTCATGCGTTGAGTTTCATCAAGGGAGGAAAAGACATGACCATAGACAGACGCAGGCTCATCACCACCACGGGCGCCGTCGCGCTGGCTTCGGCCCTGGGCCTTGGCACCACAAGGCAGGCCGCCGCCGCCCAGAAGCTGACGGGCGTCACCTACCTGCCGCCGTCCTACGCGGATCTCGCCTATGGCTCGCAGGGCCTGGTCGACCGGATCAACGAGAAGGCCGGCGAAACCGTCGCCATCGACTTCTACGATTCCGGCCGCCTGCTGTCGGCCGACGAGCAGCTGCCGGCGCTGCGGTCGGGCACCATCGACTTCATGTTCCACACCACGTCCTACGTCACCCGTTCGCTGCCGATCCTCGGCATCACCGGGCTGCCGGGCGTCGTCGGCGACCTCGCCCGCAATCCCGACCGGCTGAAGCGTGGTTCGCCGCTGTTCCAGCTCATCCAGGACGAGTTGAAGAAGAACGGCCTCACCGTCCTCAGCCTCGGCGGCGGCATCATGGAGCCGGAATACATCTGGAGCACCAAGGACGCGCCGATCCGCAATCTCGACGACATCGAGGGCAAGAAGATCCGCGTCGTCTCCTTCGAGGCGACCAAGGCGATCGAGGATCTGGGCGGCGCTTCGGTGCGTATCCCCTCTTCCGAGCTCTATCTCGCCCTGCAACGCGGCACGGTCGACGCGGCGGTCGCCAATATCTCGACGATCAACGGCCGCAGCATCCAGGAGCAGGTCGGCCACGTCTACCGCATGCCGCTCACCGGCTTCGCCATCGGCGTGTTCGTCCAGACCGATCGCTGGGAAGCGATGGACCAGGCGGTGCGCGACGCCTTCATGGACGGCGTCGAATGGTTCGACACCCACAGTGCCAAGGTCGCCAACACCGACTATTTCGAGCAGAAGTACTGGCCGGCCTTCCGCGAGCTCGGCATCGAGGAAATCGAGCCCGACGAGGCCGCCGTGGAGCGCTTCAACGAGATCAGCGCCAATGTCCGCGAGAGCTGGGTCTCCGAGGTCGGTGAAGAGGTCGGCCGCCGCGCCATTGCGCTCGCCCACGGCGAAGACGCGTAAGGGGAACCATGATGCTCGCCGTTCCGGTCAGGCTGTTCGAACATTTCGCCAGGCTTCTGCAGGTCCTGGGCCAGGTCGTGCTCGCCTTCATGGCGCTGACGATCACCTATGACGCGACGATGCGCTACATCTTCGCGGCGCCGACCTCCTGGAGCCTGGAGATCAACGCCTTCCTGGTCGTCTATCTGGCGGTCATGACGGCGGCGGACGTGCAGCGGCGCGGCGAGCATATCGGCATCACGCTCCTGCCCGACAGCATGGGCGACAACGGACGGCGCGTGCTGTCCGCCATCGTCGGCATCGTCGGCTGCGTGTTCTGCGCGATCATCACCTGGCGCGGCGGCCTCATGGCCTACGACGCCTGGGCCTATGGCGAACGCGTCTCGAGCGGCTTCGGCACGCCGATGTGGCTGCCCTACGGCATGCTGCCGATCGGCTTCGGCGCGCTCGGCCTGCAGTTCCTGATCAATACCCTGCAGGGCCCACCGCCCCGCTCGGACGTGATCCACCACGTCTGAGCCCGAAATGCCTGAGCGGCGGCGGTCTTCGGGCTGTCGCCGCTCAGGCCATCATGCCACGCGCGGCGACCGGCCAGACGGCCTCGACCCAGCCGTCCCGCACCCCGACATACCAGTCGTAGCGATCGACCGTCGGGTCGCAATGCCCCGGCACCAGCCGCAGGCGCTCGCCCACCGACAGCTTGGTGCCCGCGGAACAGGCCAGCTGGCCGTGCTCGTCGGACGCGCCGGCATAGGTCACACCGGGCCGTTCGTGGACCAGCGGCAGCCCGCTCTCGATGGCGATGCCCTTGTGGCCGCAATCCACCACCGCGACACCCTCGCGCGCCGAGCTCATCACGGTCGCCGCGACGAACAGCGACTGGCGAAAGTCCGGCGCCGGGCGATTGCGGCCGTAATCGGCATCCATGAAGGCATAGGAGCCGGCCTGCAATTCGGTGAAGACGCCGCTTGCCGCCTCCAGCTCGAAGGTGCCGGTGCCCGCGCCGGTCACCGCCGGGCAGGCGATCCCCTTCGCCGCAAGACCGTCGACGACCGCCCGGGCGGTATCGGCCACCGAAGCGATGGCGGCGCGGCGCGCATCGAGGTCGCGCAGATGCTGGGCGCCGCCGTGATAGGCCTGCAGGCCGCCGAAGATCAGCGCGTGACTGCTTGCGATACGTTCGGCCAGGGCGATAGCGGCGGCCGGCGAGCCGACCCCGGCGCGGTTGGCGCCGACATGGATCTCGACCAGCACGGTCAGCCGGCAACTGGCCGCTTCGGCGGCGGCCTCGATGAGGTCCACCACGCCCGCGTCGTCGGCGCAGAGCGCGATGTTCGTCATCTTCGACAGCGCCGCGACGCGCGCCAGCTTGCGCGGCGCGACGATCTCGTTGGTAATGAGGATGTCAGGAACGCCTGCCCAGGCGAGGATCTCGGCCTCGCCGACCTTCTGCACGCATTGCCCGACGGCGCCGCGCTGGGCCTGCCAATGGGCGATGACCGGTGACTTGTGGGTCTTGGCGTGGGGCCGCAGGCGGATGCCGGCCCTGGCCGCGAAGGCCGCCATGCGGTCGAGATTGTGTTCCAGCGCGTCGAGGTCGACGAGGAGCGCCGGGGTGTCGACATCCTCCTCGGCCATGCCCGGCTCGGCCGGCGGATTCTGCAGCATGCGCGGCGGTCCGTTCCTGTCATCGTCAGACGCCGGAAAGGCCGGCGTGCCTTTCCGGTATTGTCGACGCTCAGGTCGCGGCGGTCCAGTCCGTCAGGTCGAGCTGCACCTTCATCGCCCGGCTGCGGTCGCTGGCCAGATCGAAGGCTTCCACCGCCCGGCCCGCCGGCATCCGGTGGGTGATCAGCGGCGCCAGATCGACGAGCTGGCGCGAGACGAGATCTGCGGCCAGCGCGAATTCCGTGTCGAAGCGGAAGGAGCCGACCATCTCGATCTCCTTGGCGACCAGCGAGGCGAGCGGGAACTCGACCGGGCCGCCATTGCCGACGGCGACCAGCCGGCCGCGCGGCCGGACGCATTCGACGGCGGTGGTGACGGCCGCCGGGTTGCCCGAACATTCGAAGACCACGTCGATGCGGCCCTTGTCCGCCTTCAGCGCGTCGAGCCCGCTGCGGTCGCTGCCGAGATCGATCACCGTGTCGGCACCGAGCTTGCGGGCGGTCTCCAGCGGTTCGCCGACGACGTCGCATGCGGTGATGTGCGCCGCCCCGGCGCGGCGGGCCGCGGCCACCGCAAGGCAGCCGATCGGCCCGCAGCCGGAGACAAGCACGCCGGCGCCGAGCAGCGGACCGGCCTGACGCGCGGCGTGCAGGCAGACGGCGAAGGGCTCGGCCAGGGCGGCCAGGCCCGTATCGGTCGCCGCGCCCACCGGCACGGCCTGCGCCGCCGGCACCACCAGCACTTCGCGGAACATGCCCTCGACATGCGGGAAGCGCATGGCGCTGCCGCTGAACACCATGTCGAGACAGTGATTGCGCATGTCCCGGCGGCAGTATTCGCAGTTCTCGCAGGGCCGCGACGGATTGATCGCGATCCGGTCGCCGATGGCGAGGCCGGAGACGCCGGCGCCCAGTTCCTCGACGATGCCCGAGGCCTCGTGCCCGAGGATCATCGGCTCCTTGATGCGGATCGTGCCGAAGCCGCCATGGTGGTAGTAATGCAGGTCGGAACCGCAGATGCCGCCCGACTGGACGCGCAGCCGCACCTCGCCCGCCCCCGGCGCGCCCGGATCGGGGCGCTCCTCGATGCGGAGGTCGTGGGGGCCGTGTGCAACGATCGCTTTCATGGTGTCTCCAGCTTTCGCGGTCTTAGAGGACCGACAGCATGCCGCCGTCGACATAGATGATCTGGCCGTTGACGTAGTCGGAGGCCGAAGACGCCAGGAAGATCGCCGTTCCGACGAGTTCCTCAGGCTGGCCCCAGCGCCCGGCCGGCGTGCGGCTCTTCACCCAGTTGTCGAAATCCTTGTTGGCGACCAGCGCCTCGTTCATGTCGGTCAGCATGTAGCCGGGTCCGATGGCATTGGCCTGGATGCCGGACGCGGCCCATTCGGCGGCCATTCCCTGGGTCAGGAGCTTGATGCCGCCCTTGGCGACCGTATACGGGATCACCGTCGCACGGGCGAGCGCGCTGGTCAGCGAACCGATATTGATGATCTTGCCGCGGCCGCGCGGGACCATGCGGCGGGCGGCCTCGCGGCCGATCAGGAAGGCGCTGGTGAGATTGGTGTCGATCACCCGCTGCCAGTCGGCCAGGGCCAGTTCGAGCATCGGCTGGCGATGCTGGATGCCGGCATTGTTGATGACGATGTCGATCTCCAGGCCCTCGGCGTCGAACTTCTCGAAGGCGGCGACCACGGCGGCTTCGCCAGTGACGTCGAAGATCGCTTCATGGACGGTGTGGCCGGCGTCGCGCAGTTCCTTGGCGGCGGCAGCGACCGTCTCCGCGTTGCGCCCGTTCAGGATCACGACCGCGCCGGCCTCGGCCAGTCCCTGCGCCATCGCCTTGCCGAGGCCCCGCGAGGAGCCGGTGATCAGCGCCGTGCGGCCTGTCAGGTCGAAGGATGCGGTTTCGGTCATGGTGTCTTCCCCTCTAGATTTCACTGATGCGGCGCAGGAGATCGGTGCGCTCGAACACGTCGGATTTCAGCTCGACGCCGAGGCCCGGCCCCTCCATTGGGTAGACGTAGCCACCCTCGATTCTCGGCACCGCGGTCACGAGTTGCGTATACCAGCCGCGATAGAACGCCCTAACGGATTCCTGGATCAGCGTGTTGGGCTGGCTGAATGACATGTGGACGGCGGCGGCGAAGCCGACCGGGCCGATGCAGTCATGCGGCGCGAAAGGCCGGTGCCAGGTTTCGGCGAGCGCCGCGATCTTGCGGCCCTCGGTGAGGCCGCCGGACCAGCACAGATCGACCATTGCCACCGACAGCGCATCGCGGTCGAGCATGTCCTTGTAGGGCCAGCGCGAGCCGAGGGTCTCGGAGGCGCAGACCCAGACGTCGGTCGAGCGGGCATATTCGGCGAGCGCCTGCGGCGAGTTCATGCGGATCGGATCCTCGAACCACATCGGCTTGTAGGGCTCGAGTTCCCTCGCGATCATCTTGGCGGCCGGCAGGTTCCACAGCGAGTGGAACTCCACCATGATGTCGATCCTGTCGCCGACGGCCTTGCGGATCTTCTCGAAGGGTTCGAGCCCGCGCCGCATCTGCTCGGCGGTCAAATAGAGGCCGCCGGTCTCGTTGGCGATCGGGTCGAAGGGCCAGATCTTCATGGCGTCGATGCCGTTGTCGAGGAGGTCCTCGGCCAGCGCCCCGGCATCGGTCATGAAGGCGTCGAGGTCCTCGTAGGGACCGGACGTCTCGCCGAGATTCCAGTTCGAGACGGGTCGGATGTTGCTCGAGCTGACATAGCGGGTGCCGGCGCAGGTGTTGTAGATGCGCAGACGTTCGCGGCACAGGCCGCCCAGCATCTGGTGCACCGGCTGGTCGCAGAGCTTGCCGAAGATGTCCCACAGCGCGATGTCGATCGCCGAGGCGGCGCGATACTCGACGCCGGTCGAGGATTGCGCCATCGGCAGATTGACCATCTCCTTCGACAGCGCCTCGATATGCAGCGGATTGCGGCCGATCAGGCGCCCGGCCAGCGTGTCGTGGATGTGGGCCGCGACGGCGCCGGCGCCGTAGAAGGTCTCGCCGAGCCCGATGATCCCCGCATCGGTGTGGACGCGCACCCAGAGGACATTGGCGAATTCCTCGGTCCGCAGCGTCTCGATGGCGGTGATCTTCATGCCGGCAGGTTCCCCCTTTGCGAATCCCCTCGCAAATCCCCGGCTCTTCTTCGGCGGGATGGACGGCCGCGGTCAAGGCATGCGCCTGTTGCGAAGCGTGTCACGCCGGGCGGATCGCGACGGTGCCATCACCGGCATCGGCGCTGGCGTCGATCGCCACGCCAGCACCGTCAGCGATGCAGGCGATGTCGCAGACGACGATGGGGCAGTCCCGCCCGTAAAGGGAGGCGGCGACCATCGCGCCGACGGTGAGGATCGGATCGGCGCGCGCCAGAAGCACGCCAAGCGGCCCGGTGCCACGCCGGATGGATTCGGCGAAGACGGAGGCGGAGGACGATGAGCCGCGACCGCTGGGCATGACCAGGATGCGCCCGGTGACGCTGGCACCGAGCGAGGGATGCGAATGATCGATGATGGCGCCAGTCTCCACGTCGATCCCGCCCCAGAAGCTGAGCGGTTCGGCAAGAACCAGTGCCGTCCCTTCCGCGCGGCCCGCGACGACGATCGCTCCCGTGCGCGTCATGTCCGCGTCCTCACGACCCTGCCGCTGGCGGCGGAGAGGATGCAGTCCTCCAGCGAGCCGAAGCCCACCGAGACGCCGATATTGCCGGGTGCGTAATGCGCCCATTTGCCGGAATTGGTCATCACCGCCCCGTCCATGTCGCGCAGGATCGCGGTGACATAGGTGCAGGTGTCGACGACCGGAACGAGGCCGGTGCCCTCCAGTCCCGCCAGCGCCGCGTCGCGGCGCAGCCCGTCCAGGGTCGCGCGGCTGGTGTTGACGTAGATCGGCAGGCCGCGGTCCGGCCGGATTCCGCGCAAGAGCGGCAGCAGCCGGTCCCATTCGCCGCGCGAGAAATGCGGCGTGCCGAGGCAGATCGCGTCGATCGGCGCGCCTTCCGGCACGGTGGACAGGCGGGCGAGAACGGCATCGACGGAGGCTGGGGTGATCGCAACGATGCGGTCCGGCTCGTGGCCACCGAAGGCGTCCGCCAGCGTCGGGGCTTCCGGCGTGATGGCGACCGCGTGGAACATGCCGACCGCACCGGCGGAGGCGGCGGCGGCGCCGAGCGCCTTCAGCTGGTCCTCGTCGCGCGGCGGCGGCAGGCCCTCGATCACCGGCACAAGCTCGCCGGAGGCCGCACCGATGATCAGCCCGACCGCAACATAGAGGGCATCGTCGGGCACCTGCGACGGAGCGAACCCCTTGAGGCGAAACAGCACCCGTCCGCGGCGTTGCTCTTCCAGATGCAGGCCATAGGCCGGGGCCCGGCCAGTGATCGCGCAGCACAAATCGATGAAGTCGCCATAGCGGTTGGTGCGCGCGCCGATCACCGAATTGGCGAAGACGATGGCATTGGATTCGCCCCAGGCCACCTGCTCGCCGAAGCGCGGCCGGAACAGGGTCTGATAGGGCGCGCAGGTGAAGGAGGCCTGGCAGCCCAGCGCCTCATGGGCCTGCATGAGCCGGCGCCGGGGCTGCCGCTCGCCGGCATCGAGGCGCACGAGCTCGGGATGGATGAGATCGAGCGAGCCGACATTGAGGGTGGTCGGCACTCTCACGCGGCCGCCCCCGGCCAGCAGCCTTTCGACGAAATCGAGGCTGACGGCGCCGTGATAAAGGCAGCCATCGACATGGGCGCCGGCAATGTCGAGCAGTGCCTCGGCGCCCACAGACCGGGCGAAGCCGGTGAGGATCTGCATGGCGAAGGCCGCGGCGGCGTCCGCCTCGCCGTTCAGCAGTGCGCGGTCATGGTCGGTGAGGTGCAGGGTCATCGCCCACCGTCTTCAGGAGCGTGGACCGCCGTGGCGGCGCGGCCGACCCGCCGGCGGTCGCGGACATATCCCTTCGCCCGTCGTCCACAGGTCAGTTGCGCCGGAGCGCCAGAGTTAAGGATCCGGTTACCGACCCCGTCGATATTGCGGCTCCGGATTCGCGAAGGAGAAACCATGAGTGACACGGCCATGATTGCGGGCGGACAGATCCGTTCGTTCGTCGAGCGCATCGAGCAGATCGAGAGCGAGATCCAGGACCTCAACGACGGCAAGAAGGAAGTCTTCGCCGAGGCCAAGGGCGAGGGTTTCGACGTCAAGGTGATCCGCGAGATCATCAAGCTGCGCAAGCAGGACAAGGACGAGCGGGACGAGCACGAGACGCTGCTCGACCTCTACATGCGGGCGATGGAAGAAGCCCCGTCCGCCGTCGCCGCCTGAGGCGACAAGATCCGATCATCGCAGACGGCGCCGCATCTGGGGCGCCGTCTTGCGTTTCAGGACCGGCGCGTGGCACCGGCGCCGCCCTCACGCCGCGGCATAATCCAGGTCGCTGACATGCTCGAGCCAGTCGATGGCGACGCCGTCGAGCGCCTCCTGGATCGACACATGGGTCATCATCGTGTCGGGACCGGCGCCGTGCCAGTGCTTTTCGCCCGGCGGGATCCAGACAACGTCGCCGGCGCGGATCGTCTCGATCGGCCCGCCCTCGGTCTGGAACCGCCCGGCCCCCGCCGTCACATAGAGGGTCTGGCCGAGCGGATGGGTGTGCCAGGCGGTGCGGGCACCCGGCTCGAAGGTCACCAGGTTGGAGCGCACGCGTGCCGGCTCCGGCGCCTCGATGATGGGGTCCTGCCAGACCGTACCGGTGAAATAGCTGGCCGGCCCGCGCCGTGTCGGGATCGATCCCCCGCGCTTGATGTCCATGGTCGTCTCCTCCTCGCAGGATCGTCCGGTGCCCCGCGCCGAACGCACCATGGCATCGCCCGCGGCCCGATGCCAGCCACCCGGCGCACCGCGAAGGCCGGGCGCCGGCACGCGGCGAAACCCCATCGCAGCACGGCAATCCCGGACGCTGCATATGCGAACGATACCGGCAACCTTATCGCAACTGTATGTCCCTATGCTGGGTGTTTTCGTCGTGGCGACACATGGGAGACCCGGTGCAGATATTTACGAGGATCATGCGGTTTCGTCGCGAGGAGACCGGCAATGTCGCCGTGGTCTTCGGACTGACGCTGCCGGTCCTCGCGCTCTGCTTTGCGACCGCGGTGGACCTGTCGGGCATCTACGGCGCCAATCGCAGCCTGCAGCAGGCGGCCGACGTCGCCGCCCTCGCCGCCGGCCGGGAGTACGGCCGAACCCAGGACGCGGATTATCTCAAGAGCGTCTCGGAAGCCTTCTTCTTCCACAATGCCGGCGAGGAGACGCGCGGCACCACCCAGTTCAGCTATGACGGCGTGTTTCGCGAGGACGGCCTGACGATCCTCAAGGTCACCGCCCGGCGGCAATTGCCGACCTTCTTCGGCGATGCGCTGATGTGGGTCACCGGCGGCACGCTCGACTGGCGGCAGTTCCCGCTCTACGCCAAGAGCGAGATCGTCGTGCAGAACCGCTCGATCGAGCTGGCGCTGGTGCTCGACAATTCCGGCTCGATGCAGGACCGGCCACGCTCGGGCGGCACCAAGAGCAAGATCGACATCATCAAGGACGCCGCCGAGGACCTCGCCGAGCAGTTCCTGTCGGCCGACAAGGGCTCGACCGAAGAGTTTCCCGTCCAGTTCGCGGTCGTCCCGTTCTCCAGTTCGGTGAATGTCGGCCCGCAATACAAGAATGCCGACTGGATGGACACGCAGGGCCGCTCGCCGATCCATCACGAGAATCTCGACTGGGGCGGCTGGCTGTCCGGCGCGACCAGCGGCGGCTGGGAGTGGATACGGGACAGGGGCTGGGTCTACACCTCGCCCTCCAGTGGCACGCCCCTGGCGCGGTACAACGGGTCCTACTGGACGCGGATCACCACCGGCGAGCCGCTGACCCGGTTCTATGTCTACGACAATGCGCGCTACAAGAGCCAGTTCGGCACATGGCGGGGCTGCGTCGAGGCGCGGCCGAACGGGCTCGCCGCCACCGACACCGAGCCGGTCAGTTCCAAGCCGGAGACGCTGTTCGTGCCGACCTTCGCGCCGGACGAATACGACGATTCCGCCTATGGCTGGAACGACTATCTCGACAGCGGCAGCGGATCGCCCGACTCGGCCAAGGAGGCGATGGCCGAGCAGGCCAAGGTCGCCAAGTATTTCGACAGCGGCTACTCGATCACGACGCCGAGCAGCAATCGCAGCGACTGGGGCCCGAACTCCACCTGCGCGACGACGCCGATCACGCCGCTGACCAAGACGCTCAAGACAGTGACCGACGCCATCGACGTGATGGACGCCCAGGGCGCCACCAACATTCCGCACGGCCTGGCTTGGGGCTGGCGGCTGCTGACGGCGCGGCCGCCCTTCACCGAGGGCCGCAGCCACGACGAGCCCGACAATCTGAAGGTGCTGGTGCTGATGACCGACGGCAACAACACCTACAATCTGAACTCCGGCGGACGGCCGCTGGAGATCCGCGACTACAACCGCTCCACCTATGGCTCCTACGGCTATGGCGCGGCCTATTCCCATGGCAGCAGCACCCGCAAGCCCGGCCGCATCTACGACGGCACCACCGGCAACGCGAAGGACTACAGCGTCGACAGCTATGTCGCCGCCATGGACCAGAACGTCGCCAAGGTCTGCGAGAACGTGAAGGCCGATGGCCGCAAGCCCGGCGGCACGGACGGCATCCTGATCTTCACCATCGCCTTCGACCTGCGCGACGGCGAACCGGTGAAGAAGCTGATGGAGGACTGCGCCTCGAACGGCCTGATCGATGCCAGCGAGAAGCTCTATTACGACGCCCAGAGCCAGGAAGAGCTGGCCGCCGCCTTCCAGTCGATCACCGAACAGATTTCCAGCCTGCGCATCGCCCGCTGACGCGCGGGCACCACATGGATGCCGTGGCCCGGCCGTCCGGCAGTCGGACGATCCGCGTTCCAGCTGATCCAGCGCCGCGCGGATCGGCACCTCATCCGGCCCGCGCCATGATCGCGGACCTCATCGTTCCTCGCCCCGGAGGCATCGGCACATGCTCGCAACGTCCCTCGTCCTCCTGAGCTTCGGGCTCGCCCAGCCGGTTGTCGCGCCCGGACCGGTTCCGCTCGCGTCCGGCATCGCGACCAGCGTCGCCCCCGCCAGCGCGGCCCCGGCGGGCGAACCGGCCGGAGCATTCCGCCTCGTGCAGCATCGCGGCGACGGGCGTCGTCACCGGCGCGGTGGCGACCGAGGCGGCCGTGACGGGATCGACCGCGGCAGTCTCGACGCCGACCGGTATCTCTACGATTTCCGCGACGCGCCGCGCTGGCGCGCCGAGGAGCGCGCACGCCACGACGGCCGCGGACGCGATGGCCGGCGCGACGACAGGCGCCGGGATGGCGACCGGCATGATCGCGATCATCGCGATCGCGACGACCGGCATCGTGCGGACCATCGCGACCGGGACGAGGATCGGCGGGATTGGGGCTCGGACGGCGACTGGGACTATGGCCGCGGCTTCGACAATGACCGGACCCGCGACGACCAGCGCGGCGACAGCCGCTTTCGCGAACGGCGCGAGCGCTTCGAGGAACGCCGCAAGCGCTGGTAGCCTTTCGCCCGGCCGGCGTCAGTCCGGCCCCGACGCTCCGGCGAGACCGGTCTCGGCCAGGACAAAATCCGCCATGGCCGCGATGTCATCGAGGCCGAAGACCGGCAGCGCGCTGTCGGTCACCGGATGATCGGCGGCGATCGCCGCGATGCCTGGTGCGTGGTCCTGCATCGGCCGGCGATCGCGTGCCTCCTGTCGCCGGCACTCGATCTTGGGGTGCGGCTCGCGCTTGTAGCCCTCCACGAGAACCAGGTCACAGGGCGACAGCCGGGCGACGATGTCGGCAAGGCTCGGCTCTTGCGCGCCGCGCAATTCGTGCATCAGCGCCCAGCGTGTTCCCGAGACGATCGCCACCTCGCCGGCGCCGGCGCTGCGATGGCGGAAGGAATCGGTGCCCTCCCGATCGATCTCGAAGGCATGGTGGGCGTGCTTGACCGTCGCGACCCGGTAGCCGCGGGCGGTGATCTCGGTCACCAGCCGCTCCGTCAGGGTCGTCTTGCCGGAGTTCTTCCAGCCGGTGATGCCGAATATGCGCTGTTCCACCTGGCACCCGTCCCTTCGCTGCATCCTGCCCGCCCGGCGGGGTCCCTGCCCTTCTATGCGAGGAAGGAAAGCCCGGTCGAGATGCCATGCGTCCTGCCGGTTCGCAGCGCGTGCGACGGCGAAGAGACGTTGCCGCCGCTGGACGCTTGGCGATAGATGGAGCGATGTCCGATACCGCGCCCACCTATCTGACCACCCGCGAACTCGCCGATCTCATGCGCATCAAGGAGCGCAAGGTCTACGACCTGGCGGCCAGCGGCGAGGTGCCCTGCATCCGCGTGGTCGGCAAGCTGCTGTTTCCGCGCGAGGAGGTCGCCGCCTGGATGGCCGCCGCGCGCTCCGGGCCGGTGGCGACCGAAACCCGACTGCCGATGATCCTCGCCGGCAGTCACGATCCGCTGCTGGAATGGGCGCTGCGCCAGTCGGGCAGCGGACTGGCCGCCTTCTTCGACGGCAGCTCCGACGGCATCGGCCGGGTCGCGCGGCGCGAGGCGGCGGCCTGTGCCACCCATATTCGCGAAGCCGGTGGCGACTGGAATGTCGCCACGGTGCGCGACATGCTGGGCGACGCCCCGGTGGTGCTGATCGAATTCGCCCGCCGCCAATGCGGCCTGATCGTCGTCCCCGGCAATCCGCATGCGATCGAGGCGGTCACCGATCTGGCGCCGCTGCGCTTTGCGCGGCGGCAGCCCGGCGCCGGCGGCCAGAAGCTATTCGAGGCGCTGGCGATGGAAGCCGGGCTCGACCCGGCGGCGCTCGCCGGCCCGCCGGGCGTCGCCAAGACCGAGGACGACGTCGCCCGGCTGGTGCTGGACGGCAAGGCGGATGCGGGCTTCGGGCTGGCGGCGATGGCGGCCCAGTACCGACTCGGTTTCGTGCCGCTGGCCGAGGACCGCACCGATCTGCTGGTCTGGCGGCAGGCCTTCTTCGAGCCGCCGCTGCAGGCGCTGATGCGGTTCCTGCACACGCCCGAATTCCACGACAGGGCGGCCGAGATGAGCGGCTACGATGTCCGCGCGGCAGGCACGGTACATTACAACGCGCCCGGCCCCTGACCGGCAGCCGTGAAAGCGCGCCGGTGTCAGCTTCGATCGCCGGTCATGTCGGCATTCGGAAAGAACAGCTGCTGGCCATCGACCCTGTAGTTCGCGATGGCCGCCTGCCCCTCGTCTCCGGTCAGCCAGTCGATGAAGGCCTGCCCTGCTTCGGCCTTCACCGCCGGATGCCTGTCCGGGTTCACCAGGATCACGCCATACTGGTTGAACAGTTCCGGGTCGCCCTCGACGACGACCGTGTGATCGCCCTTGTTGCCGAAGGAAATCCAGGTCGCCCGGTCGGTCAGGACGTAGGCGCCCATGCCGATTCCGGTGTTAAGGGTGGCGCCCATGCCCGATCCGGTTTCGCGGTACCAGCTGCCGGAGGCGGCGGCGAGGTCGATCCCGGCGTCCTTCCAGAGGCGCAATTCGGCCTTGTGGGTGCCGCTGTCGTCGCCGCGCGAGGCGAAGGGCGCCTTGGCGGCCGCGATCTTCCCGAGCGCGGCCTCGGCGTCCTTCATGCCCGCGACACCGGCGGGATCGGCGGCGGGGCCGACGACGACGAAATCGTTGTACATGACGTCGAAGCGCTCGACACCGCCGCCGGCCGCGACGAACTTCTCCTCGGCGGGCCTGGCGTGAACGAGCAGCACGTCGCCGTCGCCATTCTCGGCGTTCTTGATCGCCTGGCCGGTGCCTACCGCGACAACGCGAACCTCGATGCCGGATTTTTCGATGAAGGCCGGCAGGATGGCGTCCAGCAGTCCGGAATTCTGGGTGGAGGTCGTCGACTGGACGACGATGAAGTTCTCCTCGGCCGTCGCCGGAGCGACCATGGCGCCCAGCGCCAGCGTGGCGGCGGCGATGGCCCCGATCAGTTGCGTCTTCATGCTTTCCCCTCCTTCGCCGCGAACGGCGTTACAGAACCAGCCCACCGGCGAGAAACTGCCGCGCCGGCTGTGAAACAGGCTCATCGAAAAACCGGTCGACCGGCGTCTGCTCGACGATGCGGCCGCCGTGAACGAACACGATCTCGGCGGCCAGACGCCGCGCCTGGCCGATGTCGTGGGTGACCATGACGATCTTGGTGCCGGCCGCCGCGACGCGGCGCAGCAGGCTCTCGATCGCCTGGGTCGCCCCCGGATCGAGGCTCGATGTCGGCTCGTCCATGAACAGGATGTCGGGCGCGGTCGAGATCGCACGGACCACCGCCAGACGCTGCTGCTCGCCGCCCGAAAGGGTGCGCGCCGGCTGGTTTGCGCGGGCCGCCAGATCGCCCATGGCCAGGAGCGCGGCGACGCGTTCGAGGCGCGCGATGCGTGGCATGCCATGGACCTTCAGCGCGTAGTCGACATTGGCGGCGACGGAGCGGCGCAGCAGCACCGGCCGCTGGAACACCATGGCCTGACGCCGGCGCACGGCCTTGTCGAGACCCTGGCCATTGTAGCGCAACTGCCCGGAGGCCGGCGTGATCAGCCCGTGCAGCAACCGCAGGAGCAGGCTCTTGCCGGCGCCGTTCGGCCCGAGAATCAGGGTCGGACCGCCGGCAGCAATGGTCAGTCCGGCAACGTCCAAGAGTGTCCGCCCGCCGGCCCGGAACACAAGGTTCTCGGCCTGCAGCGGCAGGACCGAGGCCTGGGTCGTGCCGGCGGCCGGGAGCGCTTGGACCGGTGACAGGTCGGCGTCGCTCCGCTCAAGGGCGATATCGTCACGCATGGGCGGCCTGCGGGCGGCCGGCGCCGATGAGCCCGACCGACGCGTTGATGGCGATGGCGATGATCAGCAGGATCGCGCCGAGGGCGAGGGCCAGCGAGAGATTGCCCTTCGAGGTTTCCAGCGCCACCGCCGTCGTCATCACCCGGGTCACGTGGTTGATGTTGCCGCCGACGATGATCACCGCGCCGACTTCCGCGATGGCCCGGCCGAAACCGGCCAGCAGCGCGGTGACGAGGCTGTGCCGCCCGTCCCAGAGCAGCGTCGGCACCGCCGCGAGACGCGAGACGCCGAAGGAGCGGAGCTGCTCGGAATATTCGGCGTCGAGATCCTCGACCACCTGGCGGGTCAAAGCGGCGATGATCGGCACCACCAGGACAACCTGCGCGATGATCATCGCGGTGGGCGTGTAGAGCAGCTGCAGCACGCCCAGCGGTCCGGCATTGGACAGCATCAGATAGACCAGCAGGCCGACCACGACCGGCGGCAGCCCCATCAGGGCGTTCAACAGCACGATGGCGACGCGTCGGAGCGGGAAACGGCCGACGGCGAGGAGCGCACCGAGCGGCATTCCGACCGCCGCGGCGATCAGAACAGCGGTCAGGGACACCCTGAGCGAGAGCAGGACGATGGCCAGCAATTCCGGATCACCGGACAGGATCAGATGACCTGCCAGTGCAAATGGGTACGCGAAATCCTGCATTTTCTCCTGTTTCGTCCGCCTGCTTGCGTCGTCGTGGGAGATTATGCCCGGGAACGCCCTTTTCGTCCAGCTTAAGCAATCGTTACCGCATCTGCGTTGTATTCGAACGCAGTTGCGAGACGTGCCCCGGGAAGTCGTACGCAACGCAGAGTATATAAACATGAGTGAAACAGTCATGTTTAAGCAAGCCGCTCGGCGACATTGCCGCAGGGCCAGAAAACCGTTGTGAATCGGACGATTTGTTGCTCTACTGGAGTGGGAGAACAGCCTTGCAGAACCACAATCTCGCTGTAACGACGGAACCGGCCGAGGCCGAGGCCTTGCGCGCCAACCTCTACAGGTTGCTTGCGCGCCTTCTGGCGCGTCCGGCCGACGAGGCGTTGCTGGCGATGCTGCAGGGCCTGTCCGGCGATGACAGCCCGCTCGGCCGGGGCATCGGCGATCTCGCCGGCGAGGCGCGCGCGATTTCGCTCGCCGCGGCCCGCGAGGAATATCAGGAGCTGTTCATCGGTGTCGGGCGCGGCGAGCTCGTGCCCTACGGCTCCTACTACCTGACCGGATTTCTCAACGAAAAGCCGCTGGCGCGGCTGCGCTCCGACATGGTGCCGCTGGGCATCGCCCGCTCCGAGGACAGCCGCGATCCCGAGGATCACGCCGGCGCGCTGATGGAGATGATGGCCGGGCTGATCGAGGGCAGCTTCGGGCAGATCCAGCCGCTTGCCGTCCAGAAGGATTTCTTCCGCAAGCATGTCGGCTCCTGGGCCGGGCATTTCTTTGCGGATCTGGAGACCAACCGCACGGCGCGGCTCTACCGCCCGGTCGGCACGATCGGCCGGCAGTTCATGGCCATCGAGGAATCGGGCTTCGACATGTAGCCGCCCAACCCGCGGGGACGGCGGCACCCCGCAAAAGGAACGAGACCAGGGCACGGCCCTTCGACCACGGAGAAACGAGATGAGCGACAAGAGCACGGGAACGAAGGGCGGCACCCAGGCCGATCGCCGGGCTTTCCTGAAGTTCGCAGGGCTGGGCGGCGTTGCCGGCGGCGCCGCGCTGGTCACCGGCGCGCCCGCCGAAGCGGCGATCACCGAGGACGACACGACGGGCGCGGGCTACCGCGAAACCGATCATGTCAGGACATTCTACAAGTCGGCACGGTTCTAACCCACCCGCCAGTCAAACGGATCGCGGGCGGCCGCACATCAAGGATCGGAGGCAGATATGCTCAGGAAAAAGGCAAACGGCGCGGCGCGGAGCAACCGGATGGCGTCGGCGCTGTCGGAGCTGGGGACGGCCGCGGTTGATCGCCGGACCTTCCTGAAGCGCTCGGGCCTGACCATCGGCGGCGCCGCCGCCGTGGCGACGCTGTCCGGCGGCATGGTGCGCCGCGCCGAGGCCGCGGGCGAGACCGCGACTGGCGAGATGGAAATTCGCAAGTCGGTCTGCACCCATTGCTCGGTCGGCTGCACGGTGCTGGCGGAAGTGTCGAACGGCGTCTGGGTCGGCCAGGAGCCGGGCTTCGATTCCCCGTTCAATCTCGGTGCCCACTGCGCCAAGGGCGCCTCGGTGCGCGAGCACGCCCATGGCGAACGCCGCCTGAAATACCCGATGAAGCTCGTCGGCGGAAAATGGCAGCGCATCAGCTGGGACGAGGCGATCAACGAGATCGGCGACAAGATGCTGGAGGTCCGCGAGGCCGCCGGTCCCGATTCCGTCTACTGGCTCGGCTCGGCCAAGCATTCCAACGAGCAGTCCTATCTGATCCGCAAGTTCGCCGCCTATTGGGGCACGAACAACATCGACCATCAGGCCCGAATCTGTCACTCCACCACGGTCGCAGGTGTTGCCAACACCTGGGGCTACGGCGCGATGACCAACTCCTACAACGACATCCACAATTCCCGGGCGATCTTCCTGATCGGCGGCAACCCGGCCGAGGCGCATCCGGTCTCGCTGCTGCATCTCCTGAAGGCCAAGGAAGAGAACAACGCCCCGCTGATCGTCTGCGACCCGCGCTTCACGCGCACCGCGGCCCATGCCGACGAGTATGTGCGGTTCCGGCCGGGCACCGACGTCGCGCTGATCTGGGGCATTCTCTACCACATCTTCGAGAATGGCTGGGAGGACAAGGAATTCATCAACAGCCGCGTCTGGGGCATGGACCAGATCCGTACCGAGGTCGCGCGCTGGACGCCCGAGGAGGTCGAGCGGGTCACCGGCGTTCCGGGCTCGCAGCTCCAGCGCGTCGCACGGACCATGGCCGAGAGCCGTCCGGCGACGCTGATCTGGTGCATGGGCGGCACCCAGCACACCAACGGCAACAACAACACCCGCGCCTACTGCATCCTGCAGCTCGCCCTCGGCAACATGGGCAAGGCCGGCGGCGGCACCAACATCTTCCGCGGCCATGACAACGTGCAGGGCGCGACCGATCTGGGCGTCCTCGCCGACACGCTGCCGGGCTATTACGGCCTGACCGCCGGCTCCTGGGCGCACTGGGCCCGGGTCTGGGAAGAGGAACTCGACTGGCTCAAGGGCCGCTTCGCCGTGATGCCGGGCGCCGGCGACGAGGGCAAGGACCGCCTGATGATGAACGAGACCGGTATCCCGGTCTCGCGCTGGATCGACGGCGTTCTCGAGGCGAGGGAAAACCTCGAGCAGCCGGACAACACCAAGGTCATGGTGTTCTGGGGCCATGCGCCGAACTCGCAGACCCGCTTGCCGGAAATGCAGAAGGCGATGGGCATGCTGGAGATGCTGGTCGTCATCGACCCGTATCCGACCATGACCGCCGTCCTGCAGGACCGCACCGACGGCGTCTATCTGCTGCCGGCCTCCACGCAGTTCGAGACCTCCGGCTCGGTGACCGCATCGAACCGGTCGCTGCAGTGGCGCGAGAAGGTGGTCGAGCCGCTGTTCGAGTCCCTGCCCGACCACACGATCATGCACAAATTCGCCGAGAAGTTCGGCTTCGCGGACCGCATGTTCCGCAACATCGAGGTCAAGGACGGCGAGCCGGTCGTCGAGGACATCACCCGCGAGTTCAACCGCGGCATGTGGACGATCGGCTATACCGGCCAGTCGCCGGAGCGCCTGAAGTCCCACATGCAGAACCAGCACACGTTTGACCGCACCACGCTTCGCGGCGTCGGCGGCGCGCATGACGGCGAGTTCTACGGCATGCCCTGGCCGTGCTGGGGCACCGCCGAGATGAAGCACAGCGGCTCGGCCAATCTCTACGACACCTCGATCCCGGTGGCGCAGGGCGGCATGGGCTTCCGCGCCCGCTTCGGCGTCGAGCGTGACGGCGACAACCTCCTGGCCGAAGGCTCCTGGCCGGTCGGCTCGGAGATCGAGGACGGCTATCCCGAGTTCACCTTCGCCATGCTCAAGGAGCTCGGCTGGGACAAGGACCTGACGCCCTACGAGCGCCGCTACATCGATTATGTGGCCGGCTTTGCCGACCAGCGTCCGAGCCAGGGCGACGATGTCGGCGAGCAGTCGCAGACCGGCGAGATCGATTCCGACTACGACGAGAAGGTCGGCGGCGTGAACTGGAAGACCGACCTGTCGGGCGGCATCCAGCGCGTGGCGATCGCCCATGGCTGCGCTCCCTACGGCAACGCCAAGGCACGCGCCGTGGTCTGGACCTTCCCCGATCCGGTGCCGATCCATCGCGAGCCGCTCTACACGCCGCGCCGCGATCTGGTGACGGATTATCCGACCTATGAGGACAAGACCTTCTGGCGCGTGCCGACGGCCTACGCCTCGATCCAGAAGAACGACTATTCCAAGGACTTCCCGATGATCATGACGTCGGGGCGTCTGGTGGAATACGAGGGCGGCGGCGACGAGACCCGCTCCAATCCGTGGCTCGCCGAGCTGCAGCAGGACATGTTCGTCGAGATCAACCCGTCGGACGCCAACGATCTCGGTCTTCGCGACCGCGACACGGTGTGGCTGCACAGCCCGGAAGGCGGCAAGATCCGGATCATGGCGATGGTCACCGAACGCGTCGGTCGCGGCGTGGTGTTCACGCCCTTCCACTTCGGCGGCTATTTCCAGGGCAACGATCTGCGCGGGAAATATCCCGATGGCGCCGACCCTTACGTGCTCGGCGAAGCCTGCAACACGGCACAGACATACGGCTACGATTCGGTGACGCAGATGCAGGAAACCAAGACCACGCTCTGCCGGATCGAACGGGCGTAAGGGAGGATCAGACCAATGGCACGAATGAAGTTCCTCTGCGACGCCGAGCGCTGCATCGAATGCAACGCCTGCGTGACCGCCTGCAAGAACGAGCACGAGGTTCCGTGGGGCGTGAACCGCCGGCGCGTCGTCACCATCAATGACGGCAAGCCGGGCGAGCGGTCGATCTCGGTCGCCTGCATGCACTGCTCCGACGCGCCCTGCATGGCGGTCTGCCCGGTGGACTGCTTCTACCAGACCTCCGACGGCGTGGTTCTCCACTCCAAGGACCTGTGCATCGGCTGCGGCTATTGCTTCTACGCCTGCCCCTTCGGCGCGCCGCAATATCCGCAGGCGTCGAATTTCGGTTCGCGCGGCAAGATGGACAAGTGCACCTTCTGCGCCGGCGGTCCGGAAGAGGACAATTCGGCGGTGGAGTTCCAGAAATACGGTCGCAACCGTCTGGCCGAGGGCAAGCTGCCGCTGTGCGCCGAGATGTGCTCGACCAAGGCGCTTCTCGCCGGCGACGGCGACACGGTGTCGTCGATCTACCGCGAGCGTGTCGTGGCCCGCGGCTTCGGCGCCGGCGCCTGGGGCTGGGGCACCGCCTACGACCAGAAGCTGGGCGGCTGACCCAGCCGCATATGCACTTTTGGCGGACGGCTCCGGCCGTCCGCCGCCCGACCATGACCGGTGGCGCTCCGCGTTGCCCATTCCCGCCGCATCTTTCACCCGAACGGGGATAGAGGACATGCCTAGCCTCAGAGCGTCTCTCGCTGTCTTGTCACGCTCCGCCCCGCTACGGCGTCTCGCAGCTCTCGTGCCGGTCCTCGCCATCGCCGTCCTGATGCTGTTCGCCGCAGCCGGCACCGGCCAGGCCCAGAGCTCGGTCCGGCCGCCGGACAACGCCTCGCCGACCGGCGGCGCCGTCCCGGGCGACGCGCTCGGCACCACCTCCGACGCCGAAATCTGGAGGTCGGTGCGCCAGGGCATTTCTGGGGGCGTCTCGATCCCCGACAAGAAGGCCTCGGTGCTGGTGCAGTCCGAGGGCGAATCCTGGCGCCTCCTGCGCAACGGCCCGATGTTCGACTATCTCGGACTGGCGATGATCGGCATGCTGGTCCTGCTCGCCGTCTTCTTCGCCGTTCGCGGCCGCATCCGCGTCCAGCACGGCCTAGCCGGCGTGACCATCAAGCGCTTCGGCCTGATCGAGCGCACCGCCCATTGGGTGATGGCGCTGTCCTTCATCATCCTCGCCATCAGCGGGCTGAACATCTCCTATGGCCGCGAGCTGATCATGCCGCTGATCGGCAAGGAGCTCTTCGGCCCGATGTCCGGCTTCCTAAAGATGTCGCACAACTACGTCGCCTTCGCCTTCATGGCGGGGCTGGTGGTCGCCTTCGTCCTGTGGATCGTCCACAACCTTCCCTCGCGCGCCGACTTCGTCTGGCTGATGAAGGGTGGCGGCTTCTTCTCCAAGGGCGCGCATCCGCCGGCCTGGAAGTTCAACGCCGGACAGAAGGTCATCTTCTGGCTGGTGATGATCGGCGGCCTGTCGCTCAGCGTCTCGGGCTGGGCCCTGCTGTTCCCGTTCGAGCACGGCTTCTTCGGCGACACCTTCACCGCCCTTGCCGGCATCGGCCTCGACGTGCCGGCCTGGCTCGGCCTGCCGCAGCCGCCCTATTCGGTGATCCAGGAGCAGCAGTTCAACACCATCTGGCACGCCGTCATGGCGGTGTTCATGGTCTGCGTGATCTTCGGCCACATCTATATCGGCACGATCGGCATGGAAGGCGCCTTCGATGCCATGGGCAGCGGCGACGTCGACCTGAACTGGGCGCGCGAGCATCATGCGCTCTGGGTGGACGAGGTCCTGAAGAAGGACGGCCGCCCCGAGGCCGGGGCGCATCCCGCACCTGCGGAATAGCGGCCGGCGTGACGCGATCATGCGCCCCGCTTTGAGACTGGCGGCGGTTGCCGCCGCGGCCATCCTCGCGATGCTGTCGAACCCGGCCGGCGCGGACGCGCTGCCGGAGCGGCTGATCGGGCACGGCGGCCCGGTGAAGGCGGTCGCGCTGTCCGACGACGGCACGCGCGCGCTGACCGCCTCTTTCGACTATTCGATCATTCTCTGGGACATGACCGGCCCGGACGGCACCGTCGCCGCCCGGCTCGCCGGCCACGATGCGGCGGTCAACGACGTCGCCTTCGTCCCCGGCACGGACAAGGCGGTCTCGGTCTCCGACGACGGCTCCTTCGCCATCTGGGATCTTGCGATCGGCGAGCTCGAACAGCGGATCACCGATACGCCGGTCAAGGTGCTCGACGTCGCCGTCAGCCCGGACGGCCGCTTCGCCGCCGCCGCGCGCTGGGATGGCACGGCGCGGATCTTCGACATTGCGGAGGGCCGCGAGATCGCGCGCGCCGAAGGCCATCAGGGCAATGTCAACGCGGTCGCCTTTGCGCTGGACGGACGGCAATTGTTCACCGCCGGCTATGACGGCGCGATCCGCGCATGGCCGCTCGAAGACGGCCGCATCGCCGGTTCGTCGCGGGTGCTCTACACCCATGGCTGGGGCGTCAACGTCATCACCCCCCTGCCCGGAGGTACCCTGCTCGCCTTCGGCAGCCAGAACGGCGTGACCGGTCTCGTCGACCTGCCGACGCTGGAAACCGTGGAACTGGCTGCCAAGGAGAACCCGGTGCTGTCGATCGCCGCGTCACCGCGGGCCGGATGGTTCGCGACCGGCAGCGCCGACGGGCGCATCCGGGTCTTCGACATCGAGACCGGCACGCTGGTCGAGGAATATGGCGACGTCTACGGCCCGGTCTGGGGCCTGTCCTTCACGCCGGACGGCAAGGAGCTCTACCGGGTCGGGCTCGACGATTTCGCCATCCTCTGGCAGGTCTCGCCGCGCCAGCGCATGGAGGCGATCCAGTCGGTCTATCCGCGGCGGTTCCAGGCGCATGGCACGGACGATCCCGGCGAAAGCGAGTTTCTGCGCAAATGCTCGGTCTGCCATACGCTGACGCCGGATGACGGCAACCGCGCCGGGCCGACGCTGTTCGGCCTGTTCGGACGCAAGGCCGGCACCGTCGAAGGCTATGCCTATTCGGAAGCGTTGACGGAATCGGATATCGTCTGGACCGAGGACACGGTATCACAGCTGTTCGACCATGGACCCGACGTCGTCACGCCGGGCACGAAGATGCCGGTGCAGCGGCTGAAGAGCGTCGAACGGCGCGATGCGCTGATCGCCTATCTGAAGCGGGCGACCGCAACCGACGCCGAAACGCCGCCGCCGAGCGGGCGACCGGCACCAGAACCGGGGGAGACCACACCACAATGAAGGCATTCCTGCTAAGCGTGGCCATCGTGCTGCTCATCGGGCTGGGCGTCGGCCTCCTGCTCAACACCGAGCTGGAACAATCGGCCAGCGAAGCCTATTCGACCGAGAACGTCCGGCTGCAATAGGCCCGATCGACCGCGCACGCACGCGTCGCGGGACGCGGCGGCACGGTGCCTTCACACGCCCGGTGAGAGACCGATCATCACGCGGAGCGCCGCCGGCGGCACCGCGACAGCAAGGAACAGGACCGATGAGCGAAGAAGCCTTCAACATGTCACTGCGCAAGTTTCTCAAGCAGGTCGGCGTGACCTCGCAGCGCGAGATCGAGGAACTGGTGCACTCCGGCAAGGCCGGCTCGGGCCCCTTGAAGGTGCGCATGCATCTGACCGCCGAGGGTGAGCCGTTGGACCATGTCGTTGAGGGTGAAATCCAGCTGCCGTGACGCTCAGCCAGATCGACATCGCGCCCCTGGCGGACCCTGAATTCCCCCCCGCCTTCACCGGCCACCCGGTGGCTGCGGGCGTCGACCCCTTCGCGGCGGCGATCGATGCCGCGCGCGCGCAATCCCATGGCGCGGGCGATCTGTTCTGGAGCCGCGACACGGACTGTGCGGCGGCCGCGCTGATCCTGGAGCCGGACGTCGCGCTCGCCAAGGCCGCGCAGATGCTGCCGCTCCTGATGGTGGCGATCGGCGACGCGCTGGGCGGCATCGGACCGCCGAATCTGGCGCTGACCTTCCGCTGGCCCGGCACGATCCTGGCCAATGGCGCGACCGTCGGCGCCGCGCGCCTGCATGTTCCAGAACCGCGCGATCCAGACGGGATCCCCGACCACATGGTCGTCGGCTACGCGCTGACCATCGAGGCGTCGCGGAACGGCCCTGCCGAGCCGGGCCACGATCTGGCCGCGACCGCCCTGATGGAAGAAGGCTGCGGCGAACTCGACCGCACCCTCATCGTCGAGGCGGTGGCGCGGCATTTCCTGTCGTGGATCGACGGATGGACCCATGACGGGTTCCGTGCCGCGCATCAGAGCTGGACGTCCCGCGCCGATGCGATGGGCGAGACCGTGGACATCGTCCTCGGCGGCGTCCGGCATTCCGGCACCATGATCGGCCTCGACGACGCCGGCGGGGCCCTGTTGAAGACCGATGGGCGCACGGTGCTGCTGCCCCTGACCGATGCCGCAAGCGGAGCCGATTCCTGATGCAGATGCCTGCGAAACCCCTCGCGCCACAGGGCCGTGTCGTCTGGAAATCCGCCGGCCTGCATCTGACCCACAAGCTGGACAATGGCTGGCTCGCGGTCACACCGGATTTCCTGCGCGCCTACTACACCCGGCCGGAAATCCACCCGATCGAGGAAAGCTGCGACAACGAGCATCGCCTGTTCGAGCGGCTGATGGAGACGCCCGACGCGACGGTCACCGAGGCCGATCTGGCGGCGCTCGCCGATGCCGACACGGCCGACAATTACCGCATGCTGCTGGCCTATCGCGACCATCTCCTGCGGCACGGTTCCATCGAGGCCGGCTATCTCGCCCTGTTCCGTCCGGAGGCACCGCGCGTGCCGCCGGTCTTCATCGAACAGCTGGTGCACCTGATCCTCGGCGGGCTTCTGGCCGAGGAAACCGACCCCTTCGTTCTGCGCGCCGCCGAACTGTTCTTCCGCGACCAGATGGCGACGACGGGCGACGGCCAGCTGACGCTCGCCGACGCCGAAGTGGTCGAGATGTATTCCGAATCCGGTGGCCTTGGCGGGCTGGGCTCGCTTCTGGCCGAAGCCGGCACGCCGATGCGCGAAGTCTCGCTCGACGTGCTGAGCGAGGAGAATTGCGAGACCTATTGGGGCCGGGCCGACCAGTTCAATTTCGCCCTCGATTTCCGCTTCACCCAGCCGGGGCAGGATGCGCTGGCGCGGGTGATCGAGCGCTGGGTTGCGCATTTCCTGCACCTGCCGGTGCGGGTCCAGGCGATGCAGTCGATCACCGACCAGCACTGGTCCTGGCATGTCGGGCTTGATGCCGAGGCAACGCAGACCCTGAACGGGCTCTACGAGGGCGAAACGGTCGACGAGGACCGCATCGGCCGGATCGCCGCGCTGTTCCGCATGGAATTCAAGGACGACGACCGGATCCTGCCGACCATGCGGGGCAAGCCGGCCTATCTCGGCGTGGCGGTGAACCCCACCGGTCTCATCCGGCTGAAGCCCCAGAACCTTCTGACCAATCTGCCCCTCACCTCCGGCGTCCAATGATCAAGGAATCGACATGACGACTTCATCACACAGCGTCGCGAACTCGCCCTGGATGCGCCTCGTGGCGCTGGTCTTCGCGATCGCCCTCGCCGCCCTCGCCTTCCTCGTCTACATCCAGACCGAAGAATGGGTGGCCGGTGTCGAGGAGCGGGGCGAGGAGCTCGGCACGCTGCGGGTCGATCCCGACGTCGCGGCCTGCGTGGACAAGCGCTTCGCCGACATCGACGTCATGGTCCAGCAGGATCTGATCACCGCCGAAGCCGCCGAGAAGTCGCGCGCCGATGCGCGCTCCCTCTGCTACCAGCGCAACTGATCCTCAGTCGGTGGTGAGGAAGTCGTCGACCGTCAGGCCGCGTCGGCCGGCTTCCAGATAATCATCGGTGGTGCGGACCTTGGGCCGCTGGGCGATGGCGAAGGGGTCGCCGCCGTCGGCCGCCAGGGCTTCCAGCCGGCAGCTCTCGCACATGCTCAGAAGCGCCACCCGCTCCTCGGTCTGGAACATCCAGTGCTTGCCGCCGAGCGTTTCCCTGACCCGGTCGAGCATGCCGCGCGCGGCGAAGGGCTTGCCGCAACAGGTGCATTCGGCCGGTTCGTCCTCGTTCAGCGTCACCGGCTGCATCACCGTCGGCGCCAGATTGTAGCGCGGATCGAGCGTGATCGCGATTTCCGGACAGGTCGCGGCACAGATGCCGCACTGGACGCAGGCCGCCTCCACGAAGCGCAGTTCCGGCTTGCCCGGCGTGTCGCGCAGGGCGTCGGCCGGACAGGCCGAGACGCAGGCCATGCAGAGCGTGCAGCGTTCCTTGTCGACGAGAATATTGCCGTAGGGCGCCGATGACGGCAGGCGGATCAGATCGTCGGCCGGGCCTGAACCGGCGGCTGCGGCGATCGCGATGCCGGCGCGCGCCACCTCGCGCTTGCCGCCGACCGGCGCGAACGCCGTGCGGGCGATCTCGGCAGCCTCCTGCCGGTCATACAGCAGCGCCTCGACGATTTCCGGATCGCGCTCGGCGACGATCCGCACCCGGTCGGGCGCATGGCCGAGCCCGGCGAGCAGCGCCTCGGTCAGCGCGATTTCCTCGTGCAGCGCGTGCAGTTCGCCCGATTTGCGCGGATCGACCAGGACCGCCAGCGAGCGGAAGCCGGCGGCCAGCGCCGCGACGATCAGGTCGTGGCCCAGCGCCGTCGTCGAATGCATCTCCAGCGGAATGACGTTGGCCGGCAGGCCGCGACCGAAACGCGCCATGGCGTTGATCAGCGATGCGCCATGCTCGCGCTCATGCACCATCAGCACGGGCGCCTCGCCGCCGGCGGCCAGATAGGTGCGGGCCAGCGTCTGCACCCGTTCGATCGACTGGGCACGCGCCGGATAGTCGTAGGAGACCGCGCCGGTCGGGCAATGGGCGGCGCAATTGCCGCAGCCACCGCAGATCGCCGTGTCGATCAGGATGTTGTCGCCGTCGGGCGAGATCGCGCTGGGCGGGCAATTGTCGATGCACTTCGTGCAGCCGGTCTTCTTCGACCGCTCATGGGCGCAGATCGACGCGTCGTAGCTGACATAGATCGGCTTCTCGAACTCGCCCTCGTAGCCGCTGGCGTCGAAGACGCTCCGCATGACCGCCGCCGGATCGGCGGGATCGGCGCGGAAATAGCCGTCGCGACCGGTCGGGCGGGCAAAGAGCGGCGCGTTGCCGCTCATGTCGAAGAGGACGCTGCAGGACGATTTTGCGCCATTGCGCGGCAGGGCGAATTGCGGCTCGCCGCGCGACGACGGCAGCATGGCGGCGTAATCGTCGACGACGATGTCGAAACCGCCGAGCGTGCCGGTGGCCGAAACCACCCGGCCGCGGAAGACCGGGAAGTCGAGCACTTCGGGCAGCAGGATGTCGTCGGCATCGGTCAAGAGCAGCGTGACCGACAGCGTGCGGTTGAGCAGCGTCGCGGCGTCCAGGGCCGCCTGCCCCCGGCCGGTCACCAGGCACAACCCGTCACTTTCGATGGCCCGCAGGCGCGCCGGCGCCACCGGCAGCGAGGCCGCGCCGATCAGCGCCGCCATCTTCGGCGCGATCGACGCCTTGTCGGCGGTCCATCCGGCCATTTCGCGAATGTTGACGAAGGCGGAAACCTCGCGCCCCTTCTCCTCGGCGATCTCGGCGAAGAGCGGGCTCTCCTGGGTACAGGCGACGACCACGGGCGCATCGCCCTCCATGGCGCCCTCGAAGGTGCCGATCTGGCTGCGGCACAGATGCGTGTGAACCGGCAGGTCCACGCCACCGAGGGCACGGCCGATCGCCCTGCCGTCCACCTGCATGGTCTTCTCGCAGTTGCAGACCAGAATCCGTTGGCTCGTCGCTCTCATGACTTCTCCCTTTGTCGATGAGGAATAACACGTTACGCTGTTTATGGCGGGTGAAAAACGAGCTCGCGGACTGCGAAAGGTGCGCCAATTTGGCCCGTGAACTGACGATCATGCTGGGTGTTCTGGCCGAGCGGCGCCGATCCGTCTCGCGCTGGGCGAAGGAGTACTGGATCCCGGTGGGAATCGCCCCGGCATCCGGCGGCCTGACCACCGGCGACGTGATGCTCAGCGACGACGAGCGGACGCGCTATTTCATGGGCGTGCATGCGCTCACCTGCCATGCGGCCGATACCGAGGCGTATGTGCACAATTTCAACAGCCAGGTGCCGGCGCTGTTCATCGTGCTGCGCCGCTCCCCGTCGGAAGATGGCCACCCGCTGCCGTGGTTCGTCCACAGCGTCACCGCCTCACCCTATCTCGCGCAGGATTACGACGACAGCGGCGAGGACATCGTCGAGCGCGTCCCGATGCCGCCGGACATCACCGAGACGCTCAAGGACTTCGTGAACCGCTATCACCAGGAAGAGGAGTTCAAGAAGCGCCAGCGCGACAAGCTGGATCTCGAGGACCACAAATTCGGCAAGGACCCGATCTTCCTGCAGCGCGAGAAGCCGGCCGGAGGCAATCTCGATGGCTGATGGCACGGGCGAAAACGACAGCTTCCTGTCGCGCTGGTCGCGCCGCAAGCGCGAGGTCGAGGCGGCCGAAGCCGCCGAGGCGGCGGACGCTCAGACGCCCGATGTCGTCGATCCCGAGGCCGTTGCCCGCGAGGCCGAGGAGCTGGAGCAGAACCGGCTCGCGGCGGAAGCGGTCGACATCGATTCCATGAAGGCCGGCGACGATTTCGGCCTGTTCATGAAGCGCGGCGTGCCGGAGCTTCTGCGCCGCAAGGCTTTGCGCAAGCTGTGGCGCTCCAATCCGGTCTTCGCCAATCTCGACGGTCTGAACGATTACGACGAGGATTTCCGCAATCCCGCGCACAATCGCTACACCTCGCTGTGGCAGCTCGGACGCGGCTTCCTGAGCACCGAGGAGCAGAGCACCCAACAGGCGACCGGCCGCCTGACCCGGCCCGAGCCCGAAGCGGATTCCGTGGCGGCGGAGGCGGAGGATCAGGGCGACGCGGACGCGGTCGCAGACAGTGCGGCAGATGCGCCCGTAGACGCCGCCGTCGACGAAGACTTGGGGGCCGAGCCGCAGACCGCCGTCGCCGAAGCGGGCCCGCAGGCTGCCGGCAACGACGGGCGGCTGATCACGGAGGAGACGGGCGTGTCGATCGCCGCCGTGCCGGAGCCCGAACCGGTCGAGCGAATCGAGAGCCGGGCACAGCCACAGCCGCAAGCGCGGCGCGTGTCGATCCGCCAGCGCCTGCAGGGTTAGGCCGGCGGCGAATCAGAGGTTCGGATCGGCCAGATGGTTGCGGAGCATCTCCTTGTAGGTGGCCGCCATCTCTTCGATGTAGACCTCGTGATCCTCCACTTCCCGCACCTTGTTGCCGACAAAGGCGTTGTAGCGGGCCGCGGCGTAGAGAAACGCCATGTGGATGTCAGTCGCCAGAACCTTCTGGTTGGCGCGGTTGGCCACGTCGATGAAGCGGTCCGCCAGCTTCAGGAAGGCGTCCGGATCGAGCGTCGGCGGCGTGCCTGCGGCGCGGCGCTGCTTGCGGTTTCCCTGGGATTCCAAGTCTTCGGGCCTCCGTTCGCGCTGTGAGGTCCGCGCCGATCCGCCCCGGGATCGCGATTGGCCAGGAGCGGCATTTGCCGTAAGAGACGCGGGACCCAATTCATAGCAGCGAGAGACCCTTTGGCAATCGACAAGGCAGACATCCTGGAGCAGCTCAAGCGGGTGAAGGGACCGGATCTCACCGGCAACATCGTCGATCTCGGGCTGGTCTCCGACATCTTCGTCGCCGACGGCAAGGTGTTCTTCTCTCTCACCATTCCGGCCGACCGCGCGGAAGAGCTGGAGCCGCTGCGCGCCGCCGCCGAGAAGGCCGCGTCCGGCGTTCCGGGCGTCGAGAAGGCAACCGTCGCGCTGACCGCTGAAGCGACCAAATCCTCGGCCCGTCCGGTCCGTCCGGCCCCGAGCCCGGCGCAGGCCGCTTCGGTGCCGCCGCCGATGGCTGCACGCGCACCGCAGCCTCCCAAAGCGCCCGAGAAGGCCGGCGTTCCGGGCATCGGCGCGATCATCGCGGTCGCCTCGGGCAAGGGCGGCGTCGGCAAGTCGACCACCTCCGTCAATCTCGCCCTCGGCCTGCAGGCGAACGGCCTGAAGGTCGGCATCATGGACGCCGACATCTACGGCCCGTCCATGCCGCGGCTCCTGCACATCTCCGGCCGTCCGCAGAACGTCTCGGGCCGGATCATCCGGCCGATGGAAGGCTACGGCCTGAAGGTCATGTCGATGGGCTTCCTCGTCGACGAGGAAACCCCGATGATCTGGCGCGGGCCAATGGTCATCTCGGCGCTAACGCAGATGCTGCGCGAGGTCGAATGGGGCGAACTCGACGTGCTCGTCGTCGACATGCCGCCGGGCACCGGCGACGCCCAGCTCACCATGGCGCAGAACGTGCCGCTGGCCGGTGCGGTCATCGTCTCGACGCCGCAGGACCTGGCGCTGATCGACGCCCGCAAGGGCCTCGCCATGTTCCGCAAGGTGGACGTGCCGATCCTCGGCATCGTCGAGAACATGAGCTATTTCGTCTGCCCCGATTGCGGCGGCCGGCACGACATCTTCGGCCATGGCGGCGCCCGCAAGGAAGCCGAGCGCATCGGCGTGCCCTTCCTCGGCGAAGTGCCGCTGGACATGCAGATCCGCTCGACCTCGGATGGCGGCACGCCCATCGTCATGTCCGAGCCGGACAGCGTGCACGCGAAGACCTATCGGGAGATCGCCCGGACCGCCTGGGAGCGGGTCGGCGAGGAACGCCGGATGGTCAGCGCGCCGTCGATCGTCTTCGAATAGGCGGCCGGTTCAGCAAGCGGCAGCCCGGTGATCAGCGCTCCGGGCCGCCGCCGATTGCCCAATCCCTGCCGGTTCAGAACAGGCTGGCATAGGGGATGAAACCGACCGTCTCGCCCGGCGCGACGGCGACGACATCCTCGCCCAGTTCGACCAGGCCGTCGGTGTCGACCAGCGAGGACAGGAGGCCCGCCCCCTCGCGCGGGAACTTCTGCACCTCCAGCGTGCCGTCGGCGGCGCAGCGGAGGCTCGCGCGGACATATTCGCGCCGGCCGAGCTTCTTCCTGTACGCAAAGGCCGCGCGCACCGGCGTTGCCACCGTCGCTTCGGGCTCCGCCCCGGCCAGCGCCAGGATCGCCGGGCGGGCAACATGGGCAAAGGTCACGAAGCTGGCCACCGGATTGCCCGGCAGGCCGATCAGCGGCGTGCCGTCGATCACCCCCATCGCCACCGGACGCCCCGGCTTGATGGCGATACGCCAGAACACCATCCGGCCCGTGCCCTCGACCGCGTCCTTGACGAAATCCGCCTCGCCCGTCGAGACGCCGCCCGAGGTCAGGACCAGATCGTGGTCCCTTGCCGCCGCGCGCAAGGTCGCAGAGATCACTTCGCGGTCGTCCGGCAGGATGTTGAGGTCCGAGACCGCGCAGCCGAGGCGCCGCAGCATCGCCATCAGCATGAAGCGGTTGGAATCGAAGAGCTGCGACGCGGCGCGTTCGGCGCCCGGCGCGACGATCTCGTTGCCTGTGGAAAAGATCGCCACCCGCACGGGGCGGCGAACCGTCAGCTCCACCTGCCCCAGCGCCGCAGCCATGGCGATGTCCTGCGGCCGCAGCCGGCGCCCCGAGCACAGCACAATGGCGCCCGTTGTCACATCCTCGCCGGCCGGCCGCATATTGGCCCCCGGCTTCAGGCCGGCAGGCAGCAGCACCGCCCCGTCGGGCTCGACGCGCACATCCTCCTGCATGAAGACGGTATCGGCGCCGCCCGGCATCGGCGCGCCGGTAAAGATGCGCGCGGCTTCGCCCGGCTGGACGGCCTCGGCGGAACGCGAGCCCGCCTGGACGCGGCCGCCAATGGCGAAGCGGAGCTCAGCCTCCTGCGGCAGATCGGCGCTGCGGATGGCGTAGCCGTCGACGGCGGAGTTGGCGAAAGGCGGCAGCGGCATCGGCGCGACGAGATCGGCGGCAAGGATGCGGCCATCGGCCTCGGCCAGCGGCACGGCCTCGATGCCGGCCAGCGGCTGCAACCGGGCGGCGATCAGCGACACGGTCTCGTCGACGGTCATCATCGGCCCGCCGAATGCGAAGCAATCGTCCGAAAGTTGCGCCATCCCCGCACCCGTTCATCGCATCGGCCGCCGCGGTGACCGCGCGACCGGTCCGGTCCCTATATGAGCGCCGGATCACATTCTACCCTTGCACGACACGCCGGACGCCCGCACACCATCGGATGCGCCGCCCATGCACCAGCCTATCGACAGGACCCCATGTCAGACACCGACGATCGGCCGACCGTTGCGACCATCATGCCGGAGCCCGGCAATCCGCGCCTGACCGAGCGCGTTACCGGCCTCGACCAGACCGGGGCGCAGGTGGCGGTCTCGGTGCCGGTCGAGCGGGCGCTGACGCTCTATCTCAACGCCCAGGAGATCGTCACGATGATGACGATCAACGACTATCCGGAATATCTGGCGCTCGGCTATCTCCTCAACCAGAACATGCTGAAGCCCGACGATGTCGTCACCGGCCTCGACTATGACGACGATCTTGAGGTCGTGGTGGTGCGCACCGAGCGCGGCACCAATTACGAGGAGAAGCTGAAGAAGCGGACCCTGACCTCGGGCTGCGCGCAGGGCACGGCCTTCGGCGACCTGATGGAAGCGCTGGACGAGATCGAACTGCCGGCCGCCAGCCTGCACACGTCGTGGCTCTACGAACTGGCGAAGACGATCAACACCACCCCGTCGCTCTATCTGGAAGCCGGCGCCATCCATGGCTGCGTCCTCTGCGTGAAGGGCCGGCCGCTCTGCTACATGGAGGATGTCGGCCGCCACAACGCAGTCGACAAGATCGCCGGCTGGATGTTCCGCCACGGGGTCGATCCGGCCGACAAGATCCTCTACACGACCGGCCGCCTGACCTCGGAAATGACCATCAAGACCGTGCGGATGGGCATTCCCATCCTGGTGTCGCGGTCGGGCTTCACCGCCTGGGGCGTTGCGCTGGCGCGGCAGGTCGGGCTGACACTGATCGGCCGGGCCAAGGGCAAGCGCTTCGTGGCGCTGTCGGGTGCCGAGCGCATCGTCTTCGACCAGGATCTCGCGACGGTGGACGACGAACCGAAGCGCAGCAGACGCAAGGGCGCAGACCATGACAACTGACAATGCGGCGCCGGTCGGCGTGATCCTCGCAGGTGGCCTTGCCCGGCGCATGGGCGGCGGCGACAAGCCGATGCGGACCATCGCCGGCCGACCGATCCTCGCCCATGTGATCGAACGCTTCGCGCCGCAATGCGACGGAGTGATCCTCAACGCCAATGGCGATCCGGACCGGTTTTCCGGCTTCGCCCTGCCGGTGGTGCCGGACAATGTCGAGGGCCATCCCGGCCCCCTCGCCGGCATTCTCGCGGCGCTCGACTGGACGGCGGAACACCGGCCGGACGCGGAGTGGGTTGTCAGCGTCGCCGGCGACTGCCCGTTCCTGCCGCGCGATCTGGTGGCACGGCTCGGTGCCGCACGCGATGCCGAAGCCGCCGACCTTGCCGTCGCCGCGTCGGGCGAGCGCACCCATCCGCCCATCGGCCTGTGGAAGGTCGCCCTGCGCGGCGCCCTTCGCGAGGCGCTGGTCGGCGAGGAACTGCGCAAGATCGACCGCTGGACCGCGCGCTACAGGCTGGCGACCGTCTCTTGGCCGGCCGAACCGGTCGATCCGTTCTTCAATGCCAATACGGTCGAGGATCTCGCCGACGCCGAGGCGTTGGCGCGGCAGACCGCCGACTGAGGGTCAGGCCGGCCGGAAGCCGGCTTCCTCCAGCGCGTCCCGCGCCGCCGGCGAGGCGAGCGCGGCGAGAAACGCCTGCACCGCGGGCCGGTCCCGCCGCGCCGTCACCAGCGCGAAATCGTAGGCTTCCTCGGCCAACGGCAGGAAACCGAGACCGGCCGCCTTCGCCACAGGCGCGATGGTTACGCCCCAGTCCGCCCGGCCCTGCACGACGGCCGCAGCGACCGCATTGTGGGATTTCGGCTGGTTCCAGTAGCCGTCCGGCCGTGCCGTGCCCAGCAGCCGGTCGATCAGGATGCGCGTGCCGGCGCCCTGGTTGCGGTTGACCATCAGGCAGTCCGGATCAGCCAGCGCCGCCGCAACCGCGTCGTCCGCCGAGCGGCCGGCAAAGCGCGGATCGCTCTCCCGGAAGACGATGCCCTGCATGCGCCGCCAGCCGGGCACGAGCTCCAGCCCCTCGGTCAGGAAGGGCTCATTGTAGCTGTCGCTGCGCGGGTCGAAGAGATGGATCGGCGCCAGATCGCATTCGCCGCGCTTGGCCGCCGCGAGCCCGCCCAGACTGCCGACGGCGAGCGTGCGCACGGCCCGCCCCTCGTCTGCCAGCGGCGCCAGCACCCGGTCGAGCCCGGTGCAATGGCTGCCGATGATGACGAGATCGGGAATGCGCAGCGACGGCGTGAACAGGGTGACGGACGCCTCGGTCCCGGCCGGCAGATGATCGGCCAGCGCCTCGATGCGCAGGAAGCCAGCGGCCTGGGTGAAGGAGGTGATCGCACCCGAGCCCTTGCCGGTCGGATAGGCGATCAGCTCGCCCTCGCCCTGGACCAGCGAGACCATGGCGAATTCGGTGCGGCCGAGTTCGGAGGCTATGCGCAGCGGGACGCGCGCCGTCACCTGCGTCTCCGTCCGCGGCGGCAGGCCGCCCATGCGGCGCAGGACCGGCGCGACCATGTCGTGGAAAGTGAACATCGCGGAGGTCGGAAAACCCGGCAGGATGACCACCGGCTTGCCGTCGCAGACGGCGAGGCACAAGGGCTTGCCCGGCTTCAGCGCCACGCCGTGGGCGACGATGCCCGGCGCGCCGAGGCGGTCGATGATGCGGTGGCTGACATCGCCGGCCCCCTTGGAGGTGCCGCCCGACAGGACCACCATGTCACTGTCCGCCAGCGCTGCCCGCAGCACGGCCTCGAGCCCCGCCTCGTCGTCGGGAAAGGCGCCAAGACGCGCCACGTCGCCGCCATTCTCGCTGATCGCCGCCGCGACGATCGCACCATTGGTGTCGTAGACCGAGGCCGGCTTGAGCGGTTCGCCCGGCTGCACCAGTTCGTCGCCGGTCGACAGCACCGCGACGCGGACCCGGCGTGTCACCGGGATTTCGGCGATGCCGCAGGCGGCCAGCATGCCGATCTCGCGCGAGCCCATGACGGTGCCGGCGCGCAGCAGCGATTCGCCGGCGGCCATGTCCGAACCGGCATGGGAGACGAACTGGCCCGGCGCCGCCGGACGCCTGATCTCCACACCGCCGTCGCCGGCCGGTTCGGTATGCTCGACCATCACGACCGCGTCGGCGCCGCGCGGCACCACGCCGCCGGTGGCGATCGGCGTCGCCGTCCCCGGTGCGACCGGCAGGGTCGGCGCGACGCCGCAGGCCAGCGTTTCGGCATTCAGGGACAGCCGCACCGGCCGGCCCTGCCCGCTCGCCGCGACATCCGCGGCACGCAGGGCAAAGCCGTCGACATTCGCGCGGTCGAAGGGCGGCACGTCGATGGGCGACAGGATGTCGATCGCCGAGACGCGCCCCAGCGCGTCCGCGAGCGCGACGGTCTCGCGCGGCAGCGGCCGCGGAAACAGCGCCGCCTCGAAGCGCTGCAACGCCTCTTCCCGCGACAGGATCGACAGGAATTGCTGCTGGTCGAGGCCCGTCGTTGCCGTCTCGGTAGGCGCGTCGCGGGGATCGGTGGTCATGGCGCCTCGTTGAGGAGTGAGCCGGACAGCATGGTGCCGGCGGCATGGCCTTCGCTGGAGGCCGGCACAAGGCACCAGGCATCGGCGGCGGCCATCTCGGCGAGCGGCAGGGCGCCGCAGGCGAGCGGCGTCCAGTCATCGTCCGAGCGTTTCAGGAGAGCGAGTTCCATCATGCCGATGGCCGAGGATATCTTGTGGGTCAGCCGGCGCGCAACCATCGGCCGCGGACGGGCACCGGCAAGGCGCGCCAGCAGCGTCTCCCCGAGCGCAAGCCACACGGCCATGGCCTGATCCGGCTGTCCCGGCAGCGCCACGACCGGCACCGGGCCGATCCGACCAACGGCTGCGGTCCGGCCGGGGCGAAGCGCGAGCCCGTGGGCGTGAAGCGCGCCTGCGCGGGCAAGCGCCGCAGGCGTTGCGTCGTCGGGCCCGGCGCCGGTACCGCCGATAACGACCACCAGATCCGCCGCTCCCGTCATGGCGGCGGCGATGGAGGCCGCGTCGCGCTCGCTCGTTATCCGTATTGTCTCGGCTCCGGCCGCTACCGCCCGTGCGGCGATCAGATCGGCGGTCAATCCGATGCCCTCGCAGGAGAGATCAACGAGCCGCAGGCGCGGCCGACGGACGGGCAGGGTCGCAAGGCCGAGGGCCCGCGCGCAGGCGATATCGAACGCCGAAATGCGCTGCCCCGGCTGCAACAGGCCGGCACCCGCGGCGATATCGTCGCCGGCCCGCCGCACACCCTCGCCGGGAATGGCTTCGCAGGTCACCTGCGCGAAGGGGCCGTCCGCCTCGACCCATTCGGCGTCCACGACGCAGTCGCAGCCCTCCGGCATCGGCGCGCCGACTGCAATCCGGCTCGGCGGCACGGCCAGCATCGCCGGCGCATAGGACGACGCCCCGACGAGATCGGCGGAGGCCAGCGCCCAGCCATCCAGCGCGGCCTCGTCGCGGTCCGGCACGGCGTGCGCAGCCGACACCGCGTTGGCCGCGATCAGGCCGCAAGCATCGGCCAGCGCCGTGTCGAGGGGGGCAACGGCCTCCACGCCATCCAGCAGCCATGCCGTGACGGTCTCGACATCGGCCAGCGATCCGCCCGGTCCATGAACCGTCATGCGCCGTGACCGCAGGAGGCTGCGCGCAGGCCTGCCGGATCGCGACGGCCTGTCGGCTGGCCGTCAGACAAGCGAGCGCAGGCGCGCGCCGGCGTCGGGGTGTGGAGGGAGATCATCGGATATGGCACGTCGTTGTCATGTCGCGGCGGCAGCCGCCTGCGACGAGATTACCGTCTTTGCCGGGTCGGGCAAACCCGTGAACCAATAGAGGCCTTGCATCTCGCACTGCACAACAGGCGGTGCGCCCCTCCCTTGTTTCCGCTATGGCGGTCGTGCAGTCTCGTCCAGAACCCATTCACGCCGCTGCCCAGCATTCGTTGCGCGCGCGTCTGTCAGCCAAGCCAGGTGACGCATGACTCCAGAAACGACCGCCGCCCTTCGTGGCACCGGTGACCGTCAGGCCGTGCGGCAGCGCTACGGCGAGGACGAGGCCATCGTGGTGAAGGATCTGGCCGCCCGGATCAGCCTGAGCGAGGCCGACCGCGCAGCCATCAGCGCCGCCGGCGCCGACATCGTCCGGCGGGTGCGCCGCGAGACATCGCCCAGCATGATGGAGAGCTTCCTCGCCGAATACGGCCTGTCCACCGAGGAAGGCGTCGGGCTGATGTGTCTCGCCGAGGCGCTCCTGCGCGTGCCCGATGCCGAGACCGTCGACGAACTGATCCAGGACAAGATCGAGCCCTCCGACTGGGGCGCGCATCTCGGCCACTCGTCCTCCTCGCTGGTCAATGCCTCGACCTGGGCCCTGATGCTGACCGGGCGGATCCTCGACGACGATCCGAGCCGCCCCGCCGCGGCCCTGCGCGGTCTCGTGCGACGGGTCGGCGAGCCGGTCGTGCGCCGCGCTGTCGCCCAGTCCATGCGGCTTCTGGGACGGCAGTTCGTGCTCGGCCAGACCATCGAGGAAGGCATGCGCAATGCCCGCGAGCGCGAGCGCCAGGGCTATACCTATTCCTACGACATGCTCGGCGAGGCGGCCCGGACCGAGGCCGATGCGCTGCGCTACCTCAAATCCTATTCCGACGCGATCGCCTCCATCGCGAAGGCCGCCAAGGGCGACGTGCGCTCCAATCCCGGCATCTCGGTCAAGCTGTCGGCGCTGCATCCGCGCTACGAGACCACCCATCGCGACACGGTGATGGCGACGCTGGTGCCGCGAGCGCTGGAACTCGCCCGGCAGGCGGCGAAGGCCAATATCGGCTTCAACATCGACGCGGAGGAGCAGGACCGGCTGGACCTGTCGCTCGACATCATGGAGGCGGTGCTGGCGGACGAGAGCCTGAAGGGCTGGGACGGCTTCGGCGTCGTCGTCCAGGCCTATGGCCGCCGCGCCGTGCGGGTCATCGAATATCTCGACACGCTGGCGCGCCGGCTCGACCGGCGGATCATGGTGCGGCTGGTCAAGGGCGCCTACTGGGACACCGAGATCAAGCTCGCCCAGGAGATGGGCACGCACACCTTCCCAGTGTTCACCCGCAAGGTGAACACCGATCTCAGCTACATGGCCTGCGCCCAGATGCTGCTCGACCGGCGCGACCGGATCTACCCGCAATTCGCCACCCACAACGCCCATACCTGCGCCGCCATCCTGAAGATGGCCGGCAATGATCGCGACAGCTTCGAATTCCAGCGCCTGCATGGCATGGGCGAATCGCTGCACGACATCGTCCACCGCCAGAACGACACGCGCTGCCGCATCTATGCGCCGGTCGGGGCACATCGCGATCTCCTCGCCTATCTGGTGCGCCGGCTCCTGGAGAACGGCGCCAACAGCTCCTTCGTCAACCAGATCGTCAACGAGGCCATCGCGCCGGAAGACATCGCCCGCGACCCGCTGTCCGAGGTCGAGGCGCTGGGCGAGGCCATCGCCAACCCGACCATCCGCACACCCGCCGAACTCTTCGCGCCCGAACGGAGGAACTCGAAGGGCTTCCGGGTCAACGAGCCCGCCTCGATCACCCCGCTGATCGAGGCCCGGCAGGCCTTTGCCGACGCGGTCTGGACCGCCCGGCCAATGCTGGCCGACGATCTCCCGGTCTCCGGCGAAGGGCGCACGGCCACCTCGCCGGCCGATCCGGGCCGTATTGTCGGCACGGTGCATGAGGCCAGCGTCGAGGACGTCCACCGGGCGCTCGCCGCCGCCGAGGCGGGCTTTGCCGCCTGGTCCGCCGTTCCCGTGGCCGAGCGCGCGGCGACCCTGCGCGCCATCGCCGATCTCTACGAAGCCAACATCGCCGAGCTGACCGTCATCGCCACCCGCGAGGCCGGCAAGACGCTGTCCGACGGCATCGCCGAGATCCGCGAGGCGGTCGATTTCCTGCGCTACTACGCCGACGAGGCCGAACGTCTCGAGGTCGAGGAGCCCGGCACGCCGCGCGGCATTTTCGTCTGCATCAGCCCGTGGAACTTCCCGCTGGCGATCTTCACCGGCCAGATCGCCGCGGCGCTGGCCGCCGGCAACGCGGTCCTCGCCAAGCCCGCCGAGCAGACGCCGCTGATCGCCACCCGCGCCGTCGAACTGATGCGCGAGGCCGGCCTTCCTGCCGCGGCGCTGCAATTGCTGCCCGGCGACGGCCCGAATGTCGGCGGCCCGCTGACCTCCGACAAGCGGATCGCCGGCGTCTGCTTCACCGGCTCCACCGAAGTGGCGCAGATCATCCACAAGGCGCTGGCCGCCAATGCCGGCCCCGATGCGGTGCTGATCGCCGAGACCGGTGGACTGAACGCCATGATCGTGGATTCCACGGCGCTTACCGAACAGGCGGTGCGGGACATCCTGATCGCCTCGTTCCAGAGCGCCGGCCAGCGCTGCTCGGCGCTGCGCATGCTCTATGTGCAGGAGGACGCACGCGACCGGCTGCTGCACATGCTGGAGGGGGCGATGGACGCCCTCGTCGTGGGCGATCCGTGGCGGATCGACACCGACGTGTCGCCGGTCATCGATGCCGACGCCCGCGACGACATCACCGGCTATGTCGCAAGCCGCAAGGCCGCCGGCCAGGTGCTGAAGACCCTGCCGGTGCCGCAGGACGGCCTCTATGCCGCCCCGTCGGTGGTCAGCGTCGGCGGCATCGACGACCTCGAACGAGAGGTGTTCGGGCCGGTGCTGCATGTGGCGACCTTCAAGGCCCGGGAGATCGACGGGGTCGTCGACGCCATCAATGCGCGCGGCTACGGCCTGACCTTCGGCCTGCACACCCGGATCGACGACCGGGTGCAGCAGATCGTCGAGCGCATCCAGGTCGGCAACACCTATGTGAACCGCAACCAGATCGGCGCCATCGTCGGCTCGCAGCCCTTCGGCGGCGAAGGCCTGTCGGGCACCGGGCCGAAGGCGGGCGGGCCGTTCTACGTCGCCCGCTTCCGCCGCACCGAGCCCGCCGAGGACCTGCAGGCACCCGCAGCGCCGGAGATTCCCGCTGCGAAAATCGCCGAGGCCATCGCCAGGCTCGACGCCCGCAACTGGGCGGCCCGCGGCGACCGCGTGTCGGTGCTGCGCCGGGCGCTGTCCGGCAAGGACGGTGTCATACGCCGCGCCTGTTCGGCGGTCGGGGCCTTCGATCCGGGTCCTTTCACCCTGCCGGGGCCGACGGGCGAGAGCAACCGGCTGAGCCTCTATCCGAGGGGCACCGTCCTCTGTCTCGGCCCGACGGCGGAGATCGCCCTTGCGCAGGCCGTCCAGGCGCTGTCCGCCGGCTGCGCGGCGATCATCGTGGCGCCCGGCGCCGCGGCACTCGCCGGGCCGGTGATCACCGCGGGTGCACCGCTCGCGGTGTTCGACGGCACGCTGGCACCAGGAGACCTCGAACATCTCGACGGCATCGACGTGGTCGCCGCCGCGGGACGCTCGGACTGGACCCGCGCGCTGCGCAACGCGCTGGCCGCCCGCACCGGAGCGATCATTCCGCTAGAGACTGCGATCATCGGCCCGAGCCGCTATGTCGTCGAACGGCATCTGTGCATCGACACGACAGCGGCCGGCGGCAATGCCAGCCTGCTCGCCGCGGCCGAATAGGTCTTTCGACGCAACCGGCGCGGCGACATCCCGTCGCCCGCCGCCCTATCTGCCGGAACGCCCCGCGCCCCTGTCGGCGACAGGCGGTCTCCGGTGCCATGGAACGGCCTTCGGCCGTCAGACGAGGAAATGCCCGTGAACCAGTTTTCGCCCCTGCGCCGCGCCTCCGGGCGCCTGACCTTCCGTGCCGCCGATCGCGCGTCCCAGGCCATCGGCCGGGTCCTGGATCTCGACGAGGATGTGGCCGGCCGAATCTTCACCCGCTTCGACGCCGGGCGCGTCGTCGCCGAGGCCGAGGCGCTGGACCTTGACCCGGCGCGCCTCGCCGGGCCGCTGGCCGGCCTTCTCGTGGCAATCAAGGATCTCTTCGACGAGGAGGGCGAGGTCACGACCGCCGGCTCCGTCCACTTCGCCGGCAACGCCCCGGCAACGCGCGATGCCGTCGCCGTGGCGCGGCTGCGGGCGGCCGGCGCCATCGGCTGCGGGCGCACAAACATGTCGGAATTCGCCTATTCCGGCGTCGGGCTCAACCCGCATTACGGCACGCCGGGCAACAGCCACGATGCCGAGCGCATTCCCGGCGGTTCGACCTCGGGCGGCGCGATCGCCGTTGCCTTTGGCATCGCCGATTTCGCACTGGGCTCCGACACCGGCGGTTCGGTGCGCATCCCCGCCGCCTTCAATGCGCTGGCCGGTTTCAAGCCGACCCAGGCGGCCGTGCCGCTCGACGGCGCCTCGCCGCTGTCGGGCACCTATGACAGCGTCGGCCCGCTGGCGCTCGACATCGCCACCTGCGCGGCGGTCCATGCGGTGCTGTCCGGCGAAGACCGGCCGGTGCCGTCCACCGGCGACAAGCCGCTGCGGCTCGGCGTGATGCGTACGCTCCTGACCGACGACATGGACAAGCAGGTCAAGGCCGATTTCGAGGCCGCGCTGAAGGCGCTGCGCGACGAAGGCATCGAACTGGTCGATGTGGAACTGGCCGAGATCGCCCAGGCGGGCGCGGTGAACCGCATCCTCGTCGCCAGCGAAGCCCACGCCATCCATCGCGGCTATCTCGACGCGCTGGAGACGGCCGGCGATCCCCGCGTCCTCAAGCGCATCCGGGCCGCCGAGAGCTTCGGCTCCGGCGAAGTGGACGCTGCCCGGCAGACCCGCGCCGAGGCGATCGTCGCCTTTGCCGATCTCGCCGATGGCTTCGACGCGATCATCGCGCCGACCGTGCCCATCGTGCCGCCGCTGATCGAAGAGGTCGAGGACGATTTCGACCGGCTGAATGCGCTGGTCCTGCGCAACCCGTCGACCATCAACTTCCTCGACGGCTGTGCCGCGACGGTGCCGATGCACCGCTCCGGCGAGTTGCCGACCGGCCTGATGATCTTCGCACCCGGCGGACGCGACTGGCATGTGCTCGACGTGGCCGAAGAGGTCGAGGCCATCGTCGGCGACCGCTGAATTTGTCGCGGCGACTGGTTCGTTCCGACCGGTCGCCGCGCCCTCAGCCGAGAACGTTGCGGATGGCGCGCAGGAAGATCCGGGCGCCGAGCCCGATCAGTTCGTCCGGGAAGTCGTATTGCGGCGTGTGCAGGCCGGGATGGTCTTCGCCCGATCCCAGCAGGAACATCGCCGAACGGGCCGTCGCGCCGAACCGTCCGAAATCCTCCGAGGCGCGCATGGGCAGAAGGCTGGCGTCATGGGGCACGCCCTCCTCCTCCAGCGCCCGGCGCAGGATGGCGGTCGCCTCGCCGTCATTGACGCAATGGGCGAAAATGTCGTCGTAGCGGATCGCGACGCCGAGGCCGGACCTCTCCGCAGCATCGCGCACCAGCGCTTCGGCGCGGCCGACCAGATCGCCCATGCGGGCGTCGGTGAGGGTCCGCAGCGTCGCCCAGAGCTCGGCCGAACCCGGCGCGATGCCGGCTTCGCGTTCGCCCATCGACGCATGGGTGATCGTCACCAGCGAGAAATCCGCGTCGAGGTCGCCGCCACGGCCGAGCGCCGTCAGTCCGGGCATGAGCTCGCAGAGCGCGGTCATCGGCGAGCGCCCCTGATCGGGCGAGGAGGCATGAGCCGTGGTGCCCGACAGCGTGATTTGCAGGCTGCGCGAGGCACAGTTCGCCGGCCCCTCGATCAGCGCCGCCCGGCCGCGAGCGATGCCCGGCATGTTGTGCAGGGCGATGGCGATATCCGGCGCGATGGCGTCGAAGGCCGGGTCGGCCAGCACCGCCGCTGCGCCACTGCCGTCTTCCTCGGCCGGCTGGAACAGCAGGACCGCGCGCCCTTGGCCGGGACGTTGCCGGCCAAGGGCCAGCGCGACGCCGGCCAGCGTCGCCATATGGCCGTCATGGCCGCAGAGATGCGAGGTTCCCGGCCGCGTCGAGCGCCAGGGACGGTCCGACTTCTGCTCGATCGGCAGGGCGTCGAGCTCGGCACGCACCATCAGCGTCGGCCCCGGCCGACCGCTGTCATAGACCGCGGCGACGCCGTGGCCACCCAGCCCCGTCACCAGCCTGTCGGGCCTGGTTTCGCCGAGGAAGGCGGCCACCCGGCGCGCCGTCTCGGCTTCCTCGCCGGAGACCTCCGGTTCCCGGTGCAGCGCGTGGCGCAGGTCGCGCAGCACGCCGAGATCGGCGGCGGACAGGAGCCGCTCGGCGGCGTTCTCCATCACCCGTCCCTCAGCTGTTGCGGGCGTTGCCGCGCAGGGTCGGCAGGCCGATGCCCGTCGCCCCGAAGCCGCCGTCGACGCCGAGGATCTGGCCGGTGATGTAGCTCGCCCGTTCGCTGCAAAGGAAGAAGATCGCCTCGGCGATCTCTTCTTCGAGGCCGTAGCGATTGAGCGGCACCGTGTCGTGGTAGTCGGCGCGGATGGCGGGGCTGTGCACCGCCTTGGCCATGGCCGTGTCGACCGGCCCCGGCGCCACGGCATTGACGCGGATGCCGAGCCCCGCCAGCTCCACCGCCTGCTGCTTGGTGAGATGGGCGAGCCCGGCCTTGCTGGTGCCGTAGGCGACGCGCAACGTCGAGGCGCGCATGCCGGAGATCGAGGTGATGTTGACGACGCTACCGCCGCCGGTCTCGGCCATGATCGGCGCGGCCTTCTGGGTGCAGAGGAACGGCCCGCCGAGATTGACCGCCAGCGAGCGCTGCCAGTCCTCGAAGGACGTTTCGAGCATCGGCTTGAAGACGGCGATGCCGGCATTGTTGACGAGGGAATCGAGCCGGCCGAAGCGCTGGATCACCGCGTCGAGCGCGGCGGCGACCTCATCGGGGTCGGCGACATCACAGGTCACGGCGAGCGTGCGGTCCGGCTGGTCGAGCTCCGCGGCCGCGGCCTTGAGCGTCTCGCCGTCGATATCGAGCAGCGCGACCTGCCAGCCTTCGGCTAGAAACCGCCTGGCGGTCGCCAGCCCGATGCCGCGTCCCGCGCCCGTGATCAACGCGACCTTGTCCTGATGCTGCAACGCTCTGCCCTCCCCGGATGAATTTCCAAGGCAGACATACCGTTGCGGCGCGTCCATGGCGAGGGCTGGCGACGCCGCCCGGCCGAAGCCCGCACGCCGCCGCGCGGTTTGCGGCGTCAGCGGTCAGGAATGTTGGGTGGGGAGAGGCTGCCTAGCGGCCCTGGGCCATCTGCCTGGGCCATTCGACGCGATCGCAGCCCCAGCGGGCATCCTCGTGTTCGAGCCCGGCCTTGGCGTAGAGACTGTCGATGCTCTCGACGAGCGACTGCTCGATCGCTTCTGCTTCGGTGATGTGGCCGCGCTCCAAAGCGCTCACGATCTCGGATGCCAGCATGTCACGATCTTTCGTTTGTTACTCGTGTGCCAACGCGGCACATGCCGGCCGGTTCCGAAGAAATGCTCCGTTCGGTCATGTCACGTACCGCTGCGGCATCCGGCCGCAGCCGGCCCCGGTTCCGGCACAGCCGGGCGAAGGCTTCAGCCAAGGCCGTAGGCCACCCCGTCGCGGCCCGGATCGGCGGCGCCCTCCAGCGTGCCGTCGGGGCGAATTCCGACGGCATGGACCCAGCCGATCGTGTGTCCGTAGGGATTGCGGATCACCTCGTAGCCCTGGCTCTCCAGTTCGCGGGCGACGGAGCGCCGGATGCGATTGGAGACGTCGATGGGATTGCCGGTCGAGGAAAAGCGCGGCGCGGCCACCGCTTCGCCCACGGACATGCCGAAATCGACGACGTTGAGGATGGTCTGCAGGACGCCCATGACGATCTGCGTGCCACCGGGAGCGCCCAGAACCAGTTCCGGGCGCTCGCCATCGAAGACGATGGTCGGGCACATGGCGCTGAAGCGCGACTTGCCGGGTGCGATGCTGCCGGCGCGCCCCGGGCGCGGATCGAAGACGCCCATGCAGCCATTGTAGAGGAAGCCCAGCCCGTCGGTGATGATGCCCGACGGCATGCCCAGCGAATGGGTCATGGAAACGCAATTGCCGTCGCCGTCGACCACCGACAGATGGGTCGTGTTGACCGGCACCGCGTTCGGCGCCTGCAGCCGCGGCACCTCGGCGCGCACGCCGGCGCGGATCTCGCCGGCCAGTTCGCGCGCATAGGCCTTGTCGGTCAGATGCGCCAGCGGCACGTCGAGGAAGCGCGGATCGCCGACATGGCGGTCCTTGTCGATGGTAGCGCGCTTCATCGCCTCGCAGACGGTGCGGATGTAGTCCGGCGAATTGTGCCCGAGCGCGGCGAGGTCGAAATTCTCCAGGATGTTCAGCATCTCCACCAGCATCACGCCGCCGCCCGGCGGTTGGTTGGTGGTGATGCGGCGGCCGCGATAGCTGGCGGTCAGCGGTGCGTTGCGCTGCGGGGCATAGTCGGCGAGATCGTCGCCCGACAGCAGCGCGCCGTTGGCAGCCATGTCGGCGGCGATGCGGGCGCCGATCTCGCCGGTATAGAAATCCTCGGCGCCGTGTTCGGCGATCCGCCGCAGGGTCAAGGCGTAGTCGGGATTGCGGATCGGCTCGCCGACCGTCAGCGGCGTGCCGTCGGGGTGGCAGTAGAGCGCGCGCCCGGTGGCGCTGAAGGCAAGGCGCTCGGCCGTCGCCGCGCGGCCCATCTTGGAGCCCTCCATGAAGAAGGTGTACATGGCCGGGCGCACGAAATAGCCGTTCTCAGCCCAGTCGATCGCCGGCTGCAGGATGGTCTCCCAGGGCAGGCGGCCATGGGCCCGGTGCACCTCTTCATAGGCGCGCAGGGCCGCCGGAACGCAGATCGCGCCATAGCCGAGATCGTTGACCCGGTCCTTCAGGACGAAGCCGAAGCCGTCGCGCGTCTCGCCTTCGACGCGGTCTTCCCACATGTCCGGGCGGGCAGCCTTGGGCGCCGGGGCATGGAAGTCGAGATATTCGTGCAGCCCCTTCCCCGGCATGTAGAGGCCGAGACTGCCGAAGCCGGCGATGCCGCACATCAGCGGATCGACGACCGTCTGGGCCAGCGCGCAGGCGATCGCCGCGTCGACGGCATTGCCGCCCTTCTCCAGCATCTCGACGCCGGATTCGGCTGCTTCGGGCTGCGGACAGACGACCATCGCCTGAGACTGCATGCTGTCGCTCCTGTCGGGGATCGGAATGGTCAGAGACGCACGAGGTGGCGCGGCCGGCCCCATTCGCCGGCATCGGCGACCGCGCGGGAGACGTCCTCGCGCAGCATCAGCCCGTCGGCGACCAGCGCCTCCGCCGCCTGGCGGATCGCCGCCACATAGCCGTCGGCAGTGCCGTAGCGGGCAAGGACCGAGCGCCGGGGGTCGCCGGTCTGGCCGCGTTCGTCCTCGCTGTCGGGAAACGGAATGTAGCTGCCGGTGATGCCGACCATGGCGCCATGTCCGACGTCGCGGCGGCGCACGCTCCAGCCGGTATAGGTGCCGAGCGGCGCCTGGACCATCGGCGCGCGGATGCCGGCCAGATCGTTGCCGTCGCCGTCGACGGCCGGCACCTGCACCGGATAGCACTCGCCGGCCAGAATCTCCGGCGGCTCGTTGGCAATCCGCCCGGCATCGATGTCGGGTCCGAAGTCGAGCCGCTCCAGCTTGCTCGGGCCACGTGGCAGCGCGACGCCGGGAATATGCGGGAACGCCGCCCGCCACATGTCCTCGGCAACCAGCGTTCCGTCGCCGCGCGCCGGAATGCGGCTTGCCGGCGGCGGCGTGCCCTCGCTCGCCCAGGCGTCGAGATTGTCGAGCCCGGCGCGAAACAGCATCGAGGTGGCGACGACGTTGAAGCATTCCTGCGCCAGTCCCTTGGCGGGCGCAGTGACGAGGGGCGAGGCGTAATGCTGGGAGCTCGCCCACAGATACACCCGGACATTGTCCGGCTGGGCTAAGTCGCGGCCCTTGGTGTCTGTGTGCACCAGCGAGGCCCGGCGGTGCCAGTATTCGCAGGCGGTGTCCGTATGGATGACCAGCGGGTCGGTGTCCGGCCGCTTGAGGATGGCGTCCTCGCAGCCCGAATAGTGATCGGTGGACATCGCATAGGAGAAGGGAAAGCGATCGGCGGGCGAGAAATGGTTCTCGTGTTCCTGGCCCGGCAGCAGCACCAGATTGGCGAAGCGGTGGTTCATCCACATCTTGCCGGCACCGGCGACGTGCGGCATCACGCCGTCGAAGACCTTGCGGTTCTTCGCATCGGCGTTGAAGCCGAGATACAGGAAGTCGCGGATGCAGCGCCCGGTCTGGGAACGGCCCCAGGCATAGGCCTTCTCGACCCCGACGCCGTTGTCGCGCAGGGGATTGGCCTGCCCGCTGGCGGTCGTCTCCCCGTGCTTCAGGAAGCTGACGAAATCGCGCACGGCGACATGGCCGACGCCGAGAACCAGCGGGTCGCGGGCCTCGTAGACGATCTCGTAGATCCAGCCGGTCTCGAAGCCGTCCGGCAGGAAGACATGGCTGTCGGAGGCGATGATCGCCTCTTCCATGCCCTGATTGTCGACGCCGCCGCCGCGCTCGGTGCGGGCAAACGCCCAGGCGTCAGCCGGGATCTCCTCGCGCACGCTGTGGGCGTAGCGCCGACGGGTCAGCCGCGCGGTGCGGGTGTCGAGCGAGACGGTCGGATAGCTGCGCGTCGAGACCAGCGAACTCAGGGGGAATACCCGCGTGCCGGGCTCCACCGCGATGAACTCCGAGCGGGTCCGGCCGGTGATCGGACGGCCGTTCTCGCTCGCCACCGGTGCATCGAGCAGCATGCGGCCATTGCCGGGCAACAAGTCGCCCTGCCAGGCGAGCCAGCCGACCGAATAGCCGCGCCGCATCAGGAAGCCGTTGCCGGCATCGGCGCGGCTGCGCGGGTCGTTGGTGGACGGCGCGTCGTTGAAGAACTGCAGCGCGCGCTTGTTGCCGCGATTGCCGTAGTCGAAGAACAGCCGGCGATTGCCGCGCGACAGATCGACCGGCTTGAGGATGCAGAAATCGGCCTCGAAGACCACCCGGCCCTCGGCATCGACGGGGGCAAGGCCGATATCGGTGACGACACGCTGGGCCTCGGCCGCGGGATCGACCCGGAAGATCACCCGGCCGGACAGCCGCTCGTAGGGACCGGCGGCGCCGAAGCTCTCGCCCTCGGCGAAGAGGCAGCGCTCGTCCAGCCGGTAATCGATCTCTGAATCCATATGCGGTCCCCTCAGCCTGCCGCGCGCGCGGGATGCGCCGCGGCGCCGAAATTGTTCGGGTGGTGACAGCGAAAGACCGGGTCGATGCCGGCCGGGTTCGGATCGACCTCGGCGCACAGCGCGTCGGCCTTGGGGCAGCGCGGATGGAAGGCGCAGCCGGAGGGCGGATTGACCGGGCTGGGGAACTCGGCCTCGAGGCCGAGTTCGGGCAGGCGAGCGCCGGCGCGCGGCGGCAGCACCGCCTTCAGGAGGGCGTCGCTATAGGGATGGCAGGGTCGCTCGAAGATGGCGTCGGCATCGCCGCGCTCGACGATCTGGCCGAGATACATGACCGCCACCTCGTCGGCGAGGTGATGCACCACGGCGAGGTTGTGGCTGATCAGGATCATCGTCAGGTTCAATTCCTGCTTCAGCCGGTGCAGGAGATTGAGGATCTGGCTCTGCACCGAGACGTCGAGGGCCGAGGTCGGCTCGTCGCAGATCAGGATTTCAGGCTCGCCGATCAGTGCCCGGGCGATCGCGACGCGCTGGCGCTGGCCGCCGGAGAGCTGGCTGGGATAGGCCTCGACCAGATGCCGCGGCAGCCCGACCTCGCCGGCCATCTCGTGGACGCGCGCGCGCCGCGAGGCGGCCGTGCCCTCGCCGCGCACCTTCAGCGGCGCGCCGATGATCGCCTCGACCGACATGCGCGGATTGAGCGAGGAATAGGGATCCTGGAACACCGGCTGGATCAGCCGGGCCCGGGCCAGACGCTCGTATTCCTGGATCGGCCGGCCGGACACGAGCACGGTCCCCGCGGTCGGGTCCTCGATGCCGAGGAGAATGCGGGCGAGCGTGCTCTTGCCGCAGCCGGATTCGCCGACGAGGCCGAGCGTGCGGCCGCGGTCGACGCTGAGATCGATGCCGCGCAGGGCCCGCAGGGTCGCCTTCTTGCGGAAGGCGCCGCCGACGGCATAGTCGCGCGTGACACCGCGCATGCTGAGAACGGTCTCGCTCATGAGCTTGCCTCCGACTGCCGTGTCCAGGCTTCGGGATCGCGTCCGCTGCCGTCGGCTGGCAGGACGCAGCGCATCAGATGGCCGTCGCCGGCGTCGCGCAGCGCGATCGGCCCTTCGGCGCAGGGCGCATGGGCATAGGGACAGCGCTCCAGGAAGCCGCAGCGCGTCAGGTCGCCGGTCTGGCGCGGCACCACGCCCGGAATGAAGCCCAGCGTTTCGCCGCGCCGGGTCTCGTCCGGCACCGGGATCGAACGCATCAGCCCCTCGGTATAGGGATGCAGCGGGCGGGCGAGCACTTCGTCGCAGGTCCCCGCCTCGACGACCTCGCCGCCATACATCACGACGATGCGGTCGGCCATGCCAGCGACCACGCCGAGATCGTGTGTGATCAGGATCAGGCCGATGCCGGTCTCGCGCTGGATGTCGCGCAACAGCCGCAGGATCTGGGCCTGAATGGTCACGTCGAGAGCCGTGGTCGGCTCGTCCGCGATGATCAACTCGGGCTCGCACAGCAGCGCCATGGCGATCATCACGCGCTGGCGCAGGCCGCCGGAAAGCTGGTGCGGATACTGGTTCAGCCGCTCCTCGGGCGACGGGATGCCGACCTTGCGCAGGAGCTCCAGCGAGCGTTCGCGGGCGGCGCTACGCGAGACCTTGCGGTGCTGCCTCAGGATCTCGGCCATCTGGGCGCCGATCCGGTAGCAGGGATCGAGGGCCGTCATCGGATCCTGGAAGATCATGGCGATGCGGTCGCCGCGCAGCTTGCGCCAGCGCCGCGGCGAGGCCTCGCTCAGGGATTCGCCGTTGAGGTCGATGCGCTCGGAGGTCAGCCGCGCCTGGCGCGGCAGAAGACCCATGATGGCGAGCGCCGTCAGGCTCTTGCCGCAGCCGGATTCCCCGACGATGGCGACCGTCTCGCCCTTGGCGACGCTGATGTCGATGCCGCGGACGGGGCGCAGCACGGCGTCGCGCACGGGAATCTCGACCTTGAGGCCGGACACTTCGAGGATGGGGGCGGTCATGCTCATGCCTTGCCCTCCGGCGTCGTGACATCGCGCAGGGCATCGCCGACGAGGTTGATCGCGAAGATCAGCAGCACCAGCGCGGCGCCCGGCACGGCGATCATCCAGGGGCGGAACAGGAGCTGGCTCTTGGCTTCGGCCACCATCAGCCCCCAGGACACGTTCGGCGGCTGGACGCCGAGGCCGAGGAAGGACAGCGCCGCCTCCAGAAGGATGGCGTGGGCCAGTTCGATCGAGGCGACGACGATCAGCGGCCCCATGATGTTGGGCAGGATTTCCCGGATCAGGATGCGGGTGGTGGAGCTGCCGATGGTGCGCGCCGAAGTGATGTATTCGCGCGAGGCCAGCTGCTGGGTGGCGCTGCGCATGACGATGGCGAAGCGATCCCAGAGCAGGAGCCCGATCACCATGACCAGCAGCGACAGCGAACTGCCGACCAGCGCCACGACAACCAGCGCGACGAGGACGACCGGCAGCGTCAGGCGGATGGTGATGATGAAATTGACCACCAGATCGACCCAGCCGCCCCAGTAACCGGCGGCGACGCCCATGGCGGTGCCGATGGTGCCGGAGATGAGAATGGTCAGGAAGCCGATCATCAGCGAGATGCGGGCGCCGAAGAGGAGGCGCGTGAGATAGTCGCGGCCGAGCCCGTCGGTGCCCAGCGGATGGGCCCAGCTGCCGCACTCGGCCCAGACCGGCGCGACGAAGCGCTGACCGAGATCCTGGATCGATGGATCGTAGGGCGTCAGCCACGGCGCGAAGATGGCGGCCAGGAAGATGACGAGGATGATCAGCCCGCCAACCCAGAAGCTGCCATGCCGGAGGGCGCGGCCGACGGCCACGCGGGTCGGCGAGACCGCGATCTGGAGAGGCGGAGCGTGGGTGACTGGGGGCATGGAACTCACGAGATGCGGATCCGCGGATCGAGGGCCGCGTTGAGGAGGTCGGCGACGAGGGTCAGGATCGCGTAGGCGACGGCGATCAGCAGCAGGATCGCCTGGATCACCTCGATGTCGGCGCGCTGGATGGACTCCCAGGCGAGATGGCCGATGCCCTTCAGGGAGAAGATCGTCTCGATGACGATCGAGCCGCCCAGCATGAAGCCGAGCTGGACCGCGGCGAGCGAGACCACCGGCACAATGGCGTGGCGCAGGCCATGGCGCACCACGACCCGCCACGGCGTCAGGCCATAGGCGCGGGCCGTGCGCACATGGTCGGCCTGCATGACGTCGAGCATGCCGGAGCGGGTCAGGCGCATGATCGCCGGGGTGGCGTAATAGCCGAGCGCCACCGAGGGCATGATGAAATGCGCCCAGGTGGAATCGCCGGAGATCGGCAGCCAGCGCAGATAGACGCCGAAGAGATACATCAGGCCGAGCGCGAAGAGGAAGGACGGCAGCGCCTGGCCAGCGACCGCCAGCCACAGCGAGATGCGGTCGATCATTGTGTTGGGGCGCAGCGCCGCCAGAACGCCGAGCGGAATGGAAAGCGCCAGCGCGAAGGTCAGCGCCAGGACGCCCAAAGTCGCGGTGACCGGCACGTGCTCGGCCAGGACATCCACCACGTCCATGCGCAGGTAATAGGAGCGGCCGAAATCGCCCTGCAGGAGACGACCGATCCAGTCGAGATATTGCAGGATCAGCGGCCGGTCGAAGCCGAAGAGTTCACGCACCGCCGCGATGTCGCTGGCCGAAGCCCCCTCGCCGGCCATCGCCGCCGCGGGATCGCCGGACATGTGGACGAGCAGGAAGGCGATCACCGAGGTGACCGCCACCACGAGAAACGTCACCAGCAGGCGTTTGAGAATGAAGAAGAGCATTGAGCCTCGGGTCGGTGGCCGGGGAGCCTGACGCTCCCCGGCGGACGCTGTTTATTTCCACTTGGCGAGATAGAAATGCGCCATCTCGTCGGGGGTCACCGGATAGTCCAGGTCCTTGTTGAACGCGTAGGTCCGGCCATAGATGAAGAGCGGGATGTAATAGGCTTCGTCCGCGATCTTCTTGAGCGCCTTGGAGTAGAGCGCCTTGCGGGCCTCCGTATCCGTGGTCGTCTCGGCTTCCGTCAGCCAGTCGCGCACTTCCTCGTCGCGGGCGTAGTCGTCCGGCCCGAACTGGAAGTAGTAGCCGGTCGAGGCCGAGGCATCGAGCATGCCGTTGGAACCGAAGGTCAGATGCGCGATCTGGGTCTCGTCGCCGGCGATCAGCGGACGCAGAGCCCGCCACTGCAGGAACTGCAGGTCACCCTTGATGCCGACGGCGCGCAGGTAGTTCAGCACCGCTTCCGAATGGGGCCGGTCGCGATAGGCGTGGAACGGGACCTCGAAGCCATCGGGGTAGCCCGCCTCGGCCAGCAGTGCCTTGGCCTTCTCCGGATCGTAGGGGTACTGGGTGACATCGGTCTCGCAGCCGAACTGCACCGACACGCACATGGACTTCTGCACCGTCGAGCCTTCGCCGACGAGGTTCTCGGTGATCGCCTCGCGGTCGATGGCATGGGCGATGGCCTGCCGCACGCGGATGTCCGTCATCGGCGTCTCGCCGGTGCGGCCGGCGGCGTCCAGCGCCAGGAACGACATGCGCATGGTCGGCGCCGAGACGACGGTGAGGTTGTCCATGTCGTTGAGCATGCCGGCATTCTCGGGCGGCACGCCCCAGATCCAGTCGACGCCGCCGGTGACGACCTCGGCGATCTGGGTCTCCGGGTCCTTGATGGTCCGGTAGATGATCTTGCCGATGGACGGCTTGCCCTTCGGGCTGTCCTCGAAATAATCCGGGTTGAGCTCCAGGGTCAGCGACTGGCCGGCCTGGTAGTCGGTCAGCTTGTAGGGCCCGGTGCAGACCGGGTTGACGGCGCCCCAGTCGCGGCGCGTCGTTCCATCGGCTCCCGGCACTTCCGGCGCGCTGTCATAATGGCCGGCCGGATAGATCGGCGAGGTGCCCGACAGATATTCGAAGGCCGCCGGCGTCGGCGCCTTGGCGTGGATGCGGACCTTGTGGTCGTCCACCACCTCGACATTGTCGATCCAGTCGACGATCACGCGGATCTTCATGTCGCTGTCGGGCGCCGCGACATGGTTCAGCGTGTCGGCCACGTCCTGGGCGTCGAAATCGGTGCCGTCGTGGAACTTGACGCCTTCGCGCAGGTCCATCTCCAGCGTCTTGTCGTCGACCCATTCCCAGCTCGTCGCCAGCAGCGGCTGGTACTCGTTGGTCTCCGGGTCGCGGTGGATCAGGCTGTCGCACTGGGCGTAGGCGGTGATCAGCGCCTCGCGCTGGTTGCCGTAATAGAGGTCGGGCGTATCCATCTCGGTGGATGTCGCCCAGACGAAGGTGTCGTTGTCCTTGCCGGCCAAGGCCGGCGAGGCCGCGAGCGTCATCGCGCAGGCGGCCATCAGGGTATTCCTCAGCGTCTTCATCGTGCTTCCCTCTCCTGGTTTCCTCATCGCGGCTGGCTCGCCGTCATCGGCAGTTCGACTAGCGACCCGCCGGTTCCGCCTCGAACGATCGTCAATAGGGGCGGTCGCCCGTGCGGCAGCTGCACGTAATGATCGCAGTCCGCACCGGCGATCGAAAGGCGGATGCGGCTTCCGGCGCCGAACGTCCACGACGTCGGCAGCAGCGCAAAGCGCATCCGCGCCGGCTTGCCGGGCACCATCGGTGCGGCGCTGGCCCGGCTGAAATCGCGATAGGGCCAGGACCAGTCCTGATCGGCCGGTGCCGGCATTTCGTGCCGGTGCAGGGCCCGCAGCACGCCCTCGGTGACGTAGCGAACGGTGCCGTCGGCCTCGACCTCCGACAGATAGACGTGGATCACCGCATCGCCCTCGCTGGAGGCGATGGACAGGTCGACCACCGGATGGCCGGACATGCGCGCGGCGGCTTCGAGCGGCGCGCTGGTATAGGATTGCATCGCCGCGTCGCGGCCCTGCCAGTCGGCGTAATAATCGGTGGTGTTGAGGGCGGCGAGGCGCTCATGGCGCGTGTCGTTGCCGGTGCCGACGGTATAGTCCACCTGGTAGACGTCCTCGCCGGCCGCGCCCCTTGCGGACGCCAGACGACCGCCATCGTCCAGATGCAGGACCTGGCGCTGTTGATGCGGCGGCCATGCGTCGGCGGCCTGCCAGACGTCCTCATGCATGGAGAAATAGTGGATCGGTGCCTCGTCCTTCAGCCCGGTGTCGAGGCCCATCAGATATTCGTCGAAGAACCGCAGCACTTCGGCCAGGACGTCGAAGTCCGGAGCGGTGTGATCGCGCCAGGGCGACACATTGGTGCGCGCGCCATGGTCCCACGGCCCCAGTAGCAGATGCTGCCGGCGATTGGGGAGCGAGCGGTAGCGGGCGATGGCGCCATTGGCGAAGCCGGCCCCGTCCATCCAGCCCGAAATCGAGTAGATCGCCACGTCCGGCGCGATGTCGGCGGCGTAATGGTAAGGGCTGAAGGAGTGCGCCCCGAAGGACGGATCGTAGGGCAGCCGGTCGTCGGCGAAGGGAAACTCGCCGATGAAGTCCGGCATGTGGAAATTGCCAAGATGCTCGCGCACCGCTGCGCGGCAGAGCGTGCCGTCGCAATCCTCGTCCACCGGCTGCGGGCCGGCAAAGTCGGGATTGTCGAAATAGGGCTGGTTCGCCAGCACGTCGCGGCGGTCATGGTCGAGCCCGACCATGATGTCGTCGTAGCTCGCCGCCAGTTTGTTCAAAAGGACGCCGCCCGGATAGAGGTGATCGACCCAGGTGTTCCAGACCGCAAAGAGCGGCGCGATCGCCTTGACCGCCGGATGACCCGTACTGGCGAGGAAACAGGCGGCGGCGCCGAGATAGGAAATTCCGGTCGAGCCGATAGCGCCGTCGGACCAGGGCTGGGCGACGATCCAGTCGGCGATCTCGCGGAAATCCTCGCGCTCGGCGGGCGAGCGGAAACTGTCGCGGGTGCCGAAGCTGGCGCCGGTGCCGCGCACGTCGACCACCACCACCGCATAGCCGCGCGGCACGAAGGCGTCGCGGTAGCGCGCCGCGTTGGGGCTGGGCTCGGTGTCGGCGGAGGCCCCGTCGCGCAGCGCGAACCGGCGGTAATAGGGCGTCAGGATCAGGATGGTGGGAATTCGGTCCGGCCGTCCGGGCCCTTCCGGCAGGTAGATGTCGGCGGCGATCCGGCAGCCATCGCGCATCTCGATATAGCAGGAGGCAGGCCGGGCCGGCAGCGCGAACTGCGCGGGGCGCTCGTCCCGATAGCGCGACGGCGGCTTTCGCCAGGCGTCACCTTTCGTATCGCTATCAGACATCGGAACTCCGTACGCGCCTCTCAGGGTGGTCAGCGTACGGGGCCTGTGCCATGCGTCAATTTCGATCTTCGCAAGATCTCATGCGCAAAGCGAATGGAGTGAACTGGTGAATCTGAAGGGTCTGGAAGCCTTGCGCGCCTTCATGGAGGGCGGCTCGCTGAACGGGGCCGCCGAGCGCCTGCACCGCACGCAGCCCCAGGTCAGCCGGCTTCTGGCCGCGCTGGAGGACGAGGTCGGCTTCGCGCTGTTCACTCGCACGAAGCGCCGGCTGGTGCCAACCACCGAGGCGCGCGAATTCTACAGCCATGTGGAGCATGCGCTCTACAGCCTCGACGACGCCATGCATGCGGCGCAGCGGGTCAAGGCGCGCCAGCGCCGGCATGTGCGCATCCTGACCGCCCCGAACATCACCGGCGCGCTTCTGGGCGATGCCATCGCCACCATGACGGCGGAAGACCCCGGCTTCACGGCCGCCATCGATTCGCGTTCGCGCCTCGACATCGAGAAATGGCTCGGCCGCGAGCAGTTCGATCTGGGCATCACCGTCCTGCCGATGGACAATGACGCCATCGACATCGAGCCGATCGCCTCGATCCGCGCCGTCGCCGTGATGCGTCACGATCATCCGCTGGCCGGACGCCGCCGGATCCATGCCGAGGATCTGCGCGACCTGCCGCTGATCGCCAACGCGCCCCGTACCGTCATGCGGCAATCCCTGGACGCCGCGTTCCGCAAGATCAACGCCACGCCGACGATCCGGCTGGAGACGCCCAATGGCATCGTCGCCTGCGAACTCGCCGGTCTCGGCGTCGGCGTCGCCGTCGCCGACGGCTTCGTCGCCCGCTCCAGCCTCAAGCCCGGCATGGTGATCCGCCCGTTCGAGCCGGCAATCGAGCTGCACTACGTGTTCATCCTGCCGAAATGGCAGGCGCGCACGCCGACGATCAACCGGCTGACCTCGCTCGTGCGGTCCGCGGCGATCGAGGAAGCCGCGCTGGCCAACCAGCAATGGCTCGAATCCGAAGATAAGCCGGGCTGACCTTCATGCGCGGGGCGCAAGCTCACTTGTGTTTTTGGCATTTGACGCGGGAGCGCCCCGTGGCGAGGCTTCGCGCGAAGTCGAGGAGGAGAGATCTGCCCGTGAGTCGTGACGCCGCCATCGCCCTTGCCCAGGAATCGTTCGATTCCGGTCGTTTCCGCGCCGAACTCGCACGCCGCGTGGCGATGCCGACCGAGAGCCAGAACCCGGACCGGCGGGCGGAACTGCTGCGCTATCTCGAAGAGGAGATGACCCCGGCGCTGGAGAAGCTGGGCTTCACCACCGAGATCGTCACCGACGACAGCGCACCGGGCCCGTTCCTGATCGCCGAGCGCATGGAAGACCCGGCCCTGCCGACTGTGTTCGGCTACGGCCATGGCGACGTCATCCGCGGTCTCGATGCCGAATGGGAAGACGGCCTGTCGCCCTGGACGGTGACCGATCGCGGCGATCGCTGGTACGGCCGCGGCGTCGTCGACAACAAGGGCCAGCACGGCATCAATCTCGCCGCGCTGGAAGCGGTGCTGGAAACCCGCGGCCGCCTCGGCTTCAACGCCAAATACCTGATCGAGATGGGTGAAGAGGTCGGCTCGCCCGGACTGCATGCAGTCTGCGACACATATCGCGACCGGCTGAAGGCCGACGTCCTGATCGCCTCGGACGGTCCGCGCCTGTCGGCCGACCGGCCCACAATCTTTCTCGGCTCGCGCGGCGGCGTGAATTTCGACATCTGGATCGACGCCCGCGAGGGCGGCCGGCATTCGGGCAATTGGGGCGGTCTCCTCTCCAACCCGGCGGTGCAGCTTTCCCATGCCATCGCCAGCCTGGTGGGGCCGACCGGTCAGATCCGCATTCCCGAGATGGTGCCGACCCATGTGCCGGACGCGGTGCGCCGGGTGCTGGCCGATTGCGACATTACCGCCGGCGAGGAAGGCAAGATCATCGAGCGGGACTGGGGCGAGCCCGGCCTGACGCCGTCGGAGCGGGTCTTCGGCTGGTGCGCCCTGGAAGTGCTGGCCTTCGAGGCCGGCAATCCGAAGACGCCGGTCAACGCCATCCCGCCGCGGGCCTGGGCCCGGATGCAGCTGCGCTACGTCGTCGGCATCGATCCGGAGGCGGTGATGCCGGCGATCCGCCGCCATCTCGACCGGCAGGGCCTCGGCATGGTGCAGATCGGCCTGACCAGCGACGGCATCTTCAAGGCGACACGCCTCGATCCCGACGACGCCTGGGTCGGCTGGGCGGTGGATTCCATCGCCAAGACGACCGGCGCCAGGCCGGCAATCCTGCCCAATCTCGGCGGCTCGCTGCCCAACGACGCCTTCTCCGAAGTCCTGGGCATGCGCACCATCTGGGTGCCGCATTCCTATCCGGGCTGCTCCCAGCATGCGCCCAACGAGCACGTGCCCACCGGCATCGTGCGCGAGGGCCTGGCAATGATGGCCGGTCTCTATTGGGACCTCGGCGAGAACGCCCCCGCCGTCGAGCGTTAAGACGTCACGAAACAGGGCCGGGAGCCTGGTGCCCGGCCCAGCCTCCGCGATACGTCAGCGCGGATACGGGGCGCTCAGCCCCATTTGGTCAGCGAGGCGGCCAGTTCGGGATGGTCCCGCGCCTTGTCGGCCAGCGGCAGGCCCTCGGCCGCCGCGTCCCAGGCCTGGCGGATGGCGCGCACGCCGGCCGCCGGCCCCATCGGATGGCCATGGATGCCGCCACCGCCAAGATACATCAGGTCGAGCGTGCGGCCGGTGCGCTCATAGGTCTCGACCGCCTGGCCGCCCCACTGGCCCGAACAGACCACGGGCAGCGGCCGGTCGGCCTCGGAAAAGATCGGCGTCATGCAGTCTTCGAAGGAGCGCACGAAGCTCTCGTCCGGCTCCCAGTATTTCGCCTGGATGCCATTGATCTGGAACTGGTCGACGCCGAGCAGCCGCCAGATCTTCTGATAGGCCCGGAATTCGAGGCCGAGGCCCGGATGGCGGGTCAGGATGTCCCAGCCATTGCGATGGGCATGCAGGCACAGCGACGAGCGCTTGCGCAGGAAGCTCATGCCGCCATAGCCGATGGAGTTGATGTTGACGACGGCGGCGTTGCCGCCGGCCTCGACCACGCGGTCGTGGTTGCGCATCATCGTGTCGGGATCTGCCGACGAAATGCCGAAGGCGTACATCACCCGCTTGCCGGTCTTCTGCTCGTGATTGCGGATCACCGGCATGATGGCCGCGATGCGCTGCTCGAGCGGCGAATAGGCCGGGCTCATCAGCTTCTCGTCGTCCTTGATGAAATCGACGCCGGCAGCGCAGAGATCGGCGACGACCGCGGCGGTCTCGTCCGGCAGAAGCCCCAGGGACGGCTTGATGATCGAGGCGATCATCGGCCCCGTCTCCACACCCATCAGGCGGCGCGAGCCGGCGATGCCGAATTGCGGCCCGGGATGGCAGGCCCAGGCCTGCGGCAGGTCGATGTCCATGACGCGGATGCCGGTGACGCCCTTGACCGCGAAGACGCCGCCGATGGTGATGGTCATCAGCGCGGCGATGTCGGTGCCGACGGCCTCCAGCGGATAGGCAATGGTGACGTCAGCGCGGTGATACGGGCCCTGCCCCGCCGGATCGGGAATCGACGGGACGGCCAGCGGCTCGAACGGCGTGACCTGCTCGACGCGGGCGGCGCAGCGGGCGCGCACGGCCTCGGTCTCGGCCGGCAGTTCGGTGAAGGTGCCGGTCGACTGGTCCGACGCGATCTTGGCCGCCATCGCCTCGACGTCGCCGGCGCATTCGATGCGATAGGTCACCCTGATCATGTCGTCCGCCATCGCATTATCCTTCTTGTCGCACGCCATCTCAAATACTCATCATACCTGTTGACATAGTAATGACGATCTCTCAAGCTTCGGGCCGATCTAGGGAGGAGGGCATCCGCACCGGGTGCCACGAATGATCGGGAGGAGCCTTTCATGCTGTTGAACCGTCGTATTCTCATTTCCGCGCTGGCTGGCGCTGCCAGCCTGATCGCGATGCCGGCATTCGCCCAGGACAAGGGCCTGATTGCCATCATCACGCCGAGCCATGACAACCCGTTCTTCAAGGCCGAGGCCGTCGGCGCCGAGAAGCGCGCCCAGGAACTCGGCTACGAGACCCTCGTCCTCGTTCATGACGACGACCCGAACAAGCAGTCGGAAATGTACGACACGGCGATCGCCCGCGGCGCCAAGGCGATCATTCTCGACAATGCCGGCGCCGACGCCTCCGTCGCGCCCGTGCGCCGCGCCAAGGAAGCCGGCATCCCGTCCTTCCTGATCGACCGCGAGATCAAGGAAAGCGGCATCGCCGTCAGCCAGATCGTCTCCAACAACTACCAGGGCGCGCAGCTCGGTGCGGAGAAGTTCGTCGAGCTGATGGGCGAGGCAGGCAATTACGTCGAACTGCTCGGCCGCGAAGCCGACACCAATGCCGGCATCCGGTCCTCGGGCTATCACGACATCATCGACCAGTATCCGGACATGAAGATGGTGGCCCAGCAGTCCGCCAACTGGTCGCAGACCGAAGCCTACGAGAAGATGGAGACCATCCTCCAGGCCAATCCGGACATCCAGGGCGTCATCTCCGGCAACGACACCATGGCGATGGGCGCCTGGGCGGCGCTGGAAGCGGCGGGCCGCACCGACGTCATCCTCGTCGGCTTCGACGGCTCCAACGACGTGCGCGACTCGATCAAGAAGGGCGGCATCAAGGCCACCGTGCTGCAGCCGGCCTATCGCCAGGCCCAGCTCGCCGTCGAGCAGGCCGACCAGTACCTGACCACGGGCTCCACCGGCCAGCCGGAGAAGCAGCTCATGGACTGCGTGCTGATCGACGAGAGCAACGCCGACAAGCTCGAGACCTTCGCGCTCGCCGACTGACGCTCCCCGTCTCCCAAGACACGCTCGTGCCTGGCCATCGTGCCAGGCACATCACCGTTCAGGGGCAGGCCTGCCATGCGCAACAGAACCATCCGCACCACCATTCTTGCCGCCTCGGTCCTCTGCCTCTGCGGCTTCACCATCGTCTGGGACTCCGAGAAGACCGCCGGTGAAGGCGCGGTCGCCGCCACCGACGAGACCCGCATGGCGGCCTATGCCGAAGAGGCATGGGAGCCGAAGGTCATGCCGGAGATCGCCAGCCACGTCGTGCCGCTGACCGATCTGCGCGCCGCCATGGCCAGCGATCCTGACGCCGCCGGCGAACAATACGGCTTTCCCCGCGACGGCGAGACCAGCCCGTGGAACTTCGCCGTCTCCGGCGAGGGCAAGATCGTCGAAGCCAAGCTGAAGAGCCGTGCCGCCAAGCTGCAGGTCGACACCGACGGCGACGGCAAGGGCGACGTCACCGTCCAGCTCGGCCCGATCATCCGCGGCACGGCGCTGCGCGACGCCATGCCGTTCATCGTCTTCACCGATTTCCGCGACCAGATCGAATTCGCCAAGCTCGCCAATGCGCTGAACGCCGTCGCCCATTCGCGGCTGACGCTTCCCGAGGGCGACGTGGTCGGCCAGACCGCCCGCTTCGAGGGCGTCATCGCACTGAAGGGCGACGCGCAATCGGTCGAGCTGGTCCCGACCCAGCTCCAGATCGGAGAGTGAGATGGCCGACGCTGCCCATCCGATCGGCCTGTCGATCCGCAACGGCCTGAAGGTCTATCCGGGTACGGTCGCCCTCAAGGACGTCGATTTCGACCTCCATATGGGCGCCGTGAACGTGCTGGTCGGCGAGAACGGCGCCGGCAAGTCGACGATGATGAAGGTCATCGCCGGCGTCGAGCAGCTGACCCAGGGCACCATCCTGATGGACGGCGAGGAACGGGTGTTCCGCTCGACCGACGAGGCCGCCCGCCACGGCATCGGCATCGTCTTCCAGGAGCTCAACCTCTTCCCCAACCTGTCGGTCAGCGACAACATCTTCATTGCGCGCGAAAAGACCCGCGCCGGCGTCGACATCGACATGGCCGCCCAGCGCGAGGAAACCCGCCGCCTCCTGCGCCGGCTGGAGCACGACATCGATCCCGACACGCTGGTCGGCGACCTCAAGGTCGGCCAGCAGCAGATCGTCGAGATCGCCAAGAGCCTGGCCCAGGACGCCCGCATCCTGATCCTCGACGAGCCGACCTCGGCGCTGTCGGCCTCCGAGGTCGAGATCCTGTTCCGGGTCATCGCCGATTTGAAGGCCAACGGCGTCGGCATCGTCTACATCTCGCACCGGCTGGAAGAGCTGATCCGGGTCGGCGACTACATTACCGTCCTGCGCGACGGCGCCATCACCGGCGCCCGCTCGATGGACGGCGTCGACGTGCCCTGGATCGTGCGCAACATGATCGGCGAGGCCTCGAAGGATTTCGCCAAGGAGGTCGAGCACGATTACGGCGCCGAGATCTTCCGGGCCGAGCATATCTCGCTGCCCAACAAGAGCGGCGGACTGGCCGTCGACGACGTCTCCTTCTCGCTGCGCGAGGGCGAGATCCTCGGCGTCTACGGCCTGATGGGCGCCGGGCGCTCGGAACTGCTCGAATGCATCATCGGGCAGCAGCGCGACTATGCCGGCTCCTTCTTCATGCGCGGCGAGCACCTGGCCAAGCGCGGCGTCTCCGACCGGATCGCCCGTGGCCTCGCCCTTATTCCCGAGGACCGCAAGCAGGACGGGCTCGTGCAGATCCTGTCGATCCGCGAGAACATGACGCTCTCCAGCCTCGGCGCCTTCACCCGCGGCATCCACATGTCGCTGAAGCGCGAGGCCGAGACCGTCGCCGACTTCATCCGCCGCATGACCATCAAGATCGCCTCGCCCGAGCACGAGGTCTCCTCGCTGTCGGGCGGCAACCAGCAGAAGGTCGTCATCTCCAAGGCGCTGATGACCGACCCGAAGATCCTGCTCATGGACGAGCCGTCCCGCGGCATCGACATCGGCGCCAAGGCCGAGGTGTTCCGCGTCATGCGCAAGCTGGCCGCCGACGGCCTCGGCATCGTCTTCGTCACCTCGGACCTCGAAGAGGTGATGTCGCTGTCCGACCGGATCCTGGTGATGTCGAACGGCCGGGTGACCGGCGAGTTCAGCAAGGACGAGGCGACCGAAACGGCGCTCGTCGAGGCTTCGGCAATGGGGCACGCCCCCGACCACGCACCCAGTTCCGCCTTCAAGGAGGCCTCGTGATGACCGCCCAGACCGCCACCGCCGTTCCCCGCCGGGAGATGGACAGCACCTCGATGCTGCTCGTCATCCTGAAGGCGCGCACCTTCATCGCGCTGATCCTCGTCTTCGTCTTCTTCGCTTTCGCCGCGCCGAACTTCCTGTCGACGGCGAACATGGTCATCATGTCGAAGCACGTCGCGCTCAACGCCTTCCTCGCCATCGGCATGACCTTCGTCATCGTCTCCGGCGGCATCGATCTGTCGGTCGGCTCGATCGTCGGCCTGTGCGGCATGGTCGCCGGCTGGCTGATCCTCAACGGCATCGATCTGGGGCTTGGCTGGTCGATCCAGTTCAACACGATCGAGATCTGCCTCCTGGTCATCGTCGTCGGCGTGGCCGTCGGGGCGATCAACGGGTTCCTCATAACCAAGCTCAACGTCGCGCCCTTCATCGCGACTTTGGGCACGCTCTATGTCGCCCGCGGCGCTGCCATGCTGTCCTCGGACGGCCGGACCTTCCCCAACCTCAACGGCAACGCCGAATACGGCTCGGACACCTTCCGGATGATCGGCGCCGGCGACTTCCTCGGCATTCCGATCTCCATCTGGATGCTGATCGTGGTCGGTTGCGTCGCCGCCTATATCGCCAAGCGCACGCCGCTCGGCCGCTACATCTATGCCGTCGGCGGCAACGAGAAGGCCGCCGCCCTGTCCGGCGTGAAGGTCAACCGGGTCAAGTATTTCGTCTACATGTTCTCGGGCTTCTGCGCCGCGCTGGTGGGCATCATCATCGCCTCGCAGCTCGTCGCCGCCCATCCGGCCACCGGTGACACCTTCGAGCTCAACGCCATCGCCGCGGCGGTTCTCGGCGGCACGTCCATGTCGGGCGGTCGCGGCAAGATCGGCGGCACCATCATCGGCGCCTTCGTCATCGGCGTCCTGTCGGACGGCCTCGTGATGATGGGCGTCTCGGCCTTCTGGCAGACCGTGATCAAGGGTCTCGTCATCATCGCCGCCGTGGTCATCGACCAGGCCCAGCAGCGCGTCCAGAGCCGCGTCGCCCTGCAGGCCCAGGCGGCCCTCGGCAAGTAAGGAGAGTACCCCATGAAAGGCGCATTGATCGGCTGCGGCTTCTTTGCACAGAACCAGCTGCATGCCTGGCGCGACATCGACGGCGCGGAGATCGTGGCGCTCTGCGACCGCGATCCCGAGCGGCTCGCCGCCACCGCCGAGACCTTCGGCATCACCCGCACCTACACCGACGCGGCGGCGATGTTCGCGGCCGAGGAGCTGGACTTCGTCGACATCGCGACGACCGTCCAGAGCCACCGGCCGCTGGTCGAGATGGCCGCCGGCGCAGGCTGCCATGTCATCTGCCAGAAGCCCTTCGCCGAGACGATGGACGACGCCCGCGCCATGGTGGCCGCCGTCGAGGCCGCCGGCCGCACGCTGATGGTGCACGAGAACTTCCGCTGGCAGTCGGCCGTGCGCAAGGCGATCGAGACCGTGCGCAGCGGTGCCATCGGCACGCCCTTCTTCGGCCGCGTCGCCTTCCGTTCGGGCTACGACGTCTATTCCGGCCAGCCCTATCTGGCCGAAGGCGAGCGCTTCATCATCGAGGATCTGGGCATCCACATCCTCGACATCTCGCGGGCGCTGTTCGGTGACGTCGAGCGCATCGCGGCGACCACGAAGCGGGTCAATCCGAAGATCAGGGGCGAGGACGTGGCCACCATGCTGCTCGCCTACGAAGGCGGCGTGACCTCCGTCGTCGACTGCTCCTATGCCACCCGCCGCACGCCGGAAACCTTTCCGCAGTCGCTGCTGGAGATCGACGGCACCGAGGGCACGCTGCGGCTCGACGCCGGCTACAGCCTGGTCGTCCAGACCGGCGGCAACGAGACTGTGACCGATGTGTCGCCGCCCGTCCTGCCCTGGGCGGAGCGTCCCTGGCACAACATCCAGGAGAGCGTGCGGATCATCCAGCAGCACTTCGTCGCCTGCATCGACGCCGGCACCCAGCCGGAAACCTCGGGCGCCGACAATCTGAAGACCCTGGCGCTGGTCCAGGCCGCCTACCGCTCGGCCGAGACCGGCGAGACGGTGAGGCTGTCCGACATATGAGCGATCCGGTCGAACTCTACGGCACGGACCAGCCGCTCGAAACGGCGCGTTCCGTCGAGCTCGGCCCCGTCGCCTTCGCCTTTCGCAACGGCGCGATCTCCCACCTCACCGTGGGAGGCCGCGAACTCCTGCGGCAGGTGGCGTTCCTCGCCCGCGACCGGGACTGGGGCACGCTGTTTCCCGAGGCAGGTCCCGTGCGCGAGAGCCGCGAGGGCGATGCGCTCGTGCTCAACTGCGCACTCGCCTTCACCAACCCGCCGGGCCGGCTCGACGTGGACCTGACCATCCGCGTCCGGCCGGACGGGCTGGATTTCGAGGCCGTGGGCAAGGCGAGCGGCCGGTTCGAGACCAACCGCACGGGCTTCACGGTTCTCCACCCGATCACCGGCCAGGCCGGGGCGCCCGTCACCGTCACCCATACCGACGGACAGGTCGAGGAGGGCCATTTCCCCGAGCGCATCGCGCCGTGGCAGCCCTTCATGGACATGGCCGGCATCACCCATCGGATCGGCGACAAGGAATGCCGCTGCCGTTTCGAGGGCGACGCCTTCGAGATGGAGGATCAGCGCCAGTGGGGTGACGCCTCCTTCAAGACCTACAACCGGCCGATCGCCCTGCCCTGGCCCTACGACATCGCCGATGGCGAGGAACTGCGCCAGGCCGTGCGCCTGACATGGTCGGACGTCCCGGCAGCCGCACCGAGACCCGCCGCGCCGCCGGCCGCCGGAACGACGTTCCCGCAGACGGCCATCCTCGTCACCGCCGACCATGCCCGCCGGGCCGTCTCCAGCCCCGGCGATCTCGACGCGGTCCGACCGCAGCGCCTGCTCTGCCATGTTGATGCCAGCCTCAGCGACGTCGCCGGGCAGTTCGCCGCCCACGCCGCCCTGCAGGCCGCCGCGCCCTCCCATGGTTTCGACCTGGAGATGATCGCCGATTTCGGCGGCGATGCGGATGTCGATCCGGACCCGATCCTCGCCGGCTATGCCGACGCCATGTGCGCGGCGGGCTTTGCGCCGGACAGCGTCATGGTCTGCCCGTCGGTCGACCGGCAATCGACGCCGCCCGGATCGGCCTGGCCGCCCTGCCCGCCGCTCGACGCGATCCATGCCGCCGCACGCCGCCGGTTCGACGTGCCGCTGATGGGCGGCGGCATGGCGAGCTTCTTTCCCGAGCTGAACCGCAAGCGCCCGCCGGTGGAGATGCTCGACTTTGTCGCCCATTCGCTGTGCCCGATCGTCCACGACGCCGGCGACCGCGCCGTGATGGAGACACTGGAAGCCGTCGCCCACATCACCGCCTCGGCGCGGGCGATCATCGGCGATCGCGACTATCGCATGGGCCCGTCGACCATCGCCATGCGGCAGAACCCTTATGGCGCCCGCACCATCCCGAACCCGGATCGCCGCCGCGTCGCCATGGCCGACGACGATCCGCGCCATGCCGGCCGGTTTGCCGCCGCCTATGCGGTGGGGCTCGCCACCGCGCTGGCCCCGGCGGGAATCTCGGTCTGGACGCCGGCCGAACTCTACGGGCCGCGCGGCCTCTTCGCGCCCGACGGCAGCCGCCTGCCCCTGACCGAAGCGATCGCGGCGCTGGCGGCATGCGCCGGGATGGCGGTGGTGGCGAGCGAAGTGGACACACAACGCGCCCATCTTGCCCTGTCGGGCGCCGTGTTCGACGCAAACCTCACATTAGAACCCTTCGAAGACTTGCCACCTTTTGGTTGGAAGGTAAGAGACGACGTCGGCGCAACGCTGCGGCAGGGCGGCGCGACGAGATCGAAGAGGTAAAGCGGTGTTCCAGCTCGATTCAGGCCAGGAGGGCGAAAAGATCGTCCGGCGCAAGCTCTCGGATCAGGTGCTGGACAAATTGCGCCACATGATCCGGTCGCGCGAATTGCGCGCCGGCGACTACATGCCCTCCGAGCGCGCCCTGATGGAGCGCTTCGGCGTCGGACGCCCGGCGGTGCGCGAAGCGCTGCAATCGCTGCACAATGCCGGCCTGATCACCATCAGCCATGGCGAGCGCAGCCGGGTCAACGAGATCACCGCCGGCACGGTTCTCGACCAGACCGACGAGATTGCCCGCCTGCTGCTCAACGCGGTGCCGTCGAACCTGGAGCATCTGAAACAGGCACGGCGCATGTTCGAGCTCGGCATCGTCCGGGTGGCCGCCGAGAACGCCACTGACGCCGATGTCGCGGAATTGCGCGAATTGGTGCAGCGCCAGCGCTCCCTCCTCGGCGGCGACCCGGTGCCGTTCATCGAGGTCGACATGGCGTTCCACACGCGCATCGCCGACATCGTCGCCAACCCGATCATCTCGGCCGTCTCGGTCGCCATGCTGCGCTGGCTGTTCCAGTACCACACCTCGCTGCTGCACTGGTCGAACAACGAGGAGATCACCCTGACCGAGCACGACTGCATCGTCGACGTGATCGCCGCGCACGATCCCGACAAGGCGGTGGAGACCATGCGCGGCCATCTCAACCGCTCGCTCGACTTCTACAGTTTCGGCGACGGCGAGGCGCCGCCGCGCTGATCGCCCGGGCCCAGTGACTGCGGTTCAACCGCGCGGACCGCCGCCGTCCCTGATCCAGCCGAAGAAATCCTCCGAGCCCATCTGGCCGCCCTTCAGGGCGATCTGCAGCCCGTCATGGGCGCCCTTGCCATAGGCGGTGGACAGCGACGCGCCCGGAATCGTCGGGGCACAGGCGACCAGCGCGTCGAGACCCAGTTGCCGCATGCCATGACCCGAGGTGTCCCCCCCTGAGATGACCGCACGGCGGATGCCGGTCTCGCTCAGCGTCCGGTCGAGGATCCGGCCCAGAGCCTCGCCGATGCGCCGGTTGGCGATCTCGATGGTCAGGCCGCTCTGCGAAACCGTCGACCGGAAGGCCCCGACCGCCTTGTCCTGGTTGCCGAGCGCCGAATGGACCAGCGGGCTGGCGCCATTTGCGGCCGCCGCGCAGGCCGCCGCGACGAGCCGGTCTTCCTCCGCCGCCAGTTCCGCCGGCGAACCGCAGACGCGCGTCGCGTCGAAGGGCAGCAGCGCGAAGCCGTTGGCGCCGGCCCAGGTGAGCTGCGCGCCGGTCATCGGCGACACCGATCCTGAGATCACGGCGATCCGGTCAACGCGCCCGGCGCTGCCGGCCGGTTCGGCCGGAACGATCAGGCCGATCTCCAGCCAGTGGCGCAGCAGCGCGAATTCGATGCCCTGGCTGCCGACCACGAAGCCGAGCCGGTCGCGGTTTTCCCACAAAAGCCGCCCTGCCGCCGTCTCGCTCGCCGGCTCCATCGAATCGATCGACAGGAGCCGCGCACCGTCGCGCAGGGCCGCCTCCAGCCGCGGCTGCGGGCCGGACCACAGCGCCTCCAGGTCGATCAGCGCCGAAGGCAGCGACGTCTGTTCGGCCAGATGCTTCAGGAGATCGGCCTCGTGCATCGGCGTGACCGGATGGTCCGACATCACCGGATGCCGGTCGAGCCGGTAGACGCCGTCGAAGGTGCCGGCGAAGAGATGGCCGAAGGCCTGGTAGCGGCGCATCTGCGGCGCGGCGGTCAGGATCGGCACCGCGCCAGCGGGACGAATGGCGAGGCCGAGATCGATCGCCTTGCCGATATTGCCGGTCTGCGGCGAGGAATCGAAGGTCGAGCAGACCTTGTAGTGCAAGATCGGCGCGCCGAGATCATGCAGGAACTGCAGCGGGGCCGGCATGTGCTCCGCCATCCACTCCGGCCCGTGGCTGCGCGCGGTGGAGGCGATGCCGATCGCCCGGCAGTCGCTGAAGCGGGCGAGCAGATCGGCGTCCGGAACGTCGCTGAACAGCACGGTCGGCACGCCTGCAAAGGCCAGCGCTTCCATCACGGCGGCCGATCCCGTGAAGTCGTCGCCGTACCACGTCACCCACGGCGTGACGGGCTCTTTCTCTCGCATGAAGCTACCTCGGAGGCCCGCTGCGGGCGTTGACAATTCGGTCCTATTGTTATCTCATCATACCAGTTTAGGAAAGGTCCCGTCGGACCTTGGAGGAGTGTAGACAATGACTACTGTGGCGCTGTTCGGCGCAGGCGGCAAAATGGGCGTCCGTCTTTCCCGCAATCTGGCCAAATCGGATTTTGACGTCCGTCATATCGAGGTCGACCCGAAGGGCCAGGAGCGCCTCAAGGATGCGATCGGCGTCGATTGCGTCGACCAGGAGACCGGACTGGACGGCGCCGACGTCGTGATCCTCGCCGTGCCGGACACGGTGATCGGCAAGGTCGCGTCGCTGGTGGTTCCCAAGGTCGCGCCGGGCACGATCGTCGTCGTTCTCGACGCCGCGGCCCCCTTCGCCGGCCATCTGCCGGAGCGGGCCGACATCACCTATTTCGTCACCCATCCCTGCCATCCGCCGATCTTCCACAACGAAGAGACCGAGGCCGGCCGCAAGGACCATTTCGGCGGCGTCGCGGCGCAGCAGGGCGTCGTCAACGCGCTGATGCAGGGCCCGCAGGAGCATTACGAGATCGGCGACAAGGTCGCCCGCGCGATCTATGCGCCGGTGGCCCGCACCTATCAGGTGACCGTCGAGCAGATGGCCTATCTGGAGCCGGGCCTGTCGGAGACGGTCTGCGCCTCGCTGCTGGTGGTCATGCGCGAAGCCATGGACGAAGTGGTCAAGAAGGGCGTGCCGCATGATTGCGCCCGCGACTTCCTGCTCGGCCACATGAACATTCTCGGCGCGGTGATCTTCGACGAGGTCGACGGCGTGTTCTCCGACGCCTGCAACAAGGCCATCGAATTCGGCAAGCCGATGCTGATGCGCGACGACTGGAAGCGCGTCTTCGACCGCGACGAGATCGCCGCGAGCATCCAGCGCATCACCTGAAGCACGACGCTTCATCGACATGACAGGAAACGGGCGCGTTGCAGGACGCGCCCGTTTCGTTTGTTGCGACGGGGCCGGCCCGGTTGCCGGCTCGCCCGGGCCCGACGGGGCCCCTCGGGAGTGGCGGCCGCGTCAACCTCAGATGCTGTGCGGTCGACGAGCCCGCATGGGGGGCCAGACAGAGCCGGCGCATGGCGCGGCAGCCTCCCGCGCCGCATCGGGGATGACACAGTCGCCCGCTGCAACGCGCCGTCCGTAGCGCCCACCAGCCTCGCAACAGCTTCGAGCGAAAGGATTCGCTTACGGTCTTTGCCGGTTTCGCCGTGCTTGTGGTACCGCTGCGCCAGATAGATCGAGGGCGCTTCACATTCGGCCCGGATCGGCAGACTGCGAGCAGCATGACCCCTCTCTGGCAATCCCTCTTCGCCAATCTGGCGCTTGTTTCGATTCTCGTGCTCGCATGGGATTTCGTCACCGAATGGACGACCCGGCTGTCGCCGAAGATCCAGTCCCTGCTGCTCGGGCTGATCCTCGGCATCGGCGCCGTCGTCTCCATGGCCTCGGCGCAGCCGCTGATCGCCGGCTTCATCGTCGATCTGCGCGCGCCGCTGGTCGCTGCGGCCGGCTTCTTCGGCGGGCTGCCGGCGGTCATCATCGCCGGCGTCGCTGCCCTGTTCTATCGCGTGTATCTGGGTGGCGCGGGCGCCATGGCCGGCGTCGCGGACATCGTCATCACCATCGTCGTCGGACTGGCGGCCTATTGGTGGACACGCACGCGTCCGCGCACGATCAACGTCATCCTGGTCTTCGGCCTGGCGGTGGCCTTCGGCCGGCTGGTGGCGTTCCTGGCGATCCCGGCGGATCTGCGGCTATCGCTCCTCGCCCGCACCGGCGTGCCCTTGCTGGTGCTGACCTTCATCAGCGCCGTCCTTATCGCGGTCGTCCTGCAATGGCAGGCGCGCCGGCGCGAACTGTCGGCGACCAACGCCATCTACCGCGCCATGGTGCGGGAGCTTCCGGACTGCCTCAACGTGAAGGACGTGGACGGGCGGTTCATCGCCGCGAACCCGGCCACCGCCGCCATGATGCGGGTTCGCGGTGCCGCCGACCTGATCGGCAAGACCGACTTCGATTTCTACCCGCCCGAACTGGCGGCGCGCTTCCGGGCGGACGAGGTCGCCATGCTGGAAAGCGGCAAGGCGATCCGGACCGACCAGATGACCGTGTTCCCGGACGATTCCGAAGGCTGGCTCAACACGCTGAAGGCGCCGTTCCGGGACCGTACGGGCGAGATCGTTGGCATCATCACCTATAATCGCGACGTCACCGAGCAGAAGCGCAATGCCGCGGTGAAGAACGAGTTCATCGCCACGATCAGCCACGAGTTGCGCACGCCGCTGACCTCGATCCGCGGCTCGCTCGGCCTGATTACCGCCGGCGTCACCGGGGAATTGCCGCCCAAGGCCGCGCACATGGTCGAGATCGCCTACAACAACAGCGAACGGCTGGTGCTGCTGATCAACGACATTCTCGATCTGGAGAAGCTGGAATCCGGCAAGATGCCGTTCGACCTGCAGCGCACGCGCTTGCGCCCCCTCCTGGAGCAGGCGATCGCCGCGAGTTCCAGCTACATGCCCGAGCGCCGCGTCACCATCCGGCTCGTCGACGAGGCGCCCGACATCGAGGCGAAGACCGACACCAACCGCATGCATCAGGTCTTCGCCAATTTCCTGTCCAACGCGATCAAGTTCTCGCCGGTCGACGGGACCGTCACCGTCACGATCGCGCGGCACGGCGACGACTGGGTGCGCATGTCGGTCTCCGACGAGGGCCAGGGCATCCCCGAATCTTTCCGCAAACGCATTTTCGGCAAGTTCGAGCAGGCCGACGCCACCGACAATCGCCAGAAGGGCGGCACGGGGCTCGGCCTCAGCATCGCCAAGACGATCGTCGAGAAGCTGGGCGGCAGGATCAGCTTCGATACCGGCGACAGCGGCACGACCTTCCATGTCGACCTGCCCGAACTGGTCGCCCGGCAGAACGACCCGGCCGGTGTCATCGATCATCGCCCCCGCGTTCTGGTATGCGAGGACGAGGCGGATATCGCCGAGATCGTCGCCGCCCATCTCGACGCGCAGGGGTTTGCCAGCGACATCGCCCCGGGCATCGCCACGGCGCGGACGCTTCTGGCGAACTTCGAATATGTCGCGGTGACGCTCGACATCCGGCTGGCCGGAGACAGCGGCATTGAGCTCTTCCACGAGATCCGCCGGTCGCCGCGCAATCCCGATCTGCCGGTCCTGGTGATCTCGGCCGTGGCCGACGAAACGCGCGAAGCGCTGAACGGATCGGCCGTCGGCATCATCGACTGGCTGGCCAAGCCGATCGACACGGCCAAGCTGCGGGCCGCGCTGGACCGCGTGGCGATCCGCTCGCCCGAGAGCCGGCCGCGCATCCTGCATGTCGAGGACCATCGCGACGTCACCGAAGTGCTTGCCGGCGGGCTGGGCGGCGATGTCTGCGTCACCTCCGCCCGCACGCTGGAGGCGGCGCGCGAACTGGTGGCGCGGCAGCCCTTCGAGCTGGTCATCCTCGACATCAACCTGCCGGACGGCTCCGGCCTCGATTTGTTGCCGGACCTGTCGTCGGACGTCGCGGTGATCATCTTCTCGGCCGACGAGGTCGATCCGAACCTGCCCCGCCGGGTCAATGCGACCCTGACCAAGACCCGCTCCTCGGGGCTCGACGTGGCGCGGCTGGTGCGCAGTTACCTGCCAAGCGGGCCGCAATCCGGCGGCGCCTGATCGCCGCGCGGCTGCGGGGCCGTACGCCCCGCCGGCCGGGTTCTAGGCGCTGAGTCTTCCCGGCTCCGGGGCTTCGCTCTCGCCGCTCGCCAAGGACAGGATCGACGCGACGATGCGGGTTTCGGTCACCCGCGACTTCACCAGGATCTCGTCGACCCGGTCGTCGTCGATCATCACGTCGGCGGCCGACAGCACGAGGGTGGGCACGCGCCCGCCGTCAGTACGGCTGAGCTCGTCGAGAAACGCCAGTCCGTGGCCGTCGGGCAGCGTCAGGTCGAGCACCGCGAAGTCGAAATGTCGGTCCTCCAGCGCCTGCCGCGCCTCGGCGAGGCTGCCGGCACTGACGAGTTCCACCTTGCCGCGCAGCATTGCCGACAGGATCTCGACGAAGTCGCCGTCGTCTTCCAGATGCAGGCCGACCGGCAGGCCGCGCGGCCCGTCATACGCGGCTTCCGCCTCCGACCGTCCGGGCGGCAGGACCGCCGGCTCGGCTGCCTGGCACGGCATGTCGATCCAGAACCGCGCGCCCGCCCCCGGGACATTGGCGAAGTCGATCGTCCCGCCCATCGTCTCGATGATCTGACGCGTGATGTGCAGGCCGAGCCCGGTGCCGCCCTTCTCGCGGGTGGCCGAGGAATCGGCCTGGGTGAAGCGGTCGAAGATGCGCGACTGGAACTCGGCGGGGATGCCGGTGCCATGGTCCGTGACCGAGATCCGGATCGCGCCGTCGATCGGCTCGATGGCCACGTCGATGACGCCCCCCTGCGGCGAGAATTTCGCGGCGTTGGACAGGAGATTGGCCAGAACCTGCTGGAAGCGGGCCGGATCGACCGGGATCCACGCCTCTCCCTCGCCGGTCGCGGTGAACGCGACGGAGACGCCGAAGCGCTCGAAATAGGGCTGGTTGGCTTCGATCGCCTGGGTGACCGCCGCGTTCGGATCGACGAGGACGGTCTCGAAGGCCATCATCCCGGCGGTGATCTTCTCCAGATCGAGAATGTCGTTGATCAGGGCGACCAGCCGCTCGCAATTGGCGACCGCGATGGTCAGGAGACGCGTCGCGGCCGGCGGAACGTCCTTGGCCATCACGCCCTGGATCAGGCCGAGCGAACCGCGGATCGAGGTCAGCGGCGTGCGCAGCTCATGGCTGACCGTGGCGACGAACTCGTTCTTCAGACGGTCCATCTCCTTGCGGTCGTTGATGTCCTGGACGTGGGAGACGAGATAGGCCTGGCCGTCGTGGTCATGCACCAGCGACACGCTGAACAGGCACCAGAGCGCGCGGCCGTCGCGATGCAGGAAGCGCTTCTCGACCTGGTAGGTCGGCAGCGTCTGGGCAATCATCTGCGCCATCTGCTCGCGGTCGATCCCGACGTCGTCGGGATGGGTCACCGCGGCCAGATCGCGCTCCATGAACTCGGCCTCGCTGTAGCCCAGGAAAGCGCAGAGCGCCTGGTTGACCCTGATCCAGCCGCCGTTCAGGTCGAGCATGGCCATGCCCACCGGCGCGTCGCGCAGGGCGAGACGCACTCGCTCCTCGCTGGAGCGCAGGGCCGCCTCGGCGGTTTTCAGCTCGGTGATCTCCGATTGCGTACCGATCACCCGCATCGGCTTGCCGGCCTTGTCGCGCTCGATGACCATGGAATCCGAACGCAGCCAGATCCAGACATTGTCCTTCCGGCGGATCCGGTATTCCGCTTCCGACCGGAAGGTCCCGGTGTCGTAATAGGCGTCCTCGACCGCCTTGAGGGCCGGCAGATCCTCGGGATGGATGCGGGCCAGCCATTCGGCCCGCGGCTCGATGTCGTCGTTGGGCGAGAAGCCCAGCATCTGTTTCCAGGTGTCGGAGACGAAGGACTGCCCGCGGCGGAAGTCGATGTCGAAGACGCCGATGCCGGCCCCTTCGAGCGCATGGTTCCAGCGGCGCTCGTTCGCCTCCAGCGCTTCGACCGCCAGACGCTGCGCCGTCACGTCCCGGATGATCAGCGTATGGCGCAGATCGCCGGATTCGGTCGACCAGTCGTTGCGCTGCACGTCGAGATACAGGCGCTTGCCGGCCTTGCTGCGCGTCTTGATCACCACCGGCGAATCCGACGCGGCCTCGCCCTCGCCGACCGCCGTGGCGAGCGTTGCGGCGGTGATGGCGTCGCAACTGAGAATGGTCTCCACGTGCTGGTTGCGGATCTCGTCGGCGGTGTGACCGAAGATGGCCTCCACGGCGCGGTTGACCGAGAGGATCCGGCCGGCGCAGTCGAGGACGATGAAGCCGACCACGGCGGTGTCGACGATCGCGCGGTTCTCGCGTTCGCGCGCGGCGATGGCGTGGGTCTTCATCTCGACGATGTTGCGGATCGATTCCTCGCGGCGGGCGTGGGAGTACAAGAGCGCGCCGAACAGCACCGTCAGAAGCATGCCGCCGACCAGGATCAGCGTCGCCTCGTTGCTGGCAACGCTCGCCTCGAAACCGGGCGTGCTCTGCCAGGAGACCGTCCATTGCTGCCCCATGACCGGCAGCACCTTCTTCACCTGATAGGCCGGCTCGTGCCCCCCGGACCCGGCGGCCTTGCTGGAATAGATCAGCTGTTCGGGATCGGCCGTGCCGCCGTCATAGACGCTGAGATCGACGCCGACGCCTTGGCTTGCGGTGAGATTGTCCATGAACAGCGGCGCGATGAAGGGCGCATAGACCCAGCCGAGAAAGGCGCGGCGCCGTTCGGTGATGCTGCGCAGCGGCCGGCCATTGGCGTAGAGCGGGCGCAGCAGCAGGAAGCCGGCGCTCTTTGTGGTGTCCTGCACCAGGAAAATCCGGCGGGTGATCACCGCTTCGCCGGTGTCGCGGGCACGCACCGCGGCCTCGTAGCGATTGGTTTCGAAGGCGATGTTGAGCCCGAGTGCCTTCAGGTTGCGATCGCGCGGCTCGATATATTTGATGACGAACCTTGCCGGTGCCGGCGTGTCGGGATGCACCTGCATCGGCCCCACCCCGTCGCGGAACGCCTGGTCGAGGAAGCTCTGCAGGCCGCCCAGGCCGACCGGCTGGATGAAGCCGATGCCGTTGATGCCGGGCAGGTTCTCCTCGATGTTCAGGGCCTCGACGAAGGTCTCCCACTCCTGCGCGGTGGTCGATGCGGAGGCCAGGAACAGGCCCGAACCGCCGTCGAGGCTCTGCTTGTAGGAGGAAATGCGGTGCAGCAGCGCCTGAAGGCTGTCTTCGGCCAGCACCGCGAAGGACGCCTGGTTCTTCTGTTCGGAAATCTCCGTCGTCATCTTCCAGGCGTAGAGGGTCAGGGCAAGCGGGACGATCAGCGCCAGCAGCGACGGGGCGGTGAAACGCGTGACCGGCTGCCCCGACCAGCGCAGGCTCCAGTTCCGCCAGGGCGCGACCAGCGCGAGCGGCAGGACGATCAGCACGCCGGCGACATCGCCGAACCACCATGTGAACCAGTTGCGGGCCAGTGCCTCCGGGACAACGAGGCCGGCGAAAGAGAGCGCTCCAACGCCGATCGAGGCGGCGACGAGGCACGGCAGCGGCCCGGCGCACAGCGCGAAGAGGAGCAGATCGCGGCGGCTCGACAGATTGACCGGCAAGCCGAAGACCTTGCGCACAAGGCCGGCCGCGACCAGCGCCTGGATGGTCGAACCAACCGCGATCGCGACCGCGACGGCAATGCCGGTCGCCGCGATCCCGTCCGGCGCGGCCGCATGACCGGCGCTCAGATTGACGATCAGCGAGCCGAGCAGCACGCCCGGCCAGAGCCCGGCTCCGTAGAGCAGCAGCGCCGCCACGGCGATACCCGAGGCGGGCCACAGAACCGTCGCGTAGCCCGGCGGCACGGCGAGGAGCAGCCCCAGCCAGCCCGCCAGGCCATAGAGAATGATCACGATCGCCAGACGGATCGGATAGAGCTGGGTAAGACGGTGCAGGCCGGTCATGACAGTATCCCCGCGCACCGGACGGCAAGTGTCGACCGGGCAATGCTAGGCGAGCATTCCGTCTTTCCTTTGAGAATAGCTTAAGCTGACGCGACGAGATTGCGCCCTGCGACAAGTCGGCAGTCCTCTACCCCGTCCGTCGGCATGATCGGCCGTGTTCCGGCAGACCGGTCAGCGGTCCAGGTAGCTGCGGGCCTCGCCGGCCAGCGCCATCGGATCGAACGGCTTGGGGATCACGCCGAGGGCGCCGAGACCCAGAAAGCGCTCGACATCGGCCGATTGCGTGCGGGCGGTCATGAAGACCACCGGCACCTCGGCGGTGCGCGCGTCTTCGCGCAGGCGTCGCAATGTCTCGGGTCCGTCCATGCCCGGCATCATCACGTCGAGCAGCACGAGATCGGGCACCCATTCGCTGGCCACCGCCAGGGCTTCGGCGCCCGAGCTCGCGCCGCGGACCTCGAAGCTCGGCTCCAGTTCGAGACACATCACGGCGATTTCCCGGATGTCAGCCTCGTCGTCGACATGGAGAATGCGATGGGTCGTCATGGATATCTTCCTGTCCTGACAGTCTCCGGTACGGCGCATGCCCGGCCCTTCGCGAGGGGTGCGGACGGCGCCCTGCCCGCAATGGCACGAAAGCGCCGCGATGTCGAAAAGCGGGTTAGTGGTGCAACGCTCTTATTCGTAACCATCTGGATTCAAAGCGCTATCAATCCATCCTTAACGCCGATCCCGGACTATCCGGCGCAACACCCACCCTTGGGCAATGTCCAAGGTGCAGGCAAATGGACGGATAGCATATGGACCGCGACATCGGCCTCGCCGTCGTAGACGACGACCCGCTCTTCCTCGACTATGTCTCCAATCTTCTTGCCCTGCAGGGCGGGATGCGGGTCACCTGTCTGGAATCGGAAACCGCGCTGTTCGATACCCTCGGCACCGAGCCGTTCGACTGCATCCTCATGGATTACGACCTCGGCCAGAACAACGGCCTGTCCGTTGCCGAACGCGTCAATGCCATGCTGTCGGACCCGCCTCCTATCGTCATGCTGACCGGCGGCGGCAGCGAACGGACCGCGGTCAAGGCCTTCCGCAGCGGCTTCAGCGACTATGTCTCGAAGCGGGACCTGAAGGTCACCGAGCTGGTCGGCGCCGTGCGCGGCGCGGTGGACCGGCACGAGGCCGCACAAGGCGCCCGGGCCCGGACCGAAGCGCTGCAGGAACGGCTGGAATTCAACGCCACCACCGGCCTCTACGACCAGCGCTTCATGCAGGCGCGGCTGGCCGACTTCACCGCCCCCGGCGCGGCCCGGCGCTTCGCGGTCATCGTCATCGACATCCGTGAACTCGCCACCGTGCGCGCCGAGCTCGGCTACATGGCCGGCCAGCGGCTGTCGAACGCCTTCGCCGCCGAACTGCGCAGCCATCTGTCCGCCGGCGACATCGCCGGCCATCTCGGCGAGGACGGCTTCGTCATCATCGTCGACCGGCCGGCGGCCCTGGCGGATGTGGACACCATGGTCCAGCGCCTGCGCCAGGCGCTGACCCGGGGCTTCACCCTCGACCGGGCGCAGGTCCATCTCGCGCCGCAGATCGGCGTCGCGCTTCACCCGGACGCCGGGACCAGGGGCGACGGCCTGATCGCCGCAGCGCGTCCTGCGCCCACCGGCGAAGCCGCGACCGTGACGGCCTTTTCGGCCACGCCGACCGCCGGCGACGCAGAGACTGCCTCGCCCGCACGGGCTGAAGCCCAGTCGGGCCAGACGCCGATCACCCAGGCGACGGAGCGCCGCAAGGAGCGACGCCAGCGCGTGCTGCGACAGGCCAAGATCCTGATCAACGGCCGCAGCACCATCATCGATTGCAATGTCCGCGACCTGACCGCTTCGGGCGCGCGGCTGAGGGTCGACAGCTATTTCGCCGTGCCGGCGGAATTCGATCTCGCCATCGTGGGAACCGGGATCACCCGCCGGGTGACCACGCGCTGGCAGATCGGACGCGACATCGGCGTCGAATTCGTGGTGGGCGTCGCATGAGCGCACAGCCCGACACCGCCGCCATCGAGGCCCGGCTGATGCGCCTGCGCGAACAATTTGCCGCGCGCGCCGCCACGCATGTCGCGATGCTCGACGCGCTGGCCGGACGGCTCGCCGACGAAGGCGCGCCCGCCGATCGCGAGGAAGTGCGACGCATCGCCCATTCGCTGGCCGGTGCCGGCGGGACCTTCGGCTTCGCCGTCATCTCGAAAAGCGCTGCCGAGCTGGAAGACTTCATTGCCGCCGATCCCGATGACGCGGCACTTGCCGCGCGCATTCGCGGTACCGTCGCGGCCATCCGCGACAATCTTGCCGCAGACGGGCTCGCAGCCGGCGAACCGGCAAAAGGAGACGGCGCATGACCGCCCAGGCAGCCCCCCTCGCCGTTTCCGACCTCGACACCGCCATGCGCCGGCAGGATGAGGGCCCGGCGCGCCAGATCGTCTGCGCCTTTGCCGATGACGGCCGTATCTCCGGCCTGCTGCTGGCCCTGTCCGGCCTCGGCTATGAGGCCGTGGACGGCCGGTCCGGCGTGCCTGACGGCTGCCTCGCGGCGGTCGTGTGCGGCGCTTACGATCCCGATCTGGCGCTGAGCCGTGTCCTGAAGAACCAGGTGCGGGTGGTGCTGGCCGACGCGGCGCCGTCCTTCGCCCGGCGGCTCGCCGTCGCCCGGGCCGGCATCGAGGCGATCATCGCCACGCCCGTCGACACGGTCGAGCTCGGCGCGTGGCTGTCGGATTTCGAGACCAGCGGCGACCGCCAGCAGCGCCTGTCGATCCTCATTGTCGACGACGACGAACTGATTGCCGAAAGCTACGCGCTGGCGCTGGAAGCGGCCGGCATGGACGCCCGCGTGGTGACCGATCCCGCCGACGCGCTGCGGCACATCGCCGAGGTCACGCCGGATCTCGTCCTTCTCGACATGCACATGCCGGGCGCCAGCGGCCTCGAACTGGCGCAGATCATCCGCCAGTCGCGCCAGACCCTGCCCCTGCCGATCGTCTTCCTGTCGGCCGAGCGCGATATCGCCGCGCAGACGCAGGCCCGCCAGATCGGCGGCGACGATTTCATCCGCAAGCCGGTGGACCTCGCCCATCTCGCGGCCACCGTGCGGATGCGGGCCGAACGGGCGCTGGCGCTGCGCCAGATCATGGAGCGCGACAGCCTGACCGGCCTGTTGAACCACGCCCGGTTCAAGGAGCGGGTGACGCTGGAACTGGAGCGCTCGCGGCGCACCGGCGCGCCGCTGACCGTGGCGCTGATCGACATCGACCATTTCAAGCAGGTCAATGACACCCATGGCCACCAGACCGGCGACCGGGTGATCCAGGCCCTGTCGCAATGTCTCGTCGGCGGATTGCGGCGCACCGACGTGGTGGCCCGCTATGGCGGCGAGGAATTCGGCCTGCTGCTACTCGACACGCCGGTCGCGGCGGCGCAGGCCGTGCTCGACCGGATCCGCCTGCGGTTCTCGCAGATCGGCCATGCCGGCGACGACACCTTGTTCCGGGCGACCTTCAGCGGCGGCATCGCGGGCACCCGCGAGGGAACCGACAGTACGGCGATGATCGCCGCGGCGGACGCGGCGCTCTACGGCGCCAAGCGCGCCGGGCGCAACCGCATCACCGGCGCCTGACCGCGGCGCTGCCGGCAAGGTTCGGCGGCGCCGACTTCCCACGGCAGGCTCCAGGGCCTGCCGCACGTGGGCGTCTGCGCTCGAAACAACCCTGACGCGCTTTCGTCATTCCCGAAGGTCATCCAGACTGATTGTTCGCCGGACTTCATGGGGGAACCGGCGCGATCCGTCTGGGAGGACATCATGAAACTGCTCGTCAATGCCGCGGCCGGTCTGATCGCCGGCCTTTTCGCCGTCTCGGGACCCGCACACGCCTTTCCCGATCGGCCGATCTCGATCATCGTGCCCTGGGCCGCCGGCGGCGGCACCGACGCCGTGGTGCGCACCTTCGCCGCCGGCTTCCAGGAAGAGCTCGGCGTGCCGGTCAACGTCATCAACCGCACCGGTGGCGGCGGCATCACCGGCCACTCGGCCATCATCAATGCCGAGGCCGATGGCTACACGCTCGGCGCCGCCAGCCCGGAAATCGGCCTCTACCGCACCCTCGGGACGGCCGACATCTCGCTCGACGATCTCGACCTGTTCTCGCGCCTGGCGATCATCCCGGCCGGCGTCACCGTGGCGGCGGATTCGCCCTTCGAGACGCTGGAGCAACTGATCGCGGCGGTCCGCAGCGAGCCGGCCGGAACCTACTCGTCCTCGGGAACGGGCGTCGGCGGATCCTGGCATGTGGCCGCGGGCGGGCTTCTGGCAGCGGCCGACATCGACCCGCAGAAGCTGAAATGGGTGCCGAGCCAGGGCGGCGCACCGGCCCTGATGGAGGTCATGTCCGGCGGCATCACCATGTTCACCGGCTCGCCGGTCGAGGCGTTGAGCCTCCTCGAGGCCGGCCGGGTGCGCACCCTCGCGGTGATGCTGGACGAGCGTTCAGAGACTTTCCCCGATGCACCGACCGTCAGGGAGGCGCTCGGCAAGGACTGGTCCTATGCCAACTGGTTCGCACTGGTCGCGCCCAAGGGGATCGACGCCGAGGCTCGCGACATCCTCTATCAAGCGGCCGCCCGCGCCAATGCCCGTCCCGAGGTCCAGTCGTCGCTCAAGGAAAGGGGTATCACGCCGGTCTGGGACGCGCCCGGCGAGTTCGACGCCTTCGCGGCGGATTTCACGGCCAAGGCGAAATCGGTCCTCGAAGGCCTGGGGCTGGCCAAGAACTGACGCGCTGAGCCGTTACCGATCCCGGCCGGGCGACTGGCCGGGACTGGCGGGAGGACGCCGACCGACAGCTTTGGACTGGCCGCCGATATTTGTCGGGCGGAACGAAAACACGGATGCGTCTTTTTCAGCGGCGCTCCGTAACTTCGTGTCCCGCCGCCTGACGACAGTCCTTCATGCCCTTCGATCACCTGCGCGAACTCGGCCGTATCCCGAACCCCGGGACGATGACGCCTCGCGCCATCCTCGCCTGGGGTGGCGCGGCCATGGTCGTCGGCTGGGCTCTGGCGATCCTCGTCGCCCTGTCGATGATGTGAGCCGGCCGTCAGACGGCGCGGGCGGTCAGGAACAGCATGCCCGAATAGCCGCTGCGGATTTCCGCCTCGACGATGCCGATCCGCTCGGTCCGGATGTCCGTCGCCAGCGGCGCGAAGACGTCGAGGATGTCTTCCTCCGAGACGTTAAGAACCGGAAACGGCCGGCCGGCCACGGCATAGCCTGACGAGCCGACCAGGAACGCCGCGATCAGGCTGCCGCCCGGCTTCACGCAGCGGGCGAAGCGGTTGCAGGCCAGATCGAACTCGCTGCGCTTCTCGGTGATGGATTCGGCGCAGAAGAACATGGTGGCCGCGTCCCATGTGCGTTCCGGCAGATCATAGACCGATCCGCGCCGGACCTCGGCGGTCGCACGCAGCATCGGCAGCGGATCGTCGGGCAAGGACAGTTCCGGTTCACAGGCGGCCTGCGCCACCTGCCAGAAATGCTGCCATTGCGAACGCAGGGTCGTCGCCGCCAGTTCGGCCTGTAGCCAACCGACATTGCTCTCGGCATATTCCCAGGCCGTGATCCGCCTTGCCCGCGGCGCTGCGCACATCAGCGGAAAGAGGTTCGGCCCGGTGCCGACATCGACGATGTCGAGCTTGCCGCCCAGGGGCTCGGCGCGCTTGAAGGCGGCGCAGGCGGACCGGATGACCGCCTCGTCATCGGCGTGCGGCTCGCCGTAATAATGGTTGAAATAGTATTCCGGGTCGAAGTCCGACCAGCTGTAGCTGGCGTTTCCGGCCGGCCCGTCCCTGTCTGGCGTCACGCTCTTCTCCCGGCTCGTCGATCCTGCAAGGGCAGGCCGGTGCTTTCGCACCGCGCAGGCCCGCCCTGCCGACCAGCCCTTAGCCGAGGTTGGTGTTCGATTGAAGCAGATTGCTCGCCTCGTCGAACTGCAGCGCCACGCTGGAGGAATTGTACGAGCCGATGAAGGCGATGAGTTCTTCGGCCGGCAGCGGCCTGGAGAAGAAGTAGCCCTGCAGATAATCGCTGCCCCAGAAGCGCATGGTGACGCTGTCCGTCACGGTTTCCACGCCCTCGGCGACCACTTCCATGCCCAGCGCATGGCCGAGGCGGATGACCGCCTGCACCACGGTCTGGGCCGACCCCGCCTGGGAGATCGCGCTGACGAAGCTGCGGTCGATCTTCAGCTTGTCGAAGCGGTATTCGACCAGATAGCTCAGGCTGGAAAAGCCGGTGCCGAAATCGTCCAGCGCGATCTGGAACCTCAGGTCCCGGATCGCCTGCAGCGTCGCCATGATGCGGGGCGAGGGTTCGAGCAGCAGTCCTTCGGTGATTTCCAGCGTGACCATCGTCGGGGAGACGCCGGTCTCGGCGATCAGCTCCTGCAGCCGGATTTCCAGATCGCTCTGGTAGAACTGGGCCGGCGACAGGTTGATCGTGACTTCGATGTCCGGCCAGAGCGCGGCCGAGGTCATGGCGCGTTTCAGCACCCAGTCGCCGAGCTTCGACATCAGCCCGATCTCTTCGGCGATCGGAATGAAGACGCTGGGGCTGATCATGCCCTTGACCGGATGCTTCCACCGCAACAGCGCCTCGACGGCGACGATCCGGTTGGAGCGCGCCGAAATGATCGGCTGGTAGTGCAGGTCGAACTGTTCGCCGTTCAGCGCCTCGAGAAGATCCATCTCGATCTCGCGCTTCTGGCGCAGGCTCGCCGCCATCTGGGTCGTGAACCAGGCGGCATGACCGCGGCCGAGACGCTTGGCTTCGTAAAGCGCGATGTCGGCATGGCGCATCAGCTCCTCGATCGAGGCGCCATGCTCGGGAAACCGGGCGAGGCCCAGCGACGCGGTGACGGTGATCTCGTGACCTTCGATCAGCAGGGGCTGCTGGAACGCCTCGACGACCAGCGACGCCAACGGCGTGGCGAAGCTGACACCCGTGCGCGACCGGAAGATTGCGAATTCGTCGCCGCCGAAGCGGGCGAGGAAATCCTGCGGCTCCAGATGTTGGCGCAGCCGCTCGCCGAACGCCTTGATCAGTTCGTCGCCGATGTGATGACCGAGCGTATCGTTGATGTCCTTGAAGCGATCGACGTCCAGATAGCCGATGGTCAGCGCGCCCTCCCGGTTCTGTTCGCTCAGACCGTCAAGCGCCTGGTTGGCGGCAACGACGAAGGCGTGCCGGTTGGGCAGATTGGAGAGGGAATCGTGGGCGGCCTCGTAGCGGGCGGCGGCTTCGCGGGCCGACAGTTCGTTCGAAGCCCGGATCAGCCGGCGCAGCATGACGGCGCACAACAGGCTGAGGCCGATCACGGCAACGGCGACCAGCGGGAGCACGATTGTCAGGAGCGGCTGGCCCGGCCGCTTCGTCGTCCAGTTGAGGTAGCGGGTAGAGAGATTGTCGTCAGTGACAAATGCCTCGGAGACGGTCGCGGCGCCAGTGCTCTCATCCGCCGTAAAGTTGATGTCCGGGATCAGCAGGAACTGGCTGAGCTGCTGCAGGAAGTCGGCGTCGATCCAGTCAACGCTCAGGAGAACGTAAGGCGGTTGGCGCAGCAGCGTCATGTCGACATTCGGGACGATCGTGATGGCGGTCACGATGGCCGGCTTCTCGTCAATGGTCAGGATCGCCCCTTCCCAGGACGCGACGCCCAGCACCTTCTTCAGCACCTCGTAATGCTTCTGGCGTTCGGAGAAGAAATCGTCGCGCTCCGCCAGGCCGGCATTGCCGCCCGTGCGCGTCGCCGTCAGCACCTGCAGCACCTCTCGCCGGCGGACCTCGAAGGCATCGGGGTCCTGCCGCCCCTGGTCGCGATAGGCGTAGACCGGCTTGTTCAGGGAATCGACGATGTAGACCTCGTCGTGCCCGTAGGTCTCGGTCAGGAAGATGCCGAAATTGCTGTCGATGAAACCGAGATCGGGCGTATCGACGATCAATCGGACGGCATCGTCCCACCAGGCGACGCTCTTCTGCTGGTCGAGGGTCCGCGCAACGCTCTGGTTCAGCGCATTCTCGATCCTGGCCCTTTCGGCCTGAACCTCGGTGCGGTTCGCCTTGATGCCCGTATAGACGATCACACAGATCAACAGGGCGCTGGCCACGGCCACGGTGCCGCCGACGACCTGCGCGAGGCGACGCAGATTGGGCCGGGGGCGAGCCTCGCTTTTCTTCGGGATGTCACGCATCTCAATCTCGCTTTCCCCTTTGGCTTAGGGGCGAAGCGCTAAGAATAGTTGAAGGAATGGTGGGTTAGGCTGATTCCCATTCGGCACAATCCTCGCCCGAGGAGCCGCCGCGCCACCAAAGGATGGACCCGCCCATGCCGCTCGACATGGCCGCCGCGGCGTTCGGAAGCTGGGTCCCTTCACTGGTGGCCGACAGCCTCCGGCGCAGCGGCGAAACGCAACAGCCGAGCGAAGCCGTTATCGCGGCGCATCGGGGATTCCTCGCGGCCAACGAGCCCCGGGTCGCGAATCTGGAGATCCTCGCCGCCTATCTGGCGCCGGGGGCGGTGCTCCGGGAGGCGCCGGTCGCGCCCGACGCCGCCGATCACTACGGCGTTGTGCCATCCCTGCCGGACGCGCTCGCCGATCTCCTCGCCCTCACCCGCTCCGGCCTGGCCTCGGCCGACGAGGCGGTGCAGCTCTTCGCGATGCTGCGCCCCTTCACCATGGGCAATGGCCGCGTCGCCCGCGCCCTGTGGCTGTGGCGCACGATCCGCGAGCCCGGCATGAGTGCCGAGGCGCTTGCGGCCCTGTCGTTTCCGCAAGCGCCGGCGTCAGCCGACGGAGACAGTGCCCCGGCGCTGACGGCTTACGTCGGCCGTCCGCAGGGTCAGTGCGTGTAGGCCACCCAGACATTGGGTTCCGAATAGGTGCCGCGCTGGCCTTCGACGTCGATGGCGACCGGCACCAGCCCACCGGCCAGCGTATAATCGCCCGAGGTCTCGAACCGCCGCCCCGCCCAGGTCTCCCAGAAGGCGATATGCTCGCTGACGACCATGGAGCGTTCGCAGGGGTGAACCACCCGGCCGCCCTGCGCGAGATGGCTGCGGAGCCAGGGATCGAAGCAACGGCCGCGCTCGTCCTGCCAGCCGATATAATCGGCCATGGACGCATGGGGATGCACGGTCTTGGCGGAGGGGCGCACCGGCGCAATCATCCGCTCGAAGCCATTGGCCTGGGCGATCCGGTGCAACTCGCCGATCATCCGGAAGGCATAGCCCTTGCCGCGTTCGGCGACCGGCACCGAGATGGCCAGCGCGCCCAGCACATTGGCCTGGCTGCGGCGACCGGTCCCGCCGGTCTCGACCAGCCAGTCCCAGCCTTCCGCCGGGAGTTCGGACAGATCGCCTGCGAACGCGACCGGCACGCAATTGGCCAGCGCGACCGGACGGCCCGTCGCCTCGTCGACGAGGCAGAGCTGAAGGTCGGCGTGGTCTTCCAGCAACCTGTCGTAATGTTCGCGATGGGCCCGTGTATGGTTCAGGAAGCCCAGCGGGCCCCAGACGGCATCCTCGACCTCGACCGCCTGCCGGCGCAGCGCATCGCTGTCCGCCCGTGTCCGTACAACGAGTTCACTCAATGCCATGCCGTTTTCCGCCCGTTAACCATTCGCTCAAGTTCTAATCAAATCTTAATGATTCAGGCCAGCTTGAAATACCGTGGGATCGCTCCATCCGACTGTGCCGACGAAAGCTGATGCGAGGCCGTCCAGACCGGACACATCGGCGGTGATGGCGAGGGTGACGGCGGGATACGAAAGGCGGTGCCGCGCAGCCTTCGGAGGCCTACATCCCGCAGGCAACCATCGCGCTCCTCACGGAACCCAGTTGCAAACGATTTGCACTTGCAAAAGTCGGAATTGGCAGGCAGCGTGCACCGACCGATAGAGATTGGAGACCCCATGCCGTTCGTTCGAACGACGATCCTCGCCGCCTTCGCCGCAGCGCTCCTGGCGACGGGCGCCACAGCGCAGGAGCGGCTCAAGGTCGTGACGACCTTCACGATCCTGTCCGACATCGCGCAGAACGTGGCCGGCGAGCATGCGGACGTGGTGTCCATCACCAAGCCGGGCGCCGATATCCACGGCTACCAGCCGACACCGCAGGACATCGTGCGGGCCAGCGGCGCCGACCTGATCCTGTGGAACGGTCTCAATCTGGAGCGCTGGTTCGAGCAGTTCGTCGCCAATCTCGGCGACATGCCCTCGGCCACATTGAGCGACGGCATCGCGCCGATCTCTATCGCCGAGGGCGATTACGAGGGCCTGGCCAATCCGCATGCCTGGATGGGGCTGGAGAACGCGATGGTCTATGTCGACAACATCAGCGACGCCCTCGCCGCAAACGACCCGGACCATGCCGACGCCTACCGGGCGAATGCCGAGCGCTACAAGCAGCAGATCACGGAGACGATCGCGCCGCTGCGCGACCGGATCGCCGCCATCCCGGAAGACCGGCGCTGGCTGGTCACCTGCGAGGGCGCGTTCAGCTATCTCGCCCGCGACTTCGGCATGAAGGAGCTGTATCTGTGGCCCATCAACGCCGACCAGACCGGCACGCCGCAGCAGGTGCGCAAGGTTATCGACGCGGTGCGCGAGAACGACATTCCCGCCGTGTTCTGCGAGAGCACCGTCAGTTCCGCACCGGCCGAACAGGTGGCGCGCGAGACCGGCTCGACCTTCGGCGGCGTCCTCTACGTGGATTCGCTGTCCGGGCCGGACGGGCCGGTGCCGACCTATCTCGACCTCCTGCGGACCGACGCCGAGACGATTGCCGACGGCCTGGCAGTGGACAGCCAGTAACCGCCTCTCCATCTACGGTGGCAAGCCGCGGCGACCTTCGCACGACGGCTTCCCCATCCGAGCAGCCAAGGGATCTGACAGGCACCCCATGACCATCACGCGCGAGACGTCTGACGTAGCGGACGACCGGCCGGCCGGTAGCACTGCGACCGGCGACGGCATCTCGGCGCACAACGTGACCGTGACCTATCGCAACGGCCATACCGCGCTGCACGACGCGACCTTCCAGATCCCGCGCGGCACGATCACCGCCCTGGTCGGCGTCAACGGCGCCGGCAAGTCCACCCTGTTCAAGGCGATCATGGGCTTCGTGCCGGCGGCGCGCGGCGAGATCACCCTGCTCGGCCGTTCGGTGAAGCAGGCGCTGCGCGAGAACCTCGTCGCCTATGTGCCCCAATCGGAAGAGGTGGACTGGGCGTTTCCGGTCCTCGTCGAGGACGTGGTGATGATGGGCCGCTACGGCCATATGGGCTTCCTGCGCCGCCCCGCCGCGGCCGATCGCGCCGCCGTCGACCAGGCGCTCTCGCGCGTCGGCATGCAGGATCTGCGGCACCGCCAGATCGGCGAGCTCTCCGGCGGCCAGCGCAAGCGGGTCTTCCTGGCAAGGGCCCTGGCGCAGGACGGCCAGGTGATCCTCCTCGACGAGCCCTTCACCGGCGTCGACGTGAAGACCGAGGAGCAGATCGTCGCCCTCTTGCGCGAGCTGAAGGCGGAAGGCCGGGTGATGCTGGTCTCCACCCACAATCTCGGCTCGGTGCCGGAGTTCTGCGACCGGGTCGTGCTGGTCAAGGGCACGGTGCTGGCCTACGGGCCGACCGCGACGATCTTCACCCGGCGCAATCTGGAGCGCGCCTTCGGCGGGGTGCTGCGCCACGTGACGCTCGCGGGCGCTGCCCTGCACGACGACGACGATCCGCGCGAACTCTCGATCATCACCGACGACGAGCGCGCTTTCGTCCATTACGGCGAGCCGCGCGCTGCCGCCGCACCGACCAGGACGTCCGGCAAGGCCCCGCAGGACGGGGAGCGGCGATGATCACCACGCTGCTCGAGCCGTTCCAGTACAGCTACATGACCAACGCCATGTGGGTCTCGGCCCTCGTCGGCGGCGTCTGTGCCTTCCTGTCGGCCTATCTGATGCTGAAGGGCTGGTCGCTGATCGGCGACGCGCTCAGCCATTCGGTCGTGCCGGGCGTTGCCGGCGCCTTCATGCTGGGCCTGCCCTTTTCCCTCGGCGCCTTCATCGCCGGCGGGCTGGCGGCCGGCGCCATGCTGTTCCTTTCGGGACGCTCGGGCCTGAAGATCGACGTCATCATCGGTATCATCTTCACCTCCTTCTTCGGGCTCGGCCTGTTCATGGTGTCGATCAGCCCGGTCTCGGTGTCGATCCAGACCATCGTCATGGGCAACATCCTCGCCATCACGCCTGAGGACACGCTGCAGCTGGCGATCATCGGTCTCGTCTGCCTCGTCGTGCTGCTCGCCAAATGGAAGGACCTGATGGTCACCTTCTTCGACGAGAACCATGCGCGCTCGATCGGCCTGCGGCCGGACCTCCTGAAGGTGATGTTCTTCATGCTGCTGTCGGCGGCGATCGTCGCCGCCATGGTCACCGTCGGCGCCTTCCTCGTCATCGCCATGGTGGTGACGCCCGGCGCCACCGCCTATCTCCTGTCGGACCGGTTTCCGCGGCTGATCGGCCTGTCCGTCGCCATCGGCGCCGTCACCAGCTTCGTCGGCGCCTATCTCAGCTACTTCCTCGACGGGGCGACCGGCGGGGTGATCGTCACGCTGCAGACGGTGATCTTCCTCGTCGCCTTCGTCTTCGCGCCCAAGCACGGGCTGATCGCCGCCCGGCGCAAGGCCGCCGCCGCGCTCGCCACGCCGCGGCCGGATGCCATCCGGGAGGAAGCGGCATGAGCCTCGAGCAGCTTCTCCTGCCGTTCCAGTTCCCGTTCATGCAGAACGCCTTCTGGATCGTCCTGATGGTCGGGCCGCCGACCGCCCTCCTCTCCTGCTTCCTGGTGCTCAAGGGCTGGGCGCTGATGGGCGATGCGGTCAGCCATGCCACGCTGCCGGGTGTCGTCCTCGCCTGGGTTCTCAACATCCCGCTGATCGTCGGTGCCTTCGTCGCCGGCATGACCTGCGCGCTGCTCACCGGCTATCTCTCGCACAACAGCCGGGTAAAGCAGGACACGGTGATGGGCGTCGTCTTCTCGGGCATGTTCGGGGTCGGCATCATCCTCTACACCTCGATCCACACCAACGAGCATCTCGACCACGTCCTGTTCGGCAACATGCTGGGGATCGGCGCCAAGGACCTCGTGACCTCCGGCACCATCGCGCTGGTCGTCTCGGCGCTGCTGCTGCTGAAATGGAAGGACCTGCTCCTCCATGCCTTCGATCCGGCGCAGGCCCAGGCCTCGGGGCTCAACACCGGCCTCCTGCACTACGGATTGCTCGCCAGCCTGTCTTTGACCATCGTCGCGACGCTGACCTCGGTCGGCCTGATCCTCGCCGTGGCGCTCTTGGTGACGCCTGGCGCCATCGCCTTCCTCTTGGTGCGCAGCTTCGGCCGGATGCTGATCGTCTCGGTCGCGGTCTGCGTGTCGGCGATGCTCATCGGCACCTATCTCAGCTTCTTCCTCGACAGCGCCCCGGCAGCGACGATCGTGCTGGTGCTGACGGCGATCTTCATCGCCGCCTTCGTCAACCGCCTGCGCACGACCCGCCGGCACTCGCGCCGCGCCCGCGAGGACGCGCCCGCCATGCCGGCCCCCACGGCAGCGGAATGACGCGGGTCGGCCTCTAGGCATCACCGGCCCGGCAATGGCAGACCGGTGACCTCTGCCATCTGTGATCAGGCCCGTCCGCGCCGCCAGAACCGGCTCAGCGCCAGATCGAGCGCCAGCATCACGATCAGCGACAGGCCGACCAGCGGAAACAGCACACCGCCGATCGCGAGGATCGCCAGCAGGCCCGCAAAGACCCAAGGCAACGCCGTGGCCGATCCTGCGATCGCTGACGGATGAAGGAGAAGCGGCTCGGACGCGCTGCGCGTGGGGACCGCAAGACGACGCCGTAGCGCTGCCTCGCGATCCTTCGCCGGGCGCAGTCCGCAGACTGCGGTCGGAGAGGTGCGGCCTAGTGCTGGTGCGGCTCGGCGCTCTCGCCCATGGCACCGTGGCCGGCCGCATCGGCCGGCTTGTCGCCGGCATCGTGCGACATCGCCGCCCCGCCATGCGCGCCGTGGTCCATGGCGGCCGGCGCCCGGGCGCCGATGCCCTCGACCGCCAGTTCCATCTCGACCGGTCCGGCCTTTTCGAACCGCAGGGTCAGCGGCACGCGGCTGCCTTCGGTGAGCGGCTCCGTCAGGTTCATGAGCATGAGGTGATAGGCGCCGGGCTCCAGCGCGACCGTTGCGCCGGCAGGCACCGCGACGCCATCCTCGAGCCGGCGCATCTTCATGATGTCGCCGTCCATCTCCATCGTGTGGATCTGGACCTCGCCGGCGATCGGCGTCGCGCCGCCGAGCAGCCGGTCATCCGCCGTGCCGTGGTTCTCGATGACCATGTAGCCGCCGCCGACGGCGGCGTTGGGCGGCGTGGCACGGCTCCACGGATGGGCGATGGCGATGTCGCCGACCTTGTAGTCATGGGCGGAAGCGGCCGTCAGCAGGCCGAGCGTGAGGGCTGCTGCGGCAGCCAGCGTGATGCGAAGGGACATGGAAGTCTCCATTTGAACAGGACAGGCAGGGCCGCGACGGGTGTCGGGCCGATTGTTCAGACGGAGAGAAGCGGTGGGCCGCGTTGCAGGGCGAGCCCCGGCGGCGGCGCACGCGGGCCGAGGGCGGCGGGCGACGGCGTCCAGGCCACGACAGCGTCGGTGGCGCCGGCGGCGATCGCGTAGGAGGCGAGATCGGCCATCGCCGGCAGGGCCGGGCTCTGGCCGCATCCGGCCGCGGAGGGGCAATCGACGCAGCAATCGTGTTCGGATGGGTCAGCCGCCGGAACCGACCGCGTCTCGAAGCCGTCGCCGACGCAGATGACGGTCACGCCGGCCGCGGCGGACGCGTCCATCCTGGCGCAGGCAAAACCCGATGCCGCCGCCTGACCCAGGAGAAGCTGGGTCAGGATCAGCATGGCCGCGAGGGCCGCGGATCGGTCCGCAAGGAAGCGCCGGAGCGTCGTCATGTCCGGCAGATATCACGCGATCCGCGGCAAGGGTAGCTGCCGCATCCGGCTTTCGTCGGTGCAGACCGGGTGCGGATGCCGGTGATCAATCGTCGAATTCCTCGTGGCTGTCCTTTGTGCCGAGCTTCCAGTAGCCGCTGGATTTCAGCCATTGCTTGGGATGGCCCCAGACGTCGGTCACATGGGCGCGGACGGCCTTGGCGACGCGGCTTTCCGCCGCGATCCAGACGAAGCCCTCGCCCTCCGGCAGCGACAGATCGGCCAGCGCCTGAAGAACCGGCGCGGGATCGGAGGCGGCCGCAAGGGGCCGGTGCACCCAGAGCGGCCGATGCGCGGCCCGGGTCGCAAGCGCCTGCTCTTCCGCCGGCCCTTCGACTGCGACCAGCGTCGTGACCGGCGTGCCGGGCGCGAACTCTTCCAGCCGCCGGCCGATCGCCGGCAGCGCGGTCTCGTCGCCGACCATCAGCCACCAGTCGAAATCATGCGGCACGATGGACGATCCGCGTGGCCCCCCGATCTGCAGGCGATCCCCTTCCTTCGCCGAGCGCGCCCAGAGCGTCGCCGGCCCGCCGTCATGCAGCGCGAAATCGAGGACCAGCGACTGCGTCTGCGCATCGTAGCGGCGCGGGGTGTAGTCGCGCATTGCCGGCTCGCCGTCGGGCTGCGGAATGAACAGCTTCACATGGTCGTCGGCGGACGGGCTGTGAAACCCCTCCAGCTCCTCGCCGGTCAGGGTCATGCGGAGCATGCCCGGCGTCGGGTATTCGACCCGGCTGACCTCAAGGTCCCGTCGCCGCAATTCATGGCGAACGCGAATGATCTCGTGCTTCATGCGGCACTGCTTCCCTGTCTGTCTTTGCGGCGGCGGGCCTTGTCGCCCCAGCCCGCCTGTCCGGCATGGCGCCATGGCCACCGCCCGCTCTTCCGGGCCGCCATAGCCCGGACTAAACATGATTTCAATTCTCAGGTTATGTGGAAGTGTTGCGGAAGCTCGCCGGTCCGCGCCCTGCTGCCAAGGCACCGCTAATCTTGACAATGATTTTCATATTATCCACTCAGCCCTGTCGGCCCGCCGTCCGGCAGACTCGCAAAGGATCAGACATGTCCGCATTCCAGCCCGTTTCGGCCCGCCATGGGGCGCCATCGTCCCGCCGCCCCCGCCTCTTGTCGCACCTGGTCGCGGCCTGGTGCGCCCTGGCGCTGTCCATGGCGCCGGCGCTCGCCCAGGAACCGGCATCCGGCGAGATGACGGTCTCGACCTATCGCGGCGACGTCGTCATTCCGGCCGAGCCGAAGACGGTCGTCGTCTTCGACATGGCGTCTATCGATACGCTCGATGCGCTGGACGTTCCCATGGCCGGCCTGCCGGCCGCGCCGTTCCCGGACTATCTCGCCCATTATGCCGGCGACGCCACGCCGAAGGTCGGGTCGATCTTCGAGCCCGATTTCGAGGCGGTCGCCGCCCTCGCCCCCGACCTGATCATCGCCGGCGGGCGCTCCAGCGAACAGACCGAGGCGCTGGCCCGGATCGCGCCGACCATCGACATGACCGTCGATGCCGGCAATCTCCTCGCCAGTGCCTTCGAGCGGATCACCACGCTCGGCGCCATCTTTGGCAAGGCCGACCTGGCGGAGCAGCGGATCGCGGATCTGCAGGGCCGGATCGCGGCGCTGAAGGAGACGTCGGCCGGCGTCGGCACCGGCCTCATCGTCATGACCACCGGCAACCGCATCAGCGCCTTCGGCGCCGGCTCGCGTTTCGGGCTGCTGCACGCCGAGTTCGGCGTCACGCCGGCGGACCCGGGCCTCGAAGCCGCCAATCACGGCGAAGCGGTCTCCTTCGAATATATCGCCGACACCGATCCGGACTGGCTGTTCGTGATCGACCGCGACGCCGCCATCGGCCAGGGCGCCGCAGCGGCGCTTCTGCAGAACGAACTGGTCGAGAACACCAAGGCGTGGCGTTCGGACCATGTCGTCTATCTGAACCCGGCGACCTGGTATCTCACCGCCCCGGGCCTGACCGCGCTCGAGACCAATGTCGAGCAACTGACGGCGCGCTTCGACAAGGGCTCCTGACGCGAAGGGGCCCCGCCCCGACGCACGCTCCCTTTGCGCCCTGCCCCGTCCTGCGCCGGCAGCAACCACGACCGCCATGTCCCATTCCCGCATCATCGCTGGCCTGATCGCCACGATCGTCCTTCTGGCTCTCGCCAGCGTCTTCGTCGGCGCGGGCGCCTTGTCGGTCGGCACGCTCGCGGCCGGAGGACTGGACGCGGACGGCCTGCGGCTGCTGCTGGTCAGCCGGATTCCCCGCACGCTCGCGGCGCTGCTCGCCGGGGCCGGCCTCGCCGTCGCCGGCCTGATCATGCAGATGCTGTCGTCCAACCGCTTCGTCGAACCGTCGACCGTCGGCACGACGGAATCGGCCAGCCTCGGCCTCCTCGCGGTGACCATCCTCGCCCCCGGCCTCCCGGTCTTCGGCAAGATGCTGATCGCCGCCGGATTCGCGCTGGCCGGCACCGCGCTGTTCATGGCGATCATCGCCCGGCTGCGGCTGCGCTCCGGCATGCTGGTGCCTCTGGTCGGGCTGATCCTGTCAGGCATCATCGGGGCCGGGGCGAGTTTCCTCGCCTATCGCTTCGATCTGCTGCAGTCGCTCGGCGCCTGGGTGAGCGGCGATTTCTCGATGGTGCTGCGCGGCCGCTACGAACTCCTCTGGATCGCCTTCGGCCTGACGATCCTGGCGGTCTTCGCCGCCGACCGCTTCACCCTCGCCGGCCTTGGCCGCGACGTGGCGACCAATCTGGGGCTCTCCTACGAGCGCGTTCTGGCGCTCGGCCTCGTCGTCGTCTCCCTCGTCGCCGCCGTCACCATCGTGTCGGTGGGCAGCATTCCCTTTGTCGGTCTCGTTGTGCCGAACCTCGTCTCCATGCTCGTCGGCGACAATGGCCGGCGCACGGTGCCCTATGTCGCCCTGTCGGGCGCTGCGCTGGTGCTGGCCTGCGACCTCGTCGGACGGCTGGTGCGGGCGCCCTACGAGATCCCGGCCGGCACGATCATGGGCGTTCTCGGCGCCTGCGTGTTCCTGGCGATCATCTTCCGCCGGAGGCCGAGCCTTGGTTGACCTCGGCGCCACCCACGGCCGCACCGGGACCGCCCGCGCGACGACGCCGCCCAAGCGGAGCAATCGGCCCGAACGCCTGACCCTCCTCGTTCTGGCGGCGCTGGCGATCCTCGCCTGCGTCCTCTTCCTGACGCTCGGGGCGCGCGGCAACTGGTCGTTCGTGCTGCCGTTCCGCGGCGCCAAGCTGGCGGCGATGCTGCTGGTCGCCCACGCCATCGCGACGTCTACCGTGGTGTTCCAGACGATCGCCGGCAACCGCATCCTGACGCCGTCGATCATGGGCTTCGACGCCCTCTACCGGCTGATCCAGACGCTGCTGGTGTTCCTGACCGGTGCCGCCACCACGGCGGCGATCGCTCCCGCCGCGCTGTTTGCCGGCGAGCTCCTGGTCATGGTGCTGTTCGCCTGCGGCCTCTACGGCACGCTGATCGGCGCCGGCACGCGCGACATCCACCGGCTGCTCCTGGTCGGCGTCGTTCTGGGCATCCTGTTCCACTCCACCGCCGGTCTCATGCAGCGGCTGATCGACCCGAACGATTTCGTCGTCCTGCAGGACCGCCTCTTCGCCAGCTTCAACACCATCGAGACCGACCTTCTGGGCATCGCCGCCGCGCTGATCGGCGGCGCCAGCCTTGCCCTGTGGCGCATGACCGCGACGCTCGACGTCCTGTCGCTCGGCCGCGACCGCGCCATCTCGCTGGGCATCGCCCATCGCCGCGCCGTCATGCTGGTCCTCGCCACGGTGGCCGTGCTGGTGTCGGTCTCCACGGCGCTGGTCGGCCCGGTCACCTTCTTCGGCCTGCTCGTCGCCAGCCTGGCGGTCAGCCTCGTCGGCGCGCGCAGCCACCGCCTGACCATGACCGCGGCCTCGCTGATCGCGATCATCTGCCTCGTCGGCGGCCAGACGCTGCTCGAACACGTCCTGCATTTCGATACGGCGCTGGGGATCGTCGTCGAGTTCGCCGGCGGCCTCGTCTTCCTCGCCCTCATCCTGAAGAAAGGCATCGCATGATCGAGGCCGAGCACCTGACCAAGCGCTACGATCGCGCCCTGGTGGTCGATGGCGTCAGCCTGTCGCTGCCGGCGGGCGGTGTGACGGCGATCATCGGACCGAACGGGGCCGGCAAGTCGACGCTCTTGTCGATGATCGCGCGGCTCCTGCCGATGGATGGCGGCCGCGTTCTCGTGGACGGCCTCGACGTCACCCGCACCAAGGGCGACGAACTCGCCAAGCGGCTGGCCATCCTGCGGCAGGAGAACGGGCTGTCGGTGCGGCTGACCGTGCGCGATCTCGTCGGATTCGGCCGCTTTCCCCATTCGAAGGGCCGGATGAGGGCGGCCGACCACGCCAAGGTCGCCGAGGCCATCGCCTATCTCGATTTGTCGGAGCTGGCCGAGCGCTATCTCGACGAACTCAGCGGCGGCCAGCGCCAGCGGGCCTTCGTCGCCATGGTGCTGGCGCAGGACACCGGCACCATCCTCCTCGACGAGCCGCTGAACAATCTCGACATCCGCCATGCGGTGGCGATGATGCGGCTGATCCGCCGCGCCGCGGACGAACTGGGCAAGACGATCGTCGTCGTCCTGCACGACATCAATTTCGCCAGCGCCTATGCCGACCGCATCGTCGCCATGTGCGACGGAAAGGTCGCCCATGAGGGTCCCGTCGCGGCGGTAATCACCGAGGCGGTGGTCGAGGCGGTGTTCGGCCTGCCGGTGATGATCCGCGAGATCGAGGGCCAGCGCACCTGCCTGTTCCGGCGCTGAGATGACGCCGGCCGGAACGACGACGGCCCGCCATCTAAAAGGATGGCAGGCCGCGCGTTCGGTGACGAGACAGGCTTGTCCCGGCGTGCTGGCTGGCTGACGCTCAGGCGCCCTTCTGCCAGGCGAATTTCTGGAACGGCTTGTCGACCGGCGTCTGCGCCAGATGGTTGGTGTAGTTCGACATCACCTTCTGCGAATAGCCGAGCACCACTTCGAGAATGTTGCGCCTGGTGAAGCCGGCATCGAGGAACGCCTGCACCTTCGCGTCATCGACATTGCCGCGATCGCGCACGACGCTGAGGGTGAAGTCGCGCAGCGCCTCGAGCCGGGCGTTGGGCAACGGGGTCTCGTTGCGCAGCGCCTCGGTAATGGCATCGTCGACGCCCATCGCCTTGGCGATGCCGGTATGGGCCGGGACGCAGTAATGGCAGTTGTTCTCGACGTTCACCGTCTGCCAGACGACGGTGGTCTCGTCCTTGTCGAAGCTGGAATTCAGGAACAGCTCGTGGACCTGCTGATAGGCGTCCAGCAGACCCGGGGCCTCGGCCATGACCGCATGCAGGCCCGGGACCATCCCGAAGGCCTTCTGGGACTTGGCGAGCAGCGGCTTGCTGTCGTCCGGCGCGGTGGTTTCGTCGTGCAGGGTAAAGTCGGTCATGATCGCTTCCTGATGTCGGTGCCGGACAGATGTCCGGAATGTCTGCGGGTCCGAGGGGACGGTCCGTGTTCCGGCCGCCGTTCGATGAGCGGGAAGCTAATCATCTTGAGCGATCGCTCAAGTAGCGAATTGAGCGAGCACTCAAACTTGAAGGCCGAGGAGCACCGCGGTACAGACAGGCTGTCTTGCGCGACCTACATTGGACGACATGAAACGCAGCCGCCCCAACGCCCGGCCCTACGACCGCGACGCCGCCCTCGATGCCGCCCTCCGGCTTTTTTGGGCGAAGGGCTATCACGCGACGTCGCTGAAGGATCTGGAAGCCGCGCTGACGATGAAGCCCGGCAGCATCTATGCCGCCTTCCGGAGCAAGGAGGCATTGTTTCTGGCGGCGCTGGAGCGCTATTTCCTGCGCAACCGCGCCGGCCTCGCCGCGCGGCTGGCGGCGGCGCCGACGCCGATCGCCGGCCTGACCGACTATCTGCGCGCCCTGGGGCGCGGTGAACTCGGCGAGGACCCGGTCCATGCCTGCATGCTGGTCAAGACGCTGCTCGACGCGACGCCCAACGATCCGGCGATCGCCAATGCGGCGCGGCACTATCTCGACCTGATGCGGGCCGAGATCGCCGCCGCCTTCGAACGCGCCAGGACGGCCGGCGAGATCCCGGACGATGCCGATTCCGAGCGGCTGGCGACGCGGTTCCAGTCCGACGTCACCGCCCTGCGCATCGAGGCGCATCGCGGCACCGACCGGGCGGCGCTGGCGCAGCTGGCCGACGGCATGGCGGCCGATATCGCCCGCCAATGTCAACCGGCCTGACCGGCGGACGCCGCGACATCCTCTTCAAACCCGACCCGCAACGACAGATTGGCAATCGACATGACAGACGGTCTGCAGGCGATCTATTTCGCCGACCCCATGTGCTCCTGGTGCTGGGGCTTCGCACCGACCATCGAGACGATCCGCAAGACCTATGGCGACGCCTTGCCGGTCCGGGTGGTGATGGGCGGCCTGAGGCCGGGCACGGAAGAGCCGATGACGGCGCAGTCCAAGGCGGAAATCCGCAATCACTGGCAGCATGTGCACGAGCGCTCGGGCCAGGCCTTCGACTTCGATTTCTTCGAGCGGGACGGCTTCGTCTACGATACCGATCCGGCCGCACGGGCCGTCGTGGCGGTCCGGGCCGAGAACCCCGAGTTGGAACTGCCGTTCCTCGAGCGCGTCCAGCGCGCCTTCTACGCCGAGAACCGCGACGTCACGCAGCCGGAGACCCTGGCCGATCTCGCCGAGGAGATGGGTCTGGAGCGCGAGCCGTTCCTGATGCGGCTTGAATCCGAGGCCGTGCGCGACGCGACGCGCCTCGATTACGCCACGTCGCGCAATGCCGGGGTGCAGGGCTTTCCGACGCTGGTCGTCGGACCGAATGCCGAGGGCACCTACACGATGCTCACCCACGGCTATCGCGGGGCGGACGAGCTGATGCCGCTGGTGGCGAAGGTGCTGGAAGCGCACGGCGCCAGCTAATTCTTCTCTTTGCAGGAAACCCGGCGGCCATACAGAGCCGCCGGGTGTGCATCGGTGTTCCGCGCTACTTCGCGGCGGGCGCGATCTTGTCCTGCGTCTTCGTATCGAAGTCGGACGCGTCATGGCGCTCGTGGAGCTGGCTCGACGGCTCGCCCATCACGCGGTTGACCATCCGGCCGCGCTTGACCGCCGGGCGGGCATAGACCGCCTCGGTCCAGCGCTGGACGTTCTTGTAGTCCTGCACCTGCAAGAACTCGCCCGCATCGTAGAGCAGCCCCTTGGCCAGCGCCCCGTACCAGGGCCAGATCGCCATGTCGGCGATGGTGTATTCGGGCCCCGCGACGAACTCGTTGTCGGCCAGCCGGCGATCGAGCACGTCGAGCTGGCGCTTCACTTCCATGGCGTAGCGATTGATCGGGTATTCGTATTTGACCGGCGCATAGGCATAGAAATGCCCGAAGCCGCCGCCCAGGAACGGCGCCGAGCCCATCTGCCACTGCAGCCAGGACAGGCACTCGGCCCGCGCGGCCGGGCTGGTGGGCAGGAAGGCGCCGAACTTTTCGGCCAGATAGATGAGGATCGCGCCGGATTCGAACACCCGGATCGGCTCCGGTCCGCTGCGGTCGTTGAGCGCAGGGATCTTGGAATTCGGGTTGATCTCGACGAAGCCGCTGGAGAACTGGTCGCCGTCGCCGATCTGGATCAGCCAGGCGTCGTATTCGGCGCCGCTGTGGCCGGCCGCCAGAAGCTCCTCCAGCATGACCGTCACCTTCACGCCGTTCGGCGTCGCCAGGGAATAGAGCTGCAGCGGATGCTTGCCGACCGGCAGCTCCTTGTCATGGGTCGGGCCGGCAATGGGGCGGTTGATGCTGGCGAACTTGCCGCCGCTTTCCTTGTCCCAGGTCCAGACGGCGGGCGGCGTGTAGTCGGCATTGTCGGTCATCGACATCTCCATTCTCGAATTTTTGCGGGTGAAGGGCGACCGGGTCCGGTGGCTGGCGGCGAATGTCGGCCGCGCCGACGTGGCCGTTTTCGGGAAAACCGCGACGGATCCCGGGAGCGGGTCCTTGCGCCTTGCAGCTCACTATAGGTGCGCGGCCGCGCGGCTCAAGCCGGCGACGCCGGCTGCGACGGCAACGGAGCGTCACCATCGGGCAGACAGCGGCACCGCTCGCCCGCGAGCACGAACGCCTCCGCGATGGCGCCGGCGCACGCAAAAGAGACCGGGAAGTCTCCTCCCCGGCCCCTGTCGATGATGGTGTCTTAAGTGCGGCGAGCCCTGCGCCCGCCGCCCGGGTGATCAGAACTCGATACGGGCCGAGACGCCGAAGGAGCGGCCGGGGCTGCGCAGCGGCACGACGGTGGAGAATTCCTGACCGTAGGTGGCGCGGTCGGAATAGGTCTCGTCGAAGATGTTGTCGACCTTGGCGCGCAGCGTGACGTTGCTGAGCTGCGGCGGGACGTACTCAACGAAGGCGTTGACGACCGCGTAGCTTTCCAGCGGGCGCACACCGGCCGGATCGGCGCCGTTCTTGGCCGGCGCGTCTTCCTCCAGCGCGAACTCGGCATCGGCGCCAAAGGTCAGGCCGTATTCGTCGACCCGCTGGACCAGGGCGAGGGTGAAGATCTCGCCCATCGGCACGGTGAAGTAGTTGCCGACATAGGAGTCCACACCGTTGCCGTCCATTTCAGTGGTCACGCTCGTGAAGCCGCCGCGCACATTGCCGGTGCCCCAGTCATAGCCAGCCGTCAGGTCGAAACCGGTGCTGGTGAAGTCGTGGGTCAGCGACGGGCCGCCGCGATATTCCGGCGTGCGGCCGTTCTCGATGTCGGTGCGGAACAGCTGACCGTCGAGCATGAAGCCGGCATAGCGGAATTCGAAGCCCGCAAAGCCGTTGTCGCCGCGCACCGGGTCGATGTCGGTGTAGACCCAGGCCGGGTTCTGGATGAAGGTTTCGGCCAGGACGATGCCGCCGAAGACGCTGGAAACGCCGGCCTTCAGGGCGAAATGGTCGGTCAGGGCATATTTCACCGAGGCGTTGCCGCTGGCGCCGGTGTTGCGCTGGTCGCCGCCGTTGGTGCCGGTGAAGACCTGGTGGTCGATACGGCCACCGAAGGAGAGCGACAGCTTGTCCGTCGGGTCGAGACGGGCCTGCGCGAAGGCGCCGATATTGTCGGCCTTCTCACCGGTCGAGTAGGTCGCGTCGTAGAAATCCGCGGTCTCGCGATAGACGTCCACACCGGCGTTCACCGATCCCATCTCGAGATGGAATTCATTGGCGAAGGTGGCGTTGAAGCTCTCAGCCTTGGCCTCGTAGCGGGCCTTGTTGCCGCTGGGCACGCCGCCGAGCAGGATGTCTTCCTCGGTTTCCAGATTGGTCGTGCTGTAGGCGAGCGTCACCTTCGGGTCGAACCAGCCGGTGGCCTGCGTGTTTTCGTAGGAGAAGACGACATTCTGGCGGTCGAGATCGTAGATGCGCGTATCGGGAACCGGACGGCCGCCGATGATCGAGCCGATATTGGCGCGATAGGGGCGCACGCCGTCATCGGTCACGCGCTCGTAGCTGAACTCGAAGCGATCGCCCGACAGGCCTTCATAGGCCACCTTGCCGAGACCGCTGACGAGGCCGGCGCCGGTGCCGGTCACGGTGCGGCCGTCACCATCCTCGTAATCGTCGCCGTCGACGCGGTTCAGGAAGCCGAGCACCTCGAAGCCGTTGGAGCGGGCATAGCCGGCGCCGAGCGTGCTGAAGGTGTCGCCATTGGTCTGGAAGCCGCCCTCGACATAGCCGCCCCAGTTGCGCCCGTCGCGCAGCAGGTCGTCCACATCGACGGTCTCGTAGGCGATCGCGCCGGCCAGGGCGCCCGGACCGGCGTCGGCGGCGGCAACGCCGGCATCGACGCGGGCCGCCTTCAGGAGCCGCGGATCGATGACGTTGGTGGCGTTGTGGTGGAATAGCTTGTTGTTCTGGCGCGCGCCGTCGATCGACACGGCGAGGTTGGTCTCCTCGATGCCGTGGACATAGACCTTCTGGTTGGTCGCGATGGTGCCGCCGACCGACACCGCGGGCTCGCGGCGGAAGAGATCCTGGACCGTCTGCGGGCGGAAGGTCTCGATCTCGGTGTAGTCGACGACGGCGACGGTGTTGCCGTCCTCGATGGACTCCTCGCTGCCGCCGGAACCGGCCACGACAACTTCGCCGAGCATGACCGTTCCGGTCTCACCGGTGGCGGCGGTGGCCTGCGTATAATCGCGAGCCGGCGATTGCGCGAAAGCCGTGCCGGCCGCGAAGACACAGATGACGGGACTGACCGTCAGGAGAAGCATGCGGCGCAGCGAGGTCGTCGCCCGGTCGTCGGTCATCGATCATTTTCCTTTACTCGAACCATGGAAACACGCGCTCGGCACCGTGGCGGACAAGTTGCGTGTGAGAAGATGCGTTACGAAACATGACTCGTAGAATCAACTTTGTATATTGCCGTTGCGACCACGACACCGCGACTGTGGCAAAACTGCACTGACTCTGGAATCGCTTTAAGAAAGGGCCTGGAGACAGCCAGTCCGGCGCCGGCCGCTTCTCACGGGCCGCCATTGCGGCGCATTCCCGCCCTGCGATCGCCACACTGCCTTCCCGGCTGAGTTGCGGCCGAGGTCCCATCTCCGCCTCCTCCGCGGCCTGCCACTACAAAACATGATTCTTTTGTTCATGTTTATTGTCACGGGGCGGGAAGCCGGTTAGGCAACGCCACGCAATCGGGCGGCACGCGGGTGCGGTCCGGACGCTTGCCCGGAGAGGAACGATGGCTCAGCGCGACAGAATGGTCGGTGACGGAACGGATTCGGACCGCCGTCCGCAATCCGGGCCCGTGCCGGTGATCGTCGCCCGTGCACCGGATGTTGCCGCTCGCCCGATCGGCGCCGAATCGGTATGGCGGCGCCCGGCGGCCTATGGTCCAAGGCTTGCCCCGACCCTCGAGCCGAGCTGGACCGTAGCGGAACGCGCCGCGTTCCGTGCCTTTGCCAATTGCTATCTGCGCGAGATCGATGCCGGCCGTTTCGTCGCGCGCGACGGTCCCGCGCCCTCCTTCATCGAGTGGCGACTGACGGGGCAGCGCCGGCGCCTGCGTGCCGCCCTCGCCTATCGCTCGCTCTGCGGGGCGCATGAATTCGGCCTCGTCCAGGCCGCCGATCTCGGGGACGGACGCTTCCGCTCGATCAGCTGGCTGACCGGCATCCAGCTGATGATCGCCGAGGCGAGCGAGCGCAATGGCGGCGCGTTGGCCGGCAGCGCCAACAGCGCAGCGCTCCTCTCCCGGGTGATCCAGAGCATCCGCGCGATCGACGCCAACCTGACGCGCGCCCGGACCAGCGTCCCCGGCCACGACTTCCTCGCGACGGAACAGTCGCTGGTCTATGGCCACTGGCTGCACCCGACGCCGAAGAGCATGGAGGGCATCACGCCCTGGCAGCGGGAGATCTACGCGCCCGAAGCCGGCGGACGCTTCCAGCTCGTCGCCTTCGCCGTCGACCGCCACCATGTGCGCGAGGACCATGCCTATGGTCCGAAACCCACAGAGATCGCCGCCAGGCTGGCCGGTGACGACCTGGCCAGATGCGGACTGGGCGACCGGGAGGCCATCCTCCTCATGCACCCGCTGCAGGCGGAATATCTCCAGCTGTCCCCTCATGTCGCGGCGGCGCGCCGGGACGGCATCCTGCGGCCGCTGGGGCCCGTGGGACCCGACTTCTTCGCCACCTCCTCGATGCGGACGGTCTGCTCGACCGATGCCGGCTACCAGCTGAAATTCTCGCTGCCGGTGCAGATCACCAATTCGGTGCGGCGCAACAGCCGGGAGGAGATGAAGGCGGGCGTCGCCATGGCGCGCTGGCTGAAGCGGCAGGGCGCCGGTTCCGAAGCCGGCGGCCTGTCGTTCCTCCCCGACCCGGCCTGGGTGACGGTGGAGCTGCCCGGCCAGACCGACACCGGTTTCGAGACCATCTACCGCGAGACCATCGCCGCGGATGCGGAGCCGCCGGTGATGGTCGCGGCGCTGACGGCCGCGCCGGTCCGGCCGCGCCCGTCGATGCTGAAAGGCCTGATCGCGCGGCTCGCCGCACGTGATGGTGCGACGCCGCAGGCCACCGCCGCCCGCTGGTTCGACGCCTATCTGAAGGCCAGCGTGGAGCCTGTCGTCGGCTTCTTCGACCGCACCGGCATCGCGCTGGAAGCGCATCAGCAGAACTGCCTTTTGCGCCTCGTCGACGGCTGGCCGGTCGGTATCGTCTATCGCGACAATCAGGGCTTCTACCTGTCGGAGGCCGCACGGCCGGCGCTATCCGCCGACTTCCCGGAGGCGATGGGGATCGACGGGCTGTTCTTCCGCGAGGAGGAGATCGTCGGGCGCCTCACCTACTACCTCCTGGTCAACCAGGTCTTCTCGGTCATCGCCCGGCTCGGCGAGGACGGGCTTCTGCCGGAAGACGCCGCCCTCGGGCAGTTGCGCCGGACCCTCTCCACGCTGGCCGGCCGCACGTCGCGCGGCGGCCGCCGCTTCTGCGACACCGCGCTTGCGGCGCCCGACCTGGTGCTCAAGGCCAATCTCGGCCTGCGGCTAGCCGATACCGACGAACTCGCAAGCCCCACCGGCGCCGGCGTCTACACGCGCTGGCCCAACCCCCTCATCGCGCCGGGCCCGACCCGGCCGCAACGGCTGGCCTCATGACACTCGTTCTCGATCTCCCCGGCCCTGACGGCGCCGCGCCCCGCGTCCTGGCGCAGCTCGTGTCGGCGGCCCTCTACGAGGGTTTGCTGACGGTCGAAGCCGAGGGCGCCCCGGCTCGCGACGGCCGCAGGACCGTACGCCTCGGCGCCGCCGGTCTCGTCATCGACGCGGAGCTCTATACCGGCGCCTTCGGCCGGCCGCGCGTCGTGCCGGGCACCGTGCGGCTGAACGGCCTGCCGGCGTCGGCGGATGCCGCAGCATCGATCGTCGCGGCCCTCGTGCCCGAACCGGTGCGCCGCATGCGCCTTCAGGACGAGTTCGCCCGCACGGCCAGCGGCCTCGCCCACGCCATCCGGGTGGCCCCTGCCAATCGCCGCGACCTCGACTTCGCCCGGCTCGATTCGGCGATCTACGAAGGCCATCCCTACCACCCCGCCTTCCGGGGCCGGCTGGGCTTCAACGACGCCGACGACATGCGGTTCGGGCCGGAAGCCAAGGCCGGGTTCCAGCTTCGCTGGCTGCTGGTTCGCGACGACCGGCTGCACCGCAGCGGACCGGATCTGCGCGGGCCGGACGGCTGGGCGCAACTGGCCGGGCCGGTGGTGGCCGCGATGGCGCTGGACCGCGTCGGCGCGGAGGCGGCGCCGCAATGGCAGCTTCTGCCGGTCCATCCCTGGCAATGGCGCGCGAAAACCTCCGCCATCGTTGCCCCGGCGATCGCGCTCGGCGAGGTTCACGACCTCGGCGTGGCCGGCGAGAGCTACCGCGCCACCCAGTCGCTGCGCACACTGGTCAATCTCGACCGGCCCGACGCGCCGCACCTCAAGCTGCCGCTGGCGGTGGTGAACACCTCCGTCGCCCGCACGCTCGACCCGCACTGGGCGCTGGCCGGTCCCGCCATCTCCGACTGGCTCGCCACGCTGGTGGCGAACGACCGCTGGCTGAGCGATGGCGACCGCCTGGCCGTATTGAAGGAAACTCGGGCGGTCGTCTTCGACCGGAACGGCACCGAAGCCGAACACACCGGCGCGATCTGGCGCGACAACCCGGCCGCCAGGCTGGCACCGGGCGAAGAGGCGGTGCCGCTCAACGCCCTCTTCGTGGTCGAGGCCGATGGCGACCCGTTCGTGGCGCCCTGGATTCGCCGCTACGGCTGCACGGGCTTCGTCACGCAGCTGATCGAGGTGGTCGTGCGGCCGCTGGTTCACCTGCTTCTGGCCTACGGCCTGGCATCAGAGGCGCATGGCCAGAACCTGGTGCTGATCCATCGCGACGGATGGCCGGTGCGGATCGCCCTGCGCGACTTTTCCGACAATCTGGAATGGGTGCCGGACTTCCTGCGCGGCGCACCGCCCTTGCCCGATTTCACGGCGATCGACCCGCTCTTCGCCGACCGCACGCCCAACCGCTTCTACTGGATGGAGGACGTGGAGGAGCTGCGCTGGCTGTTCACCGACGCCGTGCTGATCTTCTCGCTCGCCGACTTCGCCTTCCTGATGGAGCGACGCTACGGCCACACCCAGAAGGCCTTCTTCGACCAGATCCTGTGCCTCGTCACGAACCACGCCAAGGCCCTGAAGCTGGAGCACCGGGCCGACCAGCTCGGGCTGCACGCGCGGACCGTGGTCACCGACCGGCTGCTTTCCGCCAAGCTCGGACATGCCGCCGAAGGCCCGCTGGTCGTTCCCAATTCCCTTGCCCGCAAGCCCTGGGAGGCCCTGGCATGATCCGTTTCGATGACCGCGACTACGACTTCGCCGCGCTGCTGGCCCTTGCCGCGCAGATGCAGCGCGACGGCCGGCTGGGCAGCTCGTTGCACGGCACCCACGCCATCTGCCTGACCGATCCGGCGGAACTGATGGCGGCGTTCCTGTTGATCCGGCAGGAGGGCGGCAGCGTCATGCCGCTGCACCCGGCGACGCCGGCAACGGCGGCCCGGCGCATCGCGCTCAGCGCCTGTTGCGACACGCTGACCTTCGGCCGTGCGCCGGTCGAGGCGCTGGAGCCCGACGCCCGCCAGCGCGAATTCGGTCATCGCCTGATCCAGACGAGTTCCGGCACGACGGGCGAGCCAAAGATCATCGCCCGGACCTTCGAGGACATCGAGGCCGAGATCGAATCCTATGTCGGCTTCTTCGAGGGCGCCCACGACAAGGTGCCGGTGGTGGCCTGCCCGATCAGCCATTCCTACGGCCTGATCTGCGGCCTCCTGGCCGGTGTCGCGCGCGGCGTGACCCCGCTGGTGCTGTCGCCGGACAATCCGAAATACGTCCTGTCCCGCATGGCCGAGATGGAGCGCCCCCTCCTCTACGCGGCGCCCGCCTTCCTCAACGTGGCGGCCCGCTTCCTGAAGCCGGGCGAGACCATGCATGCGGCGATGACCTCCGGCACGCTGCTGCCGGCGCCCTGGTTCGAGGCGATCCGCGCGAAGACCGGCACGCTGTTCCAGCAATATGGCTGCTCGGAAGCCGGCGTCGTCGCCGTCAGCGAGGATCTCGTCGCGGCGAACGAGATGGGCCGGCCGCTGCCCCATCACCGGGTGCAGGCCGGCACGGCGGCGGAACCGGCGGAGATCATCGTCGACACGCCCTGGGGCACGGTCGGCACCCGCGATCTCGGCCATCTGCGTGACGACGGCGTTCTCGTCTTCGACGCACGCCTCGACGACACGATCATTGTCTCGGGCCTCAACGTCTATCCGCGCGAGGTCGAGGACGTGGTCATGGCCATGCCGGGTATCGACGACGCCGTGGTGTTCGGCCTGGACGACGCATTTGCCGGCGGGCGCGTCGCGCTCGTCTACACCGGCTCGAACGACGTCACCGAGGCGGCCATCGCGCAATGGTGCGGCACGCAACTCGCCGGCCACCAGCGCCCGCGCGAGATGCGGCGCGCCGCCGCGATCCCGCGCGGCGGCACCGGCAAGATCAGCCGCCGCGAGATCCGCAGCCTCTACACCGAAGACCGACTCTAGAGATCATCATGGACCAGCCCGCAGCACCTTCCCTTCTCGACACCGTTCGCATGGTCCTCGCCGAGGAGATCCGGCATCCCGGCATGGAACGCTTCGCCCTCGCCGCCCGGCTGCGCGAGGATCTGGGGATCGATTCCGTCATCCTGATGGAGCTTCTGGTGCGGCTGGAAACCGGCCATGGCTTCGAGGTGCCGAAGACCGCGCTCGACAGCGCCCGGCTGATCACCATCGGCGATCTCCTCGCCCAGTTCGGCCCCGACCAGGCCGGCACGGATCTCGCCCCGCGGCCGCGGCCGGCGATCGATCCGGCAGCCGGGCGCGCCGAGGCCCGGGCGGCGGCCGGCGTGCATGGCGAAATGCCCATGGACATCAAGGTCCATTGCTATGTGAGCTGTCTCTGCGACGGGCTGAAGCGCCGCGACGGGATCGACCACCGCCCCTTCTACGCGGCCATCCCGGATTCGCCCTTCGCCCTCGATGACCGGATGCGGATCCGCTACCACGCGGCCGGCATGACCCATGGCGATTTCCGCGACTGGTTCGCCTCGCTCTACGGCGCCACGATCACGCCGGTCGCGGATGCCGACACGCTGCTCACCGCCGCGGAGTACCCGGTCAATGGCATCGACACGATGGTGATGGTCGATCTCCACCGCCTGCCGGAGCGCGAGAACCCGTTCGACCGCGATCCCTTCCCCCATTACGCGCTGCTGGCGCCCCATGACGAGCCGGGCAAGCTGCTCATGCGGGATGTCGATTTCCGCTGGGAAGGGCCGATCGCGGCCGACCGGCTGGCCGCCGCCATGGCCAGCCCGCATGTCTCGGGCGGCTTCCTGATCGACCATCGCGATAGCCATCCACCGGAGCCGGCGGCGCTCGCAGCCTTCTTCCGGTCGGTGATCCGGCTCGATGTGAACCCCTTCGCGACCGGGCTCAGACGTGTGCTCGCCGCCCATGCCGGCGCCCGCGCGACCCGGCCGCTGGCCGATCTGCCGGAGGCCGTCGCCGAACTGCCGATCCTGGTCATCCGCAAATATGCCTATGAGCACGTCATCGCCTATTTCTGGCGCACGCTCGGGCGGGACACGGCGAGCTTCGATTTCTGGGCCGACGAGATCGAGCGGCTGGTGCAGGGCTATCGCAGCGCGCATTTCGAATGCGCCAAGCTGGCGGCCGGCAACAGCCCCGCCGACACGGCGCAGCTGGTGCGGCTGATCACCGGCCTGGAAGCGCTGGAGGGCGCGATCAAGGCGGAGATCCTGCGCTGCACGAGCGAGCTCGAACAGGCGGCCTGAGTTCCTCCCGCGGGCTACCCGCCGCGAGGGCCATTGACAGAACGGGCCGGCTCCGGCCGTCTGTCCCCGACGCCAGACCGCCAGCCTCACCGCTCCGGTCCGGCGGCGGGGACGGCATGGGGAGATCGGCGCGATGACGAGAGATTGCCAGGCACGGCCGCCCCGGCCGGCGCGCCGGTCCGCATAGGCGCGGGCATGTTCGACCTTCCGAGCCTCACGCTCACCTATCTTCTGTGCGAATGGGCCGTCCGCCTGGTGATGATTGTGGTCATTCCCCTGCGCCGGCCGCCGGAATCGGCGCGCAGCTGGCTCCTCCTGGTCCTGTTCCTGCCGATCCCGGCGCTGATCCTCTACCGCCTGATCGGCCGGGCCAGTTTTCCGGCCTGGCGCACCGCACGCTTTGCAGCGACGGCGCCGGAACGGGCGCAGGTGGCGCGCGACCTGCCCGTTCCCGCCCACGCCCCGGACCGGCTGTCGAGGCTGGCCGAAGCGCTCGGCGGCTTTCCGGCCTGCGACGGCAACCGGGTCGACCTCTTCACCGACTACGACGCGACGATCGACGCCATGGTGGCGGCCATCGACGGCGCCCGCACGCAGGTCCACCTCCTCACCTATATCTTCGCCGACGACCGGACCGGCACGAAGATCGCCGATGCGCTGGGCCGGGCCGTCGCCCGCGGCGTGGCCGTCCGGGTACTGATCGACGCGCTCGGGTCGCGGCCCTGGGCTGCACGCAGCCTGCCGATGCTGACCGCCCGCGGCGTCGACGCCCGGCTCGCCCTGCCGGTACGCTTCGCAGCGCTGCGGCGCACCCGCAGCGATCTTCGCAATCACCGCAAGCTCTGCCTGATCGACGGCGAGATCGCCTTTGTCGGCTCGCAGAACATCGTCGACCGCGACTTCAAGCCGGGCATCCGCAACGATGAACTGGTCGGCCGGGTGGAAGGCCCCGCCGCCGCCGCGCTGGAGGCGGTCTTTGCCGGCGACTGGTATCTGGAGACCGAGACGCGGCTCGCGCCGCTGCCGGTCGCAGCTGCTGCCGGCGATGCCCTCCTGCAGGCAATGCCGAGCGGACCGGATTTCGGCGTTCCGGGCTATGAAAGGCTGCTGATCGAACTCGTCCACGGCGCTGAACGCCGGGTCGCGATCGTGTCGCCCTACCTCATTCCCGACGAAGCGCTGCTGACCGCCCTGAAGAACGGCGTCACCCGCGGCGTGGAGATCAACCTGATCGTCTCGCAGGTCGTCGACCAGCGGCTCGTCAGCCTCGCCCAGCGATCCTATTACGACGAGCTTCTTGCGGCCGGCGTTCGCCTCTACCGCTATCGCGACCATCTGCTGCACGCCAAGAACGTCTCGATCGACGGGCGGGTCGGCGTCATCGGCTCCAGCAACACCGACGTGCGTTCCTTCATGCTGAATGCCGAGATCAGCCTGATCCTGCATGGCGAGGAGGCCAGCGGGCGCCTCGACGCCGCCCAGCGCCACTACATCGCGCACAGCGACCCGCTGGCGCTCGAGGACTGGCGGGCGCGCCCGCGCGGCACGCGGCTTCTGGAAAATCTCGCCCGGCTGGTCAGCCCGCTCCTGTAGCGCTGTTGGCCGAGATGGCGTTCCGGCCCGTGCGGTGCCCGGCGCTACGCCGTGGCGGCGACATCCTCTTCGGCGACGGCATCGCCCCAGGGCGAGACGATCTCGGTCGCGCCCCAGTTGGTCACCCCCTCTCGCGCCACGCCGGAGGGACAGGCGAAGGCATAGGGAAAGACCGTCCGCGGCACGGTCTCGACCCGGTGGGTTCGCCGCAGGGCCGCCAGATCGGCGTCCGGGATCGCCTCGTCGGCGATCACCATGTCGCCGCCCGACACGTCGATGCGCGGGGCGCGGAAGGCGGCGTCGAGGTCGCCGCGTCCCGCCAGCATATGGCGGGCAAGCTGGAACACGGCCGGCAGGATCTTGCGCCCGCCCGAGGCGCCGAGGGCAAATCGCGTGTCACCGCTTTCGCCGAGGATCGGGCAGACATTCATCAGGCAGCGCTTGCCGCCGGCGAGCGCATTCGGCCCGCCCTGTTCGGGATCGAACCACATGATGCCGTTGTTCAGAAGCAGTCCGGTCGAGGGCGAGACCACCCGCGACCCGAAGACCGACAGCAGCGTCTGGGTCATCGCGACCATGTTGCCGTGCCTGTCGACGATGGAGAAATGCGTCGTCGAGCCGGGCGCGGCGGGGCTGTCGTGGTCGCCCATCCGGGCCAGGCGATGCGCATAGGCCCCGGACAGCGCATCCGCCGTCGCCGCCAGTTCGTCGCCGGGCCCGGCGAAGGATCCCGCCGCCGCGTAGCGCGCAAACGCGTCGGCCAGCGTCGGCCCCGCCGTCAGCTCGGGCGTCGCGTGAAGCCGGCCGCCCGGTGCCGCGAAGGAGAGCGGCGTCTGGATCTCTGCGCGATAGGCTGCCAGATCCGCATAGGTCAGCGATCCGCCCTTGTCGGCGACGTCGCGGGCGAGCTCGCGGGCGACGTCGCCCTCGTGCATCTCGCGCGGCCCGTTGCGGGCGATCGCATCCAGCGTGTCCGCCATCCGGCCCATGGTCAGGCGGATATCGGTCAGCGCCGTCCAGCCGCCGACCGGCGGCCAGACCCCGTCCTCCAGGAACAGCGCCGCCGCGTCCGGATCGCGCGCCAGCGACCGCGCCGCCGAGGCGATCATCAGCCCGGCGTACCAGTCGATCTTCAGCCCCTCGCGGGCCATCGCCGCCGCTGGCTGGACGAGGTCGTGCCAGGGCATGCGCCCCCAGCGGGCATGGGCGATGCCGATGCCGTCGACGACGCCGGGCACCGCCACCGCCGTCGCGCCCTCGATATTGCGGTCGTCGACCACCCGCTTCCAGGGAAAAAGGTCACTCGCGCGGCCTTCCCCGGCCAGCGGAAACGCCGCCGGGTCGAGCCCGGCGGGCGCGCGCATGCCGTAATAGACCGCATAGGGTTTCGCCTCGTCGGCGCGCCACACCATCATCGCGCCGCCGCCGGCCGGGCCGCTCATCCAAGGCTCCAGCACCCCCATGCCGAAGGAGACGGCGGTCGCCGCGTCGAGGGCATCGCCGCCGGCCGCCAGGATCTCTGCGCCGAGTTCCGCGACCCGGCGATGCTGGGCCGCGACGATGCCGGTCTGCGACATCCGGGCCGGCTTGGTAACGATCTGGGAGCGGGAGAAATTGGTCATGGACGTCCCCGGATACGGATGAGTGGGTGCATGGGCAGGACGGGACGGACGCGGTGTTGCGGCCGCGACCCTTCGGCAGCGGGCGCCGGTCAGCCAACGCCGTTGGCGGCATCGAGCAGGGGCGGGATGATCTCGGCCTCCAGACGTTCGCGGGTCCAGGCGGTGCCGCTGACCGAGCAATGGATCGCCCCGCCGGTCTGCGGGTCGCGGCCGACGGCCACGGCGACGCCGAGCTCGTTCATCTGCACCTCGTTCTCGGCGATGGAGTAGCCGGTTTCGGCCGCCGCCTCGACGAGGGCGCCGACAGCGCCGCGGTCCATCACCGTTGCAGGCGTGAACCGCCGCATCGGCCATTCCTCGACGCAGCGGCGGCGTGTCTCGGCGCCGAGGCGCGACAGCATCACCCGGCCGCTTGAGGTGTTCAGTGCCGGCACCCGGCGCCCGACGATGGAGGCGCCGAAGCTCGTGCGGGCGCTGGGCAGGCGGACGATGTAGACGATGTCGGGCCCGTCGATGCGCGAGAAATTGATGGTTTCGCCCAGCGACTGGTGCAGGTCGATCAGCTTGGGCATCGCCGTGTGGACCAGCTCCTGCGACCAGAAATAGGCATTGGCGAGCTCGGTCATCCGGATCGACGGACTGTAGCGACGGGTGGTCGGGTCCTTGTCGAGATAGCCCAGGCGGGTGAAGGTGGTGACCAGACGCTGAACGCTGCTGCGGTCGAGCCCGGTCGCCTCGGACAATTCGGTCAGGCCCATGCGCGAACGCTCGGGCGCAAAGGCCTCCAGAAGGGTCATCGCCTTGCCGAGCGAGGCAACGAAGTGGCCGTCCTTCTGAACTTCCCGGTCTGCCGCCATGCTGCGCTGCACACTATTTGATCAATTCGGAGTGTTGACTGAATCGTAGCCGTGTTCCTACGATACCACAATCCGCAAACGGTTATCGGCATGCGATAACGGGCGGAGATGTCCCGGCCCCCGAGCCCTACCCTTCGGAGACGCATTGATGTCCTTCTTCTCTGCCGCTTCCACCTTCCGACCAACCCGGATGATCCGATCCGCCCTGCTCGCCTCCGTCGTCGCCATGACGGGCCTCGCCGGCGGCCCCGCCGCCGCCCAGGAAATCCGCGCCGTGATGCATTCGGGCATCCGCGTCCTCGATCCCGTGATCACCACCGCACACATCACGCGCAACCACGGCTACATGATCTACGACACGCTTCTGGGCATGGACGAGAGCCTGAAGCCGCAGCCGCAGATGGCCAGCTGGGAAGTCTCCGACGACAAGCTCACCTACAGCTTCACCCTGCGCGACGGCCTGAAATGGCATGACGGCGCACCGGTGACGGCGGCCGACGTCGTCGCCTCGCTGAAGCGCTGGGGCGAGCGCGACGGCGGCGCCCAGATGATGTTCAAATATGTCGAGAGCCTCGAGGCCAAGGACGACAAGACGGCCGTCCTGACCCTGTCCGAGCCGTTCTCCTACGTCCTCGAACTGATCGCCAAGCCGTCCGGCCTGCCGTCCTTCATCATGCCGGAACGCGTCGCCCAGACGCCCTCCGGCGAGGCGATCACCGACTATACCGGTTCCGGCCCGTTCACCTTCGTCGAGGCCGAGTTCGAACCCGGCGTGCGCGCCGTCTACGACAAGAACCCCGACTATGTGCCGCGCGACGAGGCGCCGAGCTGGACCGCCGGCGGCAAGGTGGTGAATGTCGACCGCGTGACCTGGGTGGTCATGCCGGACGCCCAGACCGCGGTGAACGCCATCAATAGCGGCGAGATCGACTATATCGAGCAGACGCCGACCGACCTTCTGCCGCTGCTGCAGGGCAATCCCGAGCTGACGGTGATGACCCTCGCCGATTACGGCTACCAGACCATGGGCCGGCTCAACTGGCTCTACCCGCCCTTCGACAATGTCGAGATCCGGCGTGCCGCCATGGCGGCGCTCGGCCAGGAGCCGATCCTCGCCGCGCTGGTCGGCAATCCGGAATATCAGGACACCTGCGGCTCGATGTATGGCTGCAACACGCCCTTCGCGACCGAGGCGGGCGACGAGCTGATCATGAAGGGCCCGCAGCCCGAGGTCGCCAAGAAGATGCTCGACGAGGCCGGCTATGACGGCACGCCGGTCGTCCTGATGCAGCCCACCGATGTCGGCTCCGTCGGCCCGCAGCCGGTGGTCGCCGCCCAGCTCCTGCGCCAGGCCGGCTTCACCGTCGACATGCAGCCGATGGACTGGCAGACCCTCGTGACCCGCCGCGCCAGCCAGTCCGCGCCCGCCGACGGCGGCTGGAACATGTTCTTCACCAACTGGATCATCCCGGAGGTGTGGAGCCCGCTCAACAACCCGATGCTGAACGGCGGCGGCAAGGAAGCGGCCTGGTTCGGCTGGCCGGACGATCCGAAGCTGGAGGAACTGCGCGTCGCCTTCGCCAAGGCCGGCGACGAGGCCGAGCGCAAGAAGATCGCCGAGGACATCCAGGCCCACGCCTATGACGTCGTCAACTACATCCCGGTCGGCGAGTACCGGATCCCGACGACGATCTCCAACAAGCTGACCGAAATCATGAAGATGCCGGTTCCGGTGTTCTGGAACGTCCAGAAGACCGACTGACGCCATGCCCGTGACGCCGCGTCGCTGACGGCGCGGCGTCACCCGTTCCCTTCTGCAGCGTCCTGCGCCGCGAGGCTCGACCCATGCTCGCCTACATCTTCCGCCGCGTCCTGGCCTCCGTGCCGGTGCTGATCGTCGTGGCGCTGTTCGTCTTCCTCTTGTTGCGGCTGACGCCGGGCGACCCGGCCGCGATCATCGCCGGCGACATGGCGACCCCCGAACAGCTCGCCCAGATCCGCCAGAGCCTCGGCCTCAACGAGCCGCTGGTGACCCAGTTCATCACCTGGAGCGGCCAGCTCCTGAGCGGCGATTTCGGCCGTTCGCTGATCTCGCGCACGCCGGTCCTGACCCTGATCGGCCAGCGGCTGGAACCGACCCTCAGCCTCGCCCTCGTGACCATGGCGATCACGCTTCTCCTGTCGATCCCGATGGGCGTCCTCGCCGCCTGGCGCCACGGCACGCTCACCGACAACGTCATCATGGCGATCTCGGTGCTGGGCTTCTCGATCCCGGTCTTCGTCACCGGCTATATCTTCATCCAGATCTTCGCCATCGACCTTAAGCTGCTCCCGGTCCAGGGCTTCAAGAGCATCTTCGACGGCGTCGGGCCGTTCCTGGCGCGCATCATCCTGCCGGCCTTCACCCTGGCGACGATCTACATCGCGCTGATCGCCCGCATGACCCGCGCCGCGATGCTGGACGTTCTCGACGAGGATTATGTGCGCACCGCCCGGGCCAAGGGCCTTTCGGAGCGGATCGTCCTGTTCCGCCATGCGCTGCGCAACGCCGCCGTGCCGATCCTCACCGTCGTCGGAACCGGTTTCGCGCTGATGATCTCCGGCGTCGTCGTCACCGAGAGCGTCTTCAACATTCCCGGCCTCGGGCGGCTCACCGTCGACGCCATCCTTGCCCGCGACTACCCGGTGATCCAGGCGCTGATCCTCCTGACCAGCGGCATCTACGTGGTGATCAACCTCCTGATCGACATCTCCTACGCGTTCATGGACCCGAGGATCCGATACTGATGGCGAGGAGAGACACCCTGCCCCCGATTGCCGAGCCGGTCATCAAGCGCCGCTTCCTGCCGCGGATCGAACTGGCGGATCTGCGCTTCGCGCCGACCCTCGCCGCGATCTGCCTGGCGGTCATCGTCATCGGCGCGCTGCTGGCGCCGATCATCGCGCCCTTCGACCCGATCGCCATGAACCCGATGGAACGGCTGGCGGGCGCCAGCGCCACCCATCCCTTCGGCACCGACGCCTATGGCCGCGACGTCTTCTCGCGCACCCTCTACGGCGCCCGCGTCTCGCTGATCGTCGGCATCGGCGCGGCCCTCGTGGCGGTGCTGATCGGCCTGCCGCTCGGCCTGATCTCGGGCTTCTTCCGCTGGCTCGACGCAATCCTGATGCGGATCATGGACGGCCTGATGGCGATCCCCAGCGTGCTCCTGGCCATCGCCATCGTGTCGCTGGCCGGCTCCAGCCTCTGGACCGTGCTCATCGCCATCACCATTCCGGAGATCCCGCGTGTCGTGCGGCTGGTGCGTTCGGTCGTCCTGTCGGCGCGCGAGGAGCCCTATGTCGAGGCCGCCATCGCCGTCGGCTCCAGCCTGCCGAAGATCATGTGGCGGCACCTGACGCCCAACACCATCGCGCCGCTGATCGTCCAGGGCACCTATGTCTGCGCCTCGGCGATCCTGACCGAGGCGATCCTGTCGTTCCTGGGCGCCGGCATCGGCACCGAGACGCCGTCCTGGGGCAACATCATGTCGGAGGGCCGGCTCTACTTCCAGCTCAAGCCGTCGCTGATCTTCTGGCCGGGCCTGTTCCTGTCGCTGGCCATCCTGTCGATCAACATTCTCGGCGACACCGCCCGCGACGTCATGGACCCGCGCCTCGGCAAGAAGAGGGAGGCCTGATGAGCGACCACGCCCACCCCGCCGCCGCGAGCACCGGCGGCGACGTCCTCGTCGTCGAGGATCTCGTCGTCACCACACGCGGCCGCAAGCCGACCCCGATCCTCGACGGCATCTCCCTCAGGGTCGGCGCCGGCGAGACCGTCTGCCTCGTCGGCGAAAGCGGCTCCGGCAAGTCGGTGACGTCGTTGGCCACGATGGGGCTGTTGCCGAAGGGGGCGCTCACCGCCCGCTCGGGCCGCATCCTCGTCGAGGGCGAGGATGTCCTGACCGCCAGCCCGGCGCGGCTGCGCCAGCTGCGCGCCACCCGCATGTCGATGATCTTCCAGGAGCCGATGACGGCGCTCAACCCGGTGATGACCGTCGAGAGCCAGCTGGAAGAAGTGCTGAGCGCCCATGCCAGCATGAGCACCGCCGATCGCCGGACGCGCATCCGCGACATCCTCTCGCTCGTTCATCTGCCGGATGTGGAGCGCATGTGCCGCTCCTATCCGCACCAGCTCTCGGGAGGCCAGCGCCAGCGGGTGATGATCGCCATGGCGCTCGTCCTCGAACCCAAACTGCTGATCGCCGACGAGCCGACGACGGCCCTCGACGTGACCACCCAGAAGCAGATCCTGAAGCTGATCCGCGAGATCCAGGAGCGCCTCGGCACCTCGGTCCTGTTCATCACCCACGACATGGGCGTCGTCGCCGACATCGCCGACCGGGTCTATGTGATGCGGGCCGGCGAGATCGTGGAATCCGGGCCGATCCAGGCGATCCTCACCGCCCCGACCAAGCCCTATACCCGCAACCTTCTGACCGCCGTGCCGGCGCTGCGCCCGCGCGACGCCCGCCCCGCGGCCTCCCGCGAGATCGTGCTGGAGACCAGCGAACTCGGCATGACCTACAGCCAGGGCTCGCTGTTTCGCAAACGCGAGGGCACCGTCGCGGCCAAGGACGTCAACCTGATCCTCGGTCGTGGCCGCACCCTCGGCATCGTCGGCGAGAGCGGCTCGGGCAAGTCGACCGTGGCGCGCTGCGTCATGCGGCTGATCGAGCCCACCGCCGGCAGCATCCGCCTGCGCGGCTCCGACATTTCGGGCCTGTCGCGCCGGGCGCTGCGACCGTGGCGCAAGCGCATCCAGATGATCTTCCAGGACCCCAACCGCTCGCTCAATCCGCGGCTGACGGTGGGCGACAGCATCACCGAGGGGCCGATCAATTACGGCACGCCGCCCGGCAAGGCGCGCGAGCAGGCGAAGACGCTTCTGGAACTCGTCGGCCTGCCCAAGGACGCCATCGACCGGCATCCGCACCAGTTCTCCGGCGGCCAGCGCCAGCGCATCGCCATCGCCCGGGCGCTGGCCATGGAGCCGGACGTCCTCGTCGCCGACGAGGCGGTGTCGGCCCTCGACGTGTCGGTGCAGGCCCAGGTCCTCGACCTTCTCGACGACATCCAGGCGCGGCTCGGCGTCGCCCTCCTGTTCATCACCCACGACCTGCGCGTCGCCGCGCAGATCTGCGACGAGGTGGTGGTGATGCAGCGCGGCCGGGTGGTGGAGTACGGCCCGACCGCCGAGGTGCTGGGCAATCCGCGCGAGGCCTATACGCGCGAACTGATCGACGCGGCGCCCGGCCGCTACTGGGACTTTCCGAATTTCCGCCCGCTGCCCGGCGCCGCAGGCTTCAGGGACACGACCGTGCCGGCATGACAGACGACAGCACAGGGACGCCCGCCCCGCGCATTGCGGTCGGCGGGTTCATGCACGAGACCAATACGTTCGCGCCGACCAGAGCGGACTACGCCGCCTTCGAGCATGGTGGTGGCTGGCCGGCGCTGGCGGAGGGCCCGGGGATGATCGCGGCGACGCGCGACGTCAACATGGGCATCTGCGGCTTCGTCACCGAAGCCGAGCGACGCGGCTGGCACCTCGTGCCGACGCTGTGGTGCGCAGCGGTGCCCTCCGCCCATGTCACCGAAGACGCCTATGAGGCCATCGCCGCCCGCATCGTCGCGGCGGTCGATGCCGCACTGCCACTCGACGCGGTCTATCTCGATCTCCACGGCGCCATGGTCTGCACCCACCTCGACGATGGCGAAGGCGAGCTCCTGGCGCGGGTGCGCCGGGTCATCGGCCCCGATGTGCCGCTGGTCGCCAGTCTCGACCTGCACGGCAACGTCACGCCGCAGATGGTGGCCGGGGCCGATCTGCTCGTCGCCTACCGCACCTATCCGCATGTCGACATGGCCGAGACCGGACGCCGTACCGCCGAACAGCTGGTTCCGCTGCTCGCCGGCCAGCGCCACGCCAAAGCGTTCCGGCAGATCCCCTTCCTGATCCCCATCGCCTGGCAATCGACCACCATGGAGCCGAACGCCACGCTTTATGGCGGCCTGCCGGAGATGGAGACCGGCGGGGTCGCCAGCGTCTCCTATCTCTGCGGCTTTCCGGCCGCCGACTTTCCCGATTGCGGCCCGTCCGTCCTCGCCTATGGCGCTGATCAGGCGGGGGCCGATGCTGCTGCGGACGCTCTGGCAGCGAGGGTCGTCGCGGCGCGTTCCGCCTATGCCGGCAAGGCGTTTGCGCCGCTGGACGGCGTGCGCGAGGCGATACGGATCGCGACAGGCGCCACGCGCCCGGTCGTCATTGCCGACACCCAGGACAATCCCGGCGCCGGTGGCGATTCCAACACCACCGGCATGCTGAAGGCGCTCATCGAAGCCGACGCGCAGCGCGCCGCGATCGGCGTGATCTTCGATCCGAAGGCGGCGGCCGCCGCCCATGCGGCGGGCGTCGGGGCGACGACCGAGATCACCCTCAGCGGCGCCGACGGCGTTGCCGGCGACACGCCCTTCACCGGCACCTTCGAGGTCACTGCCCTCTCCGACGGCGACCTGATCGCCTCCGGCGCCTTCTACGGCGGTGCGCGCATGCGGCTCGGCCCGTCCGCCTGCCTGAAGATCGGCGGCGTGCGCGTCGTGGTCGCCTCGGCCAAGGCGCAGATGGCCGACCGCGAGATGTATCGCTTCGTCGGGATCGAACCGGAGAAGGAGGCGATCCTCGTCAACAAGAGTTCGGTGCATTTCCGCGCCGATTTCGCGCCGATTGCCGAGACGATCCTGACCTGCACGGCGCCGGGACCCATGCCCCTGTCGCCGGCCGACCTGCCCTTCCGACGGCTGCGGCCCGGCATCGACCTGTCGCCCACCGGCCCGGTGTTCGATCCCGCCGAATCCCATCCGTCGTAATGCCTGCGACCGCCTTGCCGCGGCCGCGAAACGAGGAAACCCGACCATGACCATCATTCCCGAGATCAAGAGCTTTGCCGAAGATTTGACGGCGATCCGCCACGATTTGCACGCCCATCCGGAGATCGGCTTCGAGGAAAAGCGCACCGCCGCCATCGTCGCCGAGGCGCTGAAGAGCTACGGCGTCGACGAGATCCACGAGGGCATCGGCGGCACCGGCGTCGTCGGCATCCTCCGGGGCACCGGCGGCGACGGCCGGACCATCGGCCTGCGCGCCGACATGGACGCCCTGCCGATGGAGGAGTTCACCAACCTTCCCTACCGCTCGACCAATCCCGGCCGCTTCCATGGCTGCGGCCATGACGGCCACACCACCATGCTGCTGGGCGCGGCGCGCTATCTCGCCGCAAATCGCGGTTTCAAGGGCACCGCGATGTTCGTCTTCCAGCCCGCCGAGGAGGGGCTGGGCGGCGCCCGCGCGATGATCGCCGACCGCCTGTTCGAGCGCTTCCCCTGCGACGAGATCTACGGCCTGCACAACATGCCCGATCTGGAGCTCGGCGAGGTCGCCGTCTTCCCGGGCAAGGCGATGGCCGGCGCCAAGTTCTTCGACATCCAGATCATGGCGCGCGGCAGCCATGCCGCCATGCCGCACAATTCCAAGGACCCGATCGTCATCGCCATGGCGCTCGGCCAGAGCCTGCAGTCGATCGTCAGCCGCAACGTCAATCCGCTGAAGCCGGCGGTGCTGTCGATCACCAAGTTCGCCGCGGGGTCGGCCTACAACGTCATTCCCGAAGAGGCCGATCTCGGCGGCACGATCCGCTACTTCCACGACGACGTGGGCGAGCTCGTCGCCACCCGCATCCGCGAGATCGCCGCCGGTTTCGCGGCGAGCTACGACTGCGAGATCGTGGTCGACATCCGCGACGTCTTCTCGGTGCTGGAGAACCACGAGGCCGAGACCGAGGCGCTGCGCGAAGTCGCCGTCGAGATCGTCGGCGAAGACAAGGTCTTCACCGACCCCCGCCCGACCATGGGCAGCGAGGATTTCGCCGACATGCTGCACGCGGTCCCCGGCTCCTATTGCTGGGTCGGCCATGGCGGCACCATGCCGCTGCACAATCCCGGCTTCATCCTCGACGACGGCATCCTGCCGATCGGCTCCAGCCTTCTGGCCCGCATCGTCGAGAAGCGGCTGGGGGCCTGACCGGCCGATCCGAGACCTCAGGAAAGCGAGAGTGACGATGGACGTGACCAAGATCCCGCTGGATGCGGAACAGATGCTGAGTGGCCTGAGACGCTGGGTCGAATGCGAGAGCCCGACCTATGACAAGCCGTCGGTCGACCGGATGATGGCGCTGGCCGCCGAGGACATGCAGGCCATGGGCTTCGAGGTGGAGACCATTCCCGGCCCCGAGGGGCTCGGCAATTGCGTGCGCGGCGCGTTTCCGCACCCCAAGGCCGGCGAGCCCGGCATCCTGATCATCGGCCATCTCGACACGGTGCACCCGCTCGGCACGCTGGAGAAGCTGCCGTTCCGGCGCGAGGGCGACATCTGCTGGGGCCCTGGCATCTGCGACATGAAGGGCGGCAACTACATCGCCATCAGCGCCGTCAAGGCGCTGGCCGACATGGGCGTCGAGACGCCGCTGCCGGTGCATGTCCTGCTCACCTCCGACGAGGAGATCGGCACGCCGGGCACTCGCGCGCTGATCGAGGCCGAGGCCGCCAAACACCGCTACATCCTGGTGCCGGAGCCGGCCTGGGCCCGCAACACGGTGGTCACCGGCCGCTACGCCATCGCCCGCTACCATCTGACCGCCATGGGGCGCCCGAGCCATGCCGGCGCGGCGCTGAAGGCTGGCCAGTCGGCGGTGAAGATGATGGCCCGGCAGCTCATCGCCATCGAGGACATGACCGACGAGGACTGCACCTTCTCGGTCTCCGTCATGCATGGCGGCCAGTGGGTCAATTGCGTGCCGACCATCGCCCGCGCCGAGTGCCTCTCCATGGCCAAGCGCCAGGAAGACCTCGACCGGGGCACCGAGAACATTCTCGCCTTCGACAGGCGCGAGGCGGACGGCACCGGCTTCTTCGTCGAGAAGAGCGTCGTGCGCCCGGTCTGGGAAGCCAGCGAAGGCACGATGGAGCTCTACGAACGCGTCCGGCGGATCGGCAACGAGCTGGGCTTCGACCTTGCCCATGCCAGCGAGGGCGGCGGCTCGGACGGCAATTTCACCGGCGCCATGGGCCTGCCGACGCTGGACGGCCTCGGCGTGGTCGGTGCCGACGTCCATACGCTGAACGAGCATATCGAGGTGTCGAGCCTGGTCTCGCGGGGACGTCTCCTGGGCGGCCTTATGGCCGAGCTCGGCGCCTGATGCGGCGCCCCGCAGGGGGCCTTCGCCGGTGACATCCGGCGGGGCACCTCAAGAAGCGGACGGCGAGACGCTCTCGCCGTTCGACCGGCCGGGCCATCTACGCGCGCCGGACGCGGTGTCCGGGATCTGCGCCATGGACGCGACGGCGTTGATGGCCGCGATGCGTGCCGGCCGCCTGTCCTCGCTGGAGATCGTCACCGCCTTCCTCGACCGGATCGACGCGCTCAACCCGACCTACAACGCCATCATCTCCCGGCGTCCGCGGGACGCGATTCTCGCCGACGCAGCGGCCGCCGACCAGGCGCTGGCCAGCGGCGCGGACACCGGTCCGCTGCACGGCCTGCCCATCGCCATCAAGGATCTGTCGCCGACAAAGGGGCTGACCACCACCTTCGGCTCGCCGATCTACCGCGACCACCTGCCCGATTGCGACGGCCTCTCCACGGCGCGCATCCGGGCGGCCGGGGCGATCATCGTCGGCAAGACCAACACGCCGGAATTCGGCCTCGGCTCCCACACCTTCAACGAAGTCTTCGGCGCGACCGGCAACGCCTTTGCGCCGGAGCGCAGCGCCGGCGGCTCCAGCGGCGGCGCGGCCGTCGCCATCGCGACGCGCATGCTGCCGCTGGCCGACGGTTCGGACATGGGCGGCTCGCTGCGCAATCCCACCGCCTTCAACAATGTCTACGGCCTACGCCCCTCCTTCGGCCGGGTACCGAGCCTGCCGGCCGGCAATGTCTTCGAGGCGGCGCTGGCCACCGACGGGCCGATGGCGCGCACCGCCGACGATCTCGCCTTGTTGCTCGCCGTCCAGGCCGGCGTCGATCCGCGCCAGCCGCTGTCGGTCGGGCTTCCCGGCCTCGAGACGACGACGCGCGACGAGGGCGCGCCCGTCCGGATCGGCTGGCTTGGCGATTTCGACGGCCATCTCGCCATGGAGCCGGGCATTCTCGACACCAATCGCGCGGCGCTGGAACGCATTCCGGGCGCGGTGGTCGAGGCTGCGGCTTTGGGCTTCGATGCCGAGCGCCTGTGGCAGAGCTTCGTGATCCAGCGCCATGTGGCGGTCGCGGCTCGCTACGGCCCGCTCCATGCCGATCCGGCGACGCGCGACCTGCTGAAACCGGAAATGGTCTGGGAGATCGAGAACGGCCTGCGTCTGTCGGCGCTGGCCGTCGAGGCCGCCCGCGAGCTGCGGACCGCTTGGCATCTGCGCCTCGTCGACCTCTTCGCCCGCTTCGACCTGCTGGCCCTTCCGGCCGCGCAGGTCTGGCCCTTCGCGATCGGCGAGCGCTGGCCGGAGGCCATCGATGGCCGGGCGATGGACAGCTATCACCGCTGGATGGAATGCGTGGCGCCCGCCACCCTCTCCGGCTGCCCCGTCCTCGCGCTGCCGTCCGGCTTTCGCGGCGGCCTGTCGGCGGGCGTCCAGATCATCGCGCCTTTGGGCCGCGAGGCCGATCTCCTGGCCCTGGCACGGCGGGTCGAGCGCGCGGGCTGAGCCCCGCAACGCTGCCGATTCCCGCTTCCTTCGCCATTGCCGGCGGGCGGTTCATTCCGCGTCGCGCTGGGCGATCCAGTCGTGGTCGGGGTGGTTCTCGAACCGCCACTGGCGGCGGGGGCCCGCCATGACGTTGAGATAGTACATCTTGTAGCCATGCGGTGCGCCGCAGGGATGGTGCCCCTTGGGCACGAGGACGACGTCGCCGTCATGGACGGTCATGGTCTCGTCGAGGCTGCCGTCGTCGGTGAAGACCCGCTGGAAGCCGAAGCCCTGCGGCGGGTCGAGGCGGTGGTAATAGGTCTCTTCCAGATAGGTCATGCGCGGAAAATCGTCCTCGTCATGCCGGTGCGGCGGATAGGACGACCAGTTGCCCGCCGGCGTGTAGACCTCGGTCACCAGCAAGCTGTCGGCGACGTCGCGCTCTTCCATGGCGATAGCGTGCACCTTGCGGGTGTTGGCTCCCTTGCCCTTGACGATGGTCGGGATGCCCTGCGGGCCGATCACCCGCGCGGCGTGGCCGCCCTTGCCCGGGGCGCGGCAGACCGCCAGCGTCAGCGGCGTCGTCGCCGTGACCTGCCAGCGCGAGCCGTTCGGCACATAGACCGCGTGGGGCGGCACCAGCTCGAAGACCGACATGCGCGCGCCGAGTTCGCCGAACTCCTGGTCGCCGGCGCTGACCTCGCCCTTGCCCTCCAGGAGAACGAGGATCGCTTCCTCCTCGCCGGTCTCCGCCGATGCCATCTCGCCGGCTTCCAGCCGATGCAACGCGAAGCCGACGTAGGACCAGCCGGCATCGGCCGGGGTGATGTCGTGAACCAGGCCATGCCGGCCGTTCGGGCGACGAAGAAGGTCGGGCATCGTGATCCTCCGCAATGCTGTTGATCGTCCGCAGGGCACGCCCCGCGAACCGGGTCCGCCTGGTCAGTCCGCGACGAGGCCGGTTTCGGCGGCCAGCGTCTTCAGGGTCTTCAGGCCGAGGCTCTGATATTCGACCGGATCGTGGACCTCCGGGTCCTGCTCGGCCTCGATGACGATCCAGCCGTCGTAGCCATGCTCCGCCAGGACCGCGAGGCAGGGGCCGAATTCGACGCCGCCTTCCGCGTCACCCGGCACGGTGAAGACACCGCGGCGTACGCCCTCCAGAAACGACAGGCCTTCGCGGCGCACATCCGCCATCACGGCCGGCCGCACGTTCTTGGCGTGGAAATGCGCCACGCGATCGACATGCCGGGCGAGATAGGGCGCCGGATCGACCCCGTTGCCGCCGAAATAGAAATGCCCGGCATCGAACAGAAGCCGGGTCGCCGGTCCGGTATGGGCCATGAACAGGTCGAGCTCGGCCGGCGTTTCGACGACCGTGCCCATGTGATGATGGTAGACCAGCGGCACGCCCTCGGCGGCGCAATGGGCCGCGACCTTCTCGACCCGCGCACCGAACTCCGCCCATTGATCCGCATTGAGCACCGGCGAGGCCGCCAGCCCGACCGCGTCGTTGCCGTGGATCGCGTTGGAGGTCTCGCAGGCGATGCAGACCGTGCAGCCCATCGCCTTCAGCCGGTCGAGATGCGGCTGGATCAGCGCGATCTCCTGATCGGCCGAATGGACGAGGAGGTTGAGCGAATACCAGGCCGAGACGAAGGCGAGGCCGTGCGGCTGCAGGGCCGCCCGCAATTCGGCCGGGTCCCACGGAAATTTGTGGCCGTTCTCGATGCCGTCGAAGCCGATCGCGGCGGCTTCGCCGAGGCAGCGGTCGAGCGGGATATGGGCGCCGAGGCTCTGGTCGTCGTCGTTCGACCAGGCAATGGGGTTCGTGCCGAAGCGGATCATGGGCAGTTTTCCGGTCAGGAGATCGAGGGCGGACGGGGCGACGGCCGGTCAGCCGCCGGCGCGCATCCGCAATTGCGCTTCATAGGCCTTGCGGGCGGCTTCCACCGCCGGGCGGGCCGAGACTTCCGGTACCGCCACGTCCCACCAATGGCCACCCGGCCCGGCGCTGGGATAGGGATCGGTGTCGATCACCAGTACCACCGGACCGTCCGCCTCGCCCGCCGCCGCCAGTGCGACTTCCAGCTCGGCGATGGAGGTGACATGGGAGGCGGTGGCGCCCATCGAGGCGGCGTGGGCGGCGAAGTCGATCCGCGACGGGTTCACGTGATGGGCGTGTTCCAGGAGATTGTTGAACTCGGCGCCGCCGGTGCTCATCTGCAGCCGGTTGATGCAGCCATAGCCGCGATTGTCGGTGACGACGACGGTGAACTTGATCCCCAGCATCGCTGCCGTGGCGAGCTCGGAATTGGCCATCATGTAGCTGCCGTCGCCGATCATGCAGACCACGTCGCGATCGGGCTCGGCCATTTTGATGCCCATGGCCCCCGCGATCTCGTAGCCCATGCAGGAGAAGCCGTATTCCATGTGGTAGGCCCCCGGCCGCGGCGCCTTCCACAGGGTATGGAGTTCGCCCGGCATGGTGCCGGCGGCGCACATGACGACGGTATCGACGCCGCTGGCCCGCTGCACCGCGCCGATCACCTGCTGGTCGGTCGGCAGGGCATTGCTGTCCTTTGGCGCCGCGGTCAGCGGATCGACGGCGGCGAACCAGTCGCGTTTCAGGCCCGCATCGGGCGCGACGAATGCATGGTCGCCCAACGCTGCGCCGAGCGCTTCCAGTCCGACCAGCGCGTCGCAGCACAGCGGTTCGGCGCCGTGCTTCATGGCGTCGTAGGCCGCGACGTTCAGGCTGACGAGCCGGCGCCCGGGATTGCGGAAGAGGTTCCACGAGCCGGTGGTGAAGTCCTGGAAGCGCGTGCCGACGCCGAGAACAAGATCGGCCTCGGCGCAGATCGCGTTGGCAGACGCCGCCCCGGTCACGCCGACCGGGCCGAAATTGAGATCGTGATCCCAGGCGAGCGCCGACTTGCCGGCCTGGCTCTCGACCACCGGAATCCGGTGCCGGCGCGCGAATGTCTCCAGTGCCTCGCAGGCACCGGCGTAAAGCACGCCGCCACCGGCGACGATCACCGGCTTTTCAGCGCGGCGCAGGAGATCCGCGACACGCTCCAGCTCGACAGGATCGGGATGCGGCCGCCGGGTGCGCCAGACCCGCTGTTCGAAGAAGGTCGCCGGATAGTCGTAGGCCTCGGCCTGCACGTCCTGACAGAAGGCGAGGCACACCGGCCCGCATTCGGCCGGATCGGTCATCACCCGGAAGGCCCGCGGCAAGGCGGTCAGAAGCTGTTCGGGCCGCATGATGCGGTCGAAATAGCGGGTCACCGGACGGAAGCAGTCATTCACCGTCACGGTGCCGTCGCCGAAATCCTCGACCTGCTGCAACACCGGATCGGGGCCGCGATTGGCGAAGACGTCACCGGGCAGAAGCAGCAGCGGCAGCCGGTTCACATGGGCGAGCGCGGCGGCGGTCACCATATTGGTCGCGCCGGGCCCGATGGAGGAGGTCACCGCCATGGTCCGCCGGCGCTGCAGCTGCTTGGCATAGGCGATGGCCGCATGGCACATCGTCTGCTCGTTGTGGCCGCGCAGCGTCCGGATCTGGTCCTTCTCGGCATGCAGCGCCTCGCCGAGCCCGGCGACGTTGCCATGGCCGAAGATCGCCCAGACCCCGGCGATGAACGGCTCGCCGTCCTCGGTCATCTGGGCGGTGAGATATTTTACCAGGGCCTGCGCCGCTGTCAGACGGATCGTCGTCATGCCGCTTTCTCCCCTGCCCGGCGTGCGTCGTCCCAAAGGGCGCACAGCCTGCTGTATCGTTCCGCCATCTGGCGCACCGCCGCCTCGGGCGTGATGTCGCCGGTCATGTAGGCCTTCGCCGCGTCGGCGAAGATCGTCCGGCCGACGGCAAAGCCCTTCACCAGGTCGAAACGGGCGGCGACGGAGAAACTCTCGATGAGCGCCGCCTCGGAGGCTTCGAGACCCAGAACGACGATGCCGCGCACATTGGGATCGTTGTCCCGGATCGCCGCGCAGGCCTTCTGCCAGCCGGCCTCGCTGGTCATCGGCTCCAGCTTCCACCAGTCGGGATAGACGCCGAGATCGTAGAACCGCCGGATCACGGTCGCCGCAGTGTCGTCGTCCACCGGCCCGACCTTGGAGGGAATGACTTCCAGCAGAAATTCCAGCCGGTTGCGCCGGCAGGTGTTGTAGAGGCGCAGGATGGTCTCCTCCTGCGCGCGCCACAGTTGGGGAGCATCGTTGGGATGGCAGAAGCACAGGCATTTCACCACGTGCTCGCTCGGCCATTCCGACAGGCCGCCGAAATCCGAGCCGATCTCCGGCTCCAGCGACAAGGGCCGCGATCCCGGCCATTCGACCGGCCGGCCGATCCACAGGCCGCGACCGGCGGCGCGGTAGAGCGCCTGCCGCCCCAGCCGGCCGTCGCACAGAATGCCGTGGCCCGGCGCTCCGTCCTGGACCCGCAGCGCCGCGTCGAGGCAGAGCTGCTTGAAGGCGCCGATCCGGTCGGGCGTCGCCCCCTCCAGTTCCTCGAACTGCATGCGGTGGTCGAAGGCGAAAACGCGCATGGTCGACCAGTCGGTCTTGCGGGTCGTCGACCAGTGGATCTGCTCCAGCTCCGCGTCCTTGCGCAGCGCTTCCTTCTCCTTCAGGACGCCGCGCTTCAGGAAGAACTGCAGTTCCTGCCAGCTCGGATAGGCCGGAGTGCAGCCATGGCGCGACACGGCGAAGGCGCCGCAGGCATTGGCGTAGGTCAGGGCCGTCGGCCAGGTTTCGCCGTCGAGCCAGCCTTTCAGAAGGCCGGAGATGAAGCCGTCGCCGGCGCCCAGCACGTTGAACACCTCGATCGGGAAGCCGGGCCCGGCCTGCCCCTCGTCGAGACTGTTGCGGATCGGGCCCTCGAAGGCGACCGCGCCGGCCGCGCCGCGCTTGCAGACCAGCGTCGCGCCGGTGACGACGCGAACCGCCCGCAGCGCCGCGATGGTGTCGGTGGTGCCGCCGGCAATGTGGAATTCCTCCTCTGTGCCGACGATCAGGTCGAAGAGATGCAGGGTGGATTGCAGCTTCGCAGTGACCGCCGCGGAGGCGATGAAGCGTTCCTCGCCGGCGCCGTGGCCGGCAAGGCCCCACAGATTGGGGCGGTAGTCGATGTCGAGCGCGGTGCGAGCGCCATTGGCGCGGGCAAGCTCCAGCGCCTTCAGCACCGCCGCCTCGGTGCGCGGATTGCTGAGATGGGTGCCGGTGACGACGACGGCCCGCGCCCTGGCGATGAGCGCCTCGTCGATGTCGTCCTCGCACAGCGCCATGTCAGCGCAGTTCTCGCGATAGAAGATCAGCGGAAACTGCTCGTCGTCGCGAATGCCGAGAATGACCAGCGCGGTCAGCCGGTCGGGGTCGGTGACGACGCCCGTCGTGTCGACGCCCTCGCGCTGCAGCTCCTCGCGCAGGAACCGGCCCATATGCTCGTCGCCGACGCGGGTGATCAGCGCCGAGCGCAGGCCCAGCCGGGCCGTGCCGGTGGCCATGTTGGTGGGCGAGCCACCGACATATTTCTCGAAGCTGCGCATGTCCTCGAGCCGGCCGCCCACCTGTGCGCCATAGAGGTCGACGGAGGACCGGCCGATGGTGATGAGATCGAGATCCTTCGCCGCCATCACACGGTTCCTCCGAGCGAACCCTGCAGGGTCGCCAGTTCCTGGCCGCCGGCCATCAGGTCCTGCAGCTCGTTGGCGGTAATCTCGCCGCGCGGCGCAGTGCCCAGCGTGCGGCCGCGGTTGAGAACGGTGAAGCGATCACCCACGGCCATGGCGTGGCGGACATTGTGGGTGATGAAGACGACACCGATGCCCTGGTCGCGCACCTTCTCGATGGTCGCCAGGACATTGGAGGTCTGGCGCACGCCGAGCGCCGAGGTCGGCTCGTCGAGGATCAGCACCTTGGCGCCGAAATACACCGCGCGGGAGATCGCCACCGTCTGACGCTCGCCGCCCGACAGGGTGCCGACCGCCTGATCGGGACCGCGCAGGGCGATGCCCATCTTGCGCATCTCCTCAATGGTCACCGCGTTGGCCGTCTCGATGTCCATGCGCTTGAACAGCCAGCGTCCCTTGGTGGGCTCGCGGCCCATGAAGAAGTTGCGGGTCACCGACATCAGCGGGATCATGGCGAGATCCTGGAAGACCGTCGCGATGCCGGCTTCCATGGCGTCGCGCGGGCTGTCGAAGGACATCGGCTGGCCTTCGAAATAGATCTCGCCCTTGGTCGGCTTGTGGACCCCGGACATGGTCTTGATGAAGGTCGACTTGCCGGCGCCGTTGTCGCCGAGAAGGCAGTGGCACTCGCCGGGCAGGACGTCGAAGCTGACGCCGGCCAGGGCGATGATGTTGCCGAAGTGCTTCTCGATGTTTTCCATGTGAACGATGGGCTTGGTCATGTCAGCGCTCCCCGGTCACTTGCTTGCGGATGTAGTTGTTGAAGAGCACCGCCACGAGCAGCATGCCGCCCAGGAAGATCTGGAACCAGTCCTGGTCGAAGCTCGTGTAGGTCAGGCCGATGGTGACCATGCCGAAGATGATGGCGCCGAAGAAGGCGCCGATCGCCGAGCCGTAGCCGCCGGTCAGGAGGCAGCCGCCGATGACCGCCGCGATGATCGCCTCGAACTCCTTCATGAAGCCGCGACGGGCGTCGGTGGAGCCCGCGTCCATCACCGTGATGATGGCGACCAGCGCACCGCAGCAGGCGGCGAACATGAACAGCGAGATCTTCACCTTGCGCACCGGCACGCCGGAATTGGAGGCCGCGACCTTGTCGCCGCCGGCGGCGAAGATCCAGTTGCCCTGCGGGGTACGGGTGAGGACGTAGGTCGCCAGCAGCGCCAGGCCGACGAACCAGAGGATCTCGACCGGAATGCCCGGCACCTTGGGCGTGCCGTTGTTGAAGGTGTCGATGATCCCGGTCTCGGCCATCCATGCGAACAGGCCGGTGAAGGCGTCGCCGGAAAAGATCGGCATCAGCCAGTCGCTTTCCACCGAGTCGCGGACGCCGCGCAGCTGCGTCGAGCCGCCGGTGGCGATCTTCAGGCCGACCAGCGAGGCGCCGCGCAGGATGAACAGGAAGGCAAGGGTGACGATGAAGGAGGGCAGCCCGGTCTTCAGGACGATGGTGCCGTTGACCGAGCCGATCGCGGCCGCGACCATGAAGGTGATCGGGATCGCCAGGATCAGCGGCAGGCCGAGCGTCACCGTGCAGGCCGCGAAGATCAGGCCGGCGAAGGCGACCATGGAGCCGATCGACAGGTCGAACTCGCCGCCGATCATCAGCATCGCTGCGCCGATCGCCAGGATGCCGAGCTGGGCGGCCGGGGTCATGAAGTTCATGATCCCCGACAGTGTGAACATGGAGCTGTCGGCGGTGACCATGAAGAACACCGTGACGACGACCAGACCGGCGATGGCGCCGAGCTCCGGCCGCTTCATCAGCCGGGCCCCGAAACTCTCCCGCTTGAGGCGCTCGTCGGCGACCACCTGGGGTGTGTCAGACATCGTTTCTCCTCCTTCTGGACAAGGCTTCGCCGTGGCCGCGGGGCCGGCATGCCGGGTCGAAGATGCTTCGGGTCGTCGGTTCCGCCGGATGCGGGCTGCCGTGCGGACGGACCGCCGGGCGTGGCGCGGCGTGCGCGCAGGCACCTTGGACGGCGGATCGGCCGGCAAGATCGGGAAGCGGTCCGAAGACCCCTTCCCTCACCGGGGCTGCGGGTTCACCGCAGTCCCGGCGTCGTGATCGGGCCCTGAGGCCTAGCGGATGCCCTGCGCCGACAGCTCGACGACCTGGCCGGCCTTGTCCTGCGTGACGAGGTTCGGACCCGACGGCACGTTGCCGCCCGGGACCAGACCGTATTTCGAGTTGAGCGCCAGGAAGGTCACCGGCAGATAGCCCTGCAGGAACTGCTGCTGGTCGATGGCGAAGGTGGCCTTGCCCTCGGCGACAGCCTCCAGGAAGGTCGCCGACAGATCGAAGGTCGCGATCTTGACGTCGCCGGTCCGGCCGACGGCCTCGACGGCCTTCAGGGCCGGCTCGCCGACGAGCGAGGCGCCCAGTCCCAGAACGGTGTCGATATCCGGGTTCGAGGTCAGCGCAGCCTGGATCTTCGACTGGACTTCGGCCGGATCGTTCTGGGTCGGGACGACCTCGACCTGCCCGCCGAAGCCCTCGGCAAAGCCCTCGCAGCGCTGGTCGAGGGAGACGTTGCCGACTTCCTGGTTGACGCAGATCGCAACCTTGCCGCCATCCTTGGCGAGCTGCTCGCCGGCCGCCTTGCCGGCGGTGAACTCGTCCTGCCCGACATGCAGCAGCGCGCCGAGCCCCTTGGAGGCATCGGAGCCCGAATTCATGGAGATGACCGGGATGCCGGCCTGCACGGCCCGCTCGATCGAGGGTCCGAGCGCGTCGGCGTCGGGGATCGAGACGACCAGCCCGTCCGGCTCCTGATTGACCGCGGCGTCGATGAGCTGGCTCATCTGCACCATGTCGAAGGTCTCGGGCGCCCGGTAGTCGACCTCGGCGCCGCTATCCTTGGCGGCCTGGTCGACGCCGTTCTTGACCACCGACCAGAACGGGTCGTTGGCCTGGCCGTGCGAGACCACGATGATCTGCTGGGCGAAGGCCGGGCCGGTGAAGGCGATGGCCGCGGCCGCGATGGTCGATTTCAGGAAATTGTTCATGGATCCTCCCGTTGAGCACATGCGGGTTCTCCCGCATTTGGAACCGGCCGAAACCGGGTTCAGGTCGTTCCACCGGCCCTCACTCCCGAGCGCTTTTTGGAACAATTATTCTATTAAGGCCCTCGCGGCGGTCGGAGTCAAGCCTTTTCCTTACGTAATCCGCCAATGGCCACGGCCAGCGCCGTGACGAGCGCCAACCCGGCATTGGGCGCACGGAAGCCGCCGACCTCCACCTCCCGTGCAATCAGGAGGTTTTCCGCAACATCGGCGAGCGGGCAGGTGGTCGTGTCGCTCATCGCCAGAACCGGGATGCCGCGCTCCGAAACCCGCTTGGCGAGCGTCAGGGTCTCCTGCGAAAACGGCGCGAAGGTCACCGCGAACAGCGCATCGTCCGGCCCGATCGCATGGTCGCTCTCGATCTGACCGGTGGTGTGGTGCAGCATCGAGGCCACGCCCATCTTGTCGAGGAGATAGGCGAGATAGACCACCACCGCGAAGGCACGCCGCAGGCCGACCAGATGGATCGTGCGGGCCCCGGCCAACCGCTCCGCCACCGCCTGCAATTGCTGGGCATCCAGCTCTTTCGACATGTCCATCAGGGATCTGATGCCGGCCTCGGCAAAATCCGCGGCCAGGCGCCCGGCGCCCGATGCGCCCTCCGCCCGCAGCCGCGTCAGGCGTTCGGTGTAGTCCGGCCGCATCTGGGCGTATTCGGCCCGAAACAGCGCCTGCATCTCGGAATAGCCGGAGAGGCCAAGGGTCTGGCAGAAGCGCATGAAGGCCGAGGGAGGGACCTCGGCCAGCTGCGCCATGTCGGCGACCGTGGAGACGGCGACGCGATCGAGATTGGCGCGCAGGCAGATGGCGCATTGCTTCAGCCGCTTGGGCAGCGCGCCGTCGATCCTGTCGAGGCTGGCGAGCAATTCGGCGACACTGGCCGGCGCCCGGGGCACCCCCTCGGCAGAACTGTTCATCTCGCTCTCCTGACTTGACTCCCGCCCGCTGCGAGCGCATCCCTTTATGGAATTTATATTCCAATCGGCGGGAGGAGTCGATGGTGGTGGGTCTTGGTCTCATCGGGACCGGCTTCATGGGCAAGGCCCATGCGCTGGCCTATGGGGCGGCACGCGCGGTGTTCGGCGACGTGCCGGCGGTCCGCATGGCATGCCTGTGCGACGCCGAGCCCGCACGCGCAAGGGCGTTCGCCGATCAGTTCGGCTTCGCGGCGGCGACGTCAGACTGGCGGACCGTCATTGCCGACCCGGCGGTCGATCTGGTCTCGATCACCACGCCCAACGCCCTGCATCGCGACATGGCCCTCGCGGCGATCGCGGCGGGCAAGGCCGTCCATTGCGAAAAGCCGCTGGCGCTGACGCTGGCCGACGCACAGGCCATGGCGACGGCGGCCGACGCAGCCGGGGTCGCCACGCTCGTCGGCTACAATTACGTCCACAACCCCGCCTTCACCCATGCCTGCCGGCTGATCGCCGAGGGCGTCATCGGCAAGCCGGTCCATTTCCGCGGCTGGGTGGACGAGGATTACCAGGCTGACGGCGATCTCGCCTGGACATGGCGCGCCCGGCGGGCCGATGCCGGGCTCGGCGCGCTCGGCGATCTCGGCTGCCACCTCGTCTCCATGGCGGTCGCATTGATGGGGCCGATCGCGAGCCTGATCGCCGACACCCAGATCGTCCATGCGACGCGGCCCATGCCCGACGGCTCCGGCGACGCCGCCGTCGAGAACGAGGACACGGCCTCGGCCATCGTGCGTTTCGCCAGCGGGGCGCAGGGGACATTGTGCACCTCGCGCGCCGCCTGGGGCCGCAAGAACCGCCTCGACTGGGAGGTGCACGGCACGCGCGGCACGCTTCTCTTCAGCCAGGAGCGGCTGAACGAATTGCAGCTCTATGTGAACGAGGGCCCGGCCGGCCGCCAGGGCTTCCGCACCATCCTCACCGGTCCCGCGCACGCGCCCTACGGCGCCTTCTGCCCGGCGCCCGGACACCAGCTCGGCTTCGGCGACCTCAAGACCATCGAGGCGGCCAGCATGCTGCGCGCGCTTGCCGGCGGACCGCCGGCCCGGCCGAACTTCACCGACGCCCTCGCCTACGAGGCCGTCATCCACGCCATCGACGACGCCAGCCGGACCGGTCAGCGCGTCACGCTCCAGACCTCCTGAGGACATTGCCATGAAAGTCGCACTCTTCGGCGCCGGCCGCATCGGCAAGGTGCATGCTGCCTCGATCCGCATGGACCGGCGCTGCGAACTCGTCGCCGTCACCGACGTGATGAGCGATGCCGCCGACGCGCTGGCGGCCGAGTACGGCATCGCCGCGCGGCAGGCCGACGACATCCTCGCCGACGCCAGCATCGACGCCATCCTCGTCGCCTCCTCCACCAACACCCATGCCGATCTGATCGAGAGGGGCATCGCGGCGGGCAAGGCGGTGTTCTGCGAAAAGCCGATCGACCTCGATCTGCAACGCGCGCTCCGGGTCAAGAAGGCCGTCGCCGCGGCTGGCCGGCCGGTGATGATGGGCTTCAACCGGCGGTTCGATCCGAACTTCTCGGCCCTGCGCGACGCCTTCGTCGCCGGCGAGATCGGCAAGGGCGAGCTGCTGGCGGTCACCTCCTACGATCCGGCGCCGCCGCCCGTTTCCTACATCAAGGTCTCCGGCGGCCTCTTCCGGGACATGATGATCCACGATTTCGACATGTGCGCCTGGCTGTTCGGCATGCCCGAGACGGTGACGGCGACGGGCTCCTGCCTCGTCGACAAGGAGATCGGCGCGGCCGGCGACATCGATACGGCGGTCGTGGTGCTCGGCTATGCGGACGGGCGCATCGCGACGATCCGCAATTCGCGCCGGGCCGTCTATGGCTACGACCAGCGGGTGGAAATGCTCGGCTCCAACGGCATGCTCGAGGCGCAGAACGTCGCCGAGAACACCGTCGCCAAGTCCACCACGGCCGGCGTCGTCTCGGCCAAGCCGGTCTATTTCTTCCTCGAACGCTACATGCGCGCCTATGCGATCGAATGGTCGCGCTTCGTCGACAGCGTCGTCGATGGCGCGCCGCTGGCGGCCACCGTCGATGACGGCGTCAACGCCCTCGCCCTGGCGGAAGCCGCTAACATCTCCTTTGCCGAAAACCGCCGCGTCGCCATCACCGCCGCGATGACCGGCCATTGACCGCGACGCGGCAGGACAGGATCGCGACATGACCCGTGGACCGTTTCGACTGGCCGCCTGCGCCGAGATGATCTGGCGGGACCGGCCGATGGAATGGCGGCTGCAGCGCCTGACCGAACGCGGCCTCGCCGTCGGTCTGTGGAACTGGCCGGACCATGATCTGGCCATGCTGGAGCGCTCAGGCGCGGCCTTCTCGATCATGAACGGCTATCTGCGCGGCCGCCTTGCCGACGACGAGGGCGCGGCCGAACTCCTCGCCACCGCCCGCGAGACCGCCGATGTCGGCAAGCGGCTTGGCGTCGCGCGCCTCAATCTGCACGGCACGGGGCTCGGTGATGGCGGCCTGCCGGTGGTGCCCAGCGAGACGATGACCGGGGCCATGTGGCTGAAAGCCCGCGACACGCTGGCGAGGATCGCCGACCTCGCCGACGAGATGGACGTCGTCTTCACGCTGGAAAATCTCAACCTGCCGGTCGATCACCCCGGCGTTCCCTTTGCCCGGGCGCAGGACACGCTGGCGCTGGTCGCGGCCATCGACCGGCCGGGCCTGCGGCTGAACCTCGACCTCTATCATGCCCAGATCGGCGAGGGGAATCTGATCGAACTCTGCCGCAGCGCCCTGCCCTATATCGGCGAAATCCAGGTGGCCGACGTGCCCGGCCGCATGGAGCCCGGCACCGGCGAGATCGCCTATGACCACGTTGCCCACGCCCTCGCCGCCATGGGCTATCGCGGTCCGGTGACGATGGAGGCCTTTGCCAGCGGCGACCCCGACGCCGCCCTCGACGCCTTCGAGCGTGCCTTCACGCTCTGATCAGGAAAAGCGTCGGGCGCCGGCGACGCACGCGACCACCAGGGCCGAGGCACCGATCATCGTCCAGGCGACCGGCTCGCCCAGGAGCAGGCCGGCCAGCGCCAGGCCGAAGAAGGGCTGCAGCAACTGCAATTGCCCGACGCCCGCGACCCCGCCCAGCGCAAGGCCGCGATACCAGAAGACGAAGCCGACCAGCATCGAGAAGACTGACACATAGGCAAGGCCCGCCCAGGCCGGCGCGGCGATGTCCGCGAAACTTGCGGGCCAAGAGACAGCGGCGATCGCCGCCATGACCGGCAGGGCGAAGACGAGGGCCCAGGAGATCACCTGCCAGCCCCCGAGGCGGCGGGACAGCGCGGCGCCCTCGGCATAGCCGAGCCCGCACAGGACGATCGCCGTGATCATCAGAAGATCCCCCGCCAGCGAGCCCGCACCGTCCTGTGCGAGAGCAAAGCCCGCCACCGCCGCCGCCCCGACCACCGGGAACAGCCAGAAGGCCGGCCGCGGCCGCTCGCCGCCTCGCAGCGCGGCGAAGATCGCGGTCATCAGCGGCAGCAGGCCGATGAAGACGATCGAATGGGCCGCCGTCACATGCTGGAGCGCCAGCGCCGTCAGCAGCGGAAAGCCGACCACCACGCCCGCGGCGACGATGACCAGCGGCAGGGCATCGGCGATAACCGGCCGCCTCTGGCGGAGCAGGAGCAGCAACAGCGTGGCGATGACCGCGGCAATAACCGCCCGGGTCGAGGTCAGGAACAAGGGCGTGAACCCGCCAACGGCAACGCGGGTCGCCGGCAGCGAGCCGCTGAAGATGATGACGCCGAGGAGCCCGCTGCCCCAGCCCGCTGTCGTTCGATCCATGAAAAAGCTCCGCCCGTTTGCCCGCGTCCTTGTAGGTCCACCCGGTCTGGCGCCGGTAGCGACAATCCCCTACAATTTCTCCGAACTGTATGGGTTACGGAGGCCGCACACTTGGGCGTTTCCAACCACGCGACCGGATCTGGAACGACCCGCACCGTGGCTTTGATGGACGAGATCCGGCGGCGCCTGGCGAGCCGCAGCCTGACGGCCGGCGAGAAGCTGCCGTCGGTGCGCGCCTTCGCCCGCACCATGGGCGTTTCCCCATCGACCGTCGTCGAAGCCTATGACCGGCTGGCCGCCGAGGGGCTGATCCGGTCGCGGCCGGGCTCCGGCTTCTATGCGGCGGCCGGCACGGCGCCGCCGCTGGCGCTGGCCGAAATCGCGCCGCGGGCCGAACGGGACATCGACCCGCTTTGGGTGTCGCGCCAGTCGCTGGACGCCCATCCCAACACGTTGCGCCCCGGCTGCGGCTGGCTGCCGGCGGACTGGATGCCGAACGAAGCGGTACGCCGCGCCCTGCGCAAGCTCGCCCGGGCCGACGCCGCCATCCTGTCCGACTATGGCGGCACCCGCGGTTCGCTGCCGCTGCGCCAGCACCTGGCCCGGCAGTTCGCGGCGGAGGGCATCGCGGCTGGGGCCGACCAGATCCTGCTCACCGGATCGGGCACCCAGGCCCTCGACCTTCTGTGCCGGTTCTTCCTGCAGCCGGGCGACACCGTGCTTCTCGACGATCCCTGCTACTTCAATTTCCAGGCCCTGCTGCGCGCCCATCGCGTGCGGATCGTCAGCGTGCCGCAGACGCCGAGCGGGCCGGACCCGGTGGCCTTCGCGGCCGTGGTCGCGGTCCATCGCCCAAGGCTCTATGTCACCAATTCGGCGATCCACAACCCGACCGGCGCGACGCTCTCGCCGCAGACCGCCCACCGGATCCTGACCCTTGCGGCGGCTGAGGACATGATCATCGTCGAGGACGACATCTTCGCCGATTTCGAACCGGAGCCCTCACCGCGTTTCGCCGCTCTGGATGGGCTCGACCGCGTGGTGCGGATCGGCAGCTTCTCCAAGACCCTCTCGGCCTCGGTGCGATGCGGCTATATCGCGGCGCGGCCCGACTGGATCGACGGGCTGGTGGACCTGCAGGTCGCGACGCATTTCGGCAGCGCCAGTCCGGTCGCCGCCGGGATCGTCCATGCCGCCCTCGGCGACGGCAGCTATCGCAAGCACATGAGCGCGCTGCGGGCGCGCCTCGCCCGGCGGCAGAAGCAGACCATCGCGGCGCTCGGCGCCCTCGGTATCACACCCTGGACTCTCCCCCGCGGCGGCTTTGCGCTGTGGTGCCGGCTGCCGGACGGGGCGGGCGCCTCCGAACTCGCGCGGCACGCCCTACGGGACGGAGTGCTGCTGGCCCCCGGCAATGTCTTCAGCGTCGCCCGGACCGCCCCCGACATGATGCGCATCAACGTCGCCCAGATGGAAGACAAGGTGATCGCGGTGCTCGAGGCCTCGCTTGCAAGCCGGCGGTGAGAAGGATGCCGTAGCAACTCCGGGCCTCGCTGGAGACGCGGCAGCCAGCCCTTGGTCCACGACCGCCTGTGCATCTTCCTGTCTGGCGCTGTCCGGATGCCCAGAATCGTCTACGGTCGAGCCGCCAGACGCCAATGACGGACCCTTCCCGATGATCTGTGAAGAACGCGACGACCATATCCGGCCGGGCAAGCCCGGCGCCTGCTGCCTCATCGAGCGCCAGAACACGCGGATCCTCGTCCCCACGGACTTCTCGCCGCTGCAATGAGCGACTTTTCCGTCTCCACCGCCGATGGCGCCGTCCTCAAGGCCAGCCGCGAGGGCGCCGGCGCGCCGCTCGTCCTGGTCAGCGGGCTCGGCGGCACGGCCGGGTTCTGGGCGCCGGTCGCAGCAAGACTGCGCGACCGCTTCGAAATCCTCACCTTCGACCAGCGCGGCATCGGCGCCTCGACGCGGGGTACGGCCGAAACGGACATCGCGCAACTGGCCGATGACGTTCAGGCGGTGCTCGACGCCGCCGGGATCGAGGCGGCGACCATCGTCGGCCACTCGACCGGCGGCTGCATCACCCAGAGCCTGGCAGCACGGGCACCGGAGCGGGTAACCGGCCTCGGGCTCAGCGCCACATGGCTGCGGCCCAGCCGCTACATGACGGCCCTGTTCCGGACCCGCCTCGACCTGTTGCGCCACGACCCCGTCGCCTACACCGCCACGGCGACGCTGATCTCCTATGCACCGGAATGGCTGGAGGCCAACTGGTCGGCCTATGAGCGGGCGGTGGCGAAGGCCCCAACAAGCGACACGGCCCGGCAAATCGTCGCCGAGCGGATCGAGGCATTGCTTGCCTTCGACGGCAGCGCATCGGTGTCGCAACTGACGATGCCCGCGATGATCATTGGCGCTGCGGACGACATGATCGTGCCCGCCTTCCTGCAGCGCGATCTGGCGACGGCACTGCCGGCAGCCCCCCTGACCCTTCTGCCCGAGGGCGGCCATTTCTTTCCGGCCTCGCAGACCGACGCCTTCGTGACCGCCGTCGCGGACTGGGCCGCCGGCCTTCGATGACCCGGCCCAGTCCCGGATCCCACCCGGCTTTCGCGCACGGCATCGTTTTCTTGCGTGCAGAATGGCAGAACGGGAGGGCGATGGCCGCGCCAACCCGCGTGACGGTGCGGGGCATCCCGCTCGCACGACCCGACACACGAAGGCAGGAATGTCATGCTGATCAAAGACCACAATGACGGCGTCCTCGAGAAATGGCGCGATGGCGTCATGACCCAGATGCGGGTGTCCGCCGTGACCGGCGCGCACCAGATCTGCGTCTTCGAGCAATGGTGCGAAAAGGGCCTCGGCGCGCCGACGCATCATCATGCGGTCGAGGAGATCCTCGAGGTCATGGGCGGCACCGCGGAGATCCATGTCGGCAGCGAGACAGTGGTCGTCACGGCCAACCAGTCTGTGCTGATTCCGGCCGGGGCCCGGCATGGCTTTCGCAATGTCGGCGACGACATCCTGCATGTGCGCGCCACCATCGCCTCGCCGATCTTCGAGGGGCGCTACGAGGACGAGAGCGAGCAGACGCGCCGCTGGGTTCCCGAGTTCTGAACGCCTGCGGCGCCCTTCGGCGCCGCTCCTCCCTGCCCTCAGCGATGCGCTGCCCGCATCGCGACGACGATCGGACGTCCCCATGACCATTGAAAAAGTCGCCATCGCCGGCGCCGGCATCATCGGCGCATCCTGGGCGATCGTCTATGCGCGCAGCGGCCTGCAGGTCGCGATCTACGACCACAGCGCCGAGGGCCGCGCCGCCCTGCCCGGCCGGCTGGCCGAGGCGATCGCCATTTCCGACGCGCTGCTGCGGCCCGGCGAGACCGTCGCCGAGGTGACCGCCCGCATATCGATCCACGACAATCTCGCCGGCGCGGTGGCCGATGCCGATTTCGTCCACGAATGCATTGTCGAGAAGCTCGACGCCAAGGTGGCGATCTTCGCCGAGCTCGACCGCCTGACCGGTCCGGACGCGATCCTCGCCACCACCACGTCGAGCTTCCCGGTGTCGAAATTCGCCTTGGATCTGGCCTGCCGCGACCGCTGCATCGTCGTCCATCCGGCGACCCCGCCGCATCTCCTGCCGGTGACCGAGATCTGCCCGGCACCCTTCACCCGGGCCGACGTGACCGACGCGACCTTCCGCTTCATGGAGGCCTGCGGCCAGACGCCGGTGCACATCAAGCGCGAGATCCCGAGCTTCGTTCTCAACCGCATGCAGGCGGCGCTGGTCGTCGAGATGTTCCGCTGCCTCAACGAGGATCTGATCTCGGCCGAGGATATCGACAAGATCATCAGCCAGGGCTTTGGCCTGCGCTGGGCGTTTCTCGGCCCCTTCGAGGGCGTCGACCTGAACGCCAAGGGCGGCATTCGCCAGTATCTGGAGAATTTCGGCTTCCTGTTCAACGAGATGGCCAACGAGCTGGGCTTCGCCGACGTGGTGACGGACAAATCCATCAACGCGCTCGAGACCTATGCCCGCAACAAGATTCCACTGGACAAGCTGCAGGAGAAGGTCGCCTGGCGCGACCAGTCGATCATCGCGCTGCGCGGGCTGAAGGATGCCCGCGGCACGGTCGACCGGGGTTGAGGATGGTGGCCTCGGACATGCGGCGCATCGGCCTCATCGGTTACGGCGCCGCTGGCCGTTCCTGCGCAAGGCTGCTCGCCGCCGAGGCGGGTTGCCGGGTCATGGTCCTGACCCGCCGGCCCCCGGCGGACGGCATTCCGGAGCGCGTGGCCTTCGCGGCCGATCTCGACGCGCTGATCGCCTGGAAGCCCGACACGATCATCGAAGCCGCCTCGGCGGAGGCCTTCGCCGAGATGGTCCCGCACTGCCTCGACGGCGGTATCGACGTCGTCCCCGCTTCGGTCGGCGCCCTGCAGTCGTCGGAGATGGCCGCACGCATCCATGCCATCTGCAAGCGCAGCGGGGCCCGGCTGATCATCCCCGCCGGCGCCGTCGGCGGGCTCGACTACATCGCCGCCGCCGCTCTGACCGGCGACATCGCCGTGACCTACACCTCCCGCAAGCCGCCCGCCGCCTGGGCCGGCGAACTCGCAGCGCTGGACCTCGCCGATGCCGCCCGCACCGAGCCGGTCACGCTGTTCGAGGGCAGCGCGCCGGACGCGGCGAAGCTTTATCCCAGGAACCTCAATGCCGGGCTGACGATCGCGCTGGCCGCCGGCTTCGAGCGCACGCGGGTTCGGGTCGTCGCCGACCCCGGGGTCACCCGCAACACCCACGAGATCGCGATCACCGGCGCGGCCGGCGACGCCGTCCTGCGGTTCGAGAACCGCGCCTCGCCGGACAATCCCAAGACCTCCGCGATCACCGCCCTCAGCCTCGTCGCCACGGCCCTCCGCCGCTACGCGCCCGTCGGCACCTGACGACCGGTGGCATCCCGGCCCGGTCGCCGGCTACCATGCAATCAGGCGAGACCGAATCGATCGCGGGCTTGGAAGCCGCCACCATGCCCGAGGAACTGCTGTGGCGCTTCCATCATGCCAATGCGCGCCGCCGCTTTACCGCGACCGCGCCGCACCAGGAATCGCTTGCGCTGGAAGCGGTCCCGCCGCCGTCGCGGGAAACCCCGGCGCTTCTGGCCCGGCTGGCGGAGAAGCCGTTCCTGCGCGCATTGCTCCGATAGTACCGGACGGAATTCGCGGCGACGCATGGGCGTTTGCCGCGCCCCGTCCATCTCGGGGCGGTCTGGCACGGGCTTTGCAGGGGAAAGCGGAGCGCCGGGCCGTTCTCGCGGCCCGGCCCGACCGGCGGGATCTGTTGCACTCCCCCTGCAACGGCCTCACCGTTGCGTCTCGTCCCCTCCTCAACCCGCTTTGCAGGTGTTTCCTTGTCCTCAACCCTCAGCTTCGAACGCGTCGGCCACGGCCCGCTGTCGATCACCATCCGCCAGGCCGTCATCGCCGGCTGGACCGGCCGCGACCGCGCGGCGGTCGATCACCACATCGCCGAACTCGCCGCGATCGGCGTCCCGCCGCCGTCCGAAGTGCCGCTGTTCTACCGGATCAGCGCGCAGCTTCTCACCAGCGAGACGGCGATCCAGGTGGTCGATGCCACCTCGTCGGGCGAGGTCGAGCCGCTGCTGATCGACGATGGTGAATGCCTGTATCTGGGTCTCGGCTCCGATCACACCGACCGGGAGCTGGAGAGCCATTCCGTCGCCCTGTCCAAGCAGGTCTGCGCCAAGCCCGTGGCGACCGCGCTCTGGGACTATCGCGACGTTCGCGACCATCTCGACGACATCCTCCTGCGGTCCTTCGTGCGCGACGATCCGGCGGCGGAGTGGACGGCCTATCAGGATGGCGGCGTCGCGACGATCCGGCCGCTGGACCAGCTGATCGCGGCGTGTCCCTTCGCGGCCGGCGACGGGCGGCTGGAACCCGGCACGGCGATGATGTGCGGCACGCTGGGCGTCCTGTCGGGCGGGGTGCGTCCGGCCCGGTTCTTCCGGATGGAGATGCACGATCCGGTCCTCGACCGCACGCTTGTCCATGAATACGAGACCGCCAGTCTTCCCGCAGTGAAATAGGCGCGAGGCTGGCGGCTCCGTACGGGGCGCCAGCCCTTCGTCCGCCACCGCGTTCCGCTGCCTTCACAGCGCGGCCACGCCTGCCGACCATGGGCCACCCGAGTGCCTCGCGCGTTGCCGGCGCGCCCGTGTGGCGGCGGTGATTCCGTCCCGCCCTGCAGGCCTCCTGCGGCATCCACAGCCTCCCGCTGCGTCAGGCCCCGGCACCAAGGCCAAGCCTCCAGACGATGCCACAACCGCCTCCGCGATCGCCCCTCAATTGGGCAGCCTGCAAGAATTTGCGTCAGTGATTGGCGTATATTTCAGCGTTGACAGGGGTTTACACTGAATTCAATTAACAATTGAATGCTGCTCATCGAAAGATGTTGCGGCGAGGGTGAACCCAGTTGACGCAGGCAGTGGCCGCAAGGCCGGACAATCGGAAGGCAGGCGCGCCGCTTCGCATCGGGATGCTGACGCCGTCCTCCAACACCGTTCTCGAACCCTATACGGCCGAGATCCTGCGCCCCTTCGGCGCCGAGGCGAGCGTGCATTTCGGTCGCTTCAGCGTCACCGAGATTTCCATGTCGCAGGGCTCGCAGGCCCAGTTCGACCTCGCCCCGGTCCTCGACGCGGCGCGCCTCCTGGCCGACGCCCGCGTCGACGTCATCGCCTGGAACGGCACTTCCTCGGCCTGGCTCGGCCTGGAGCGCGACGTCGAACTGTGCCGCGAGATCGAAGCGGCGACGGGCATCGCCGCCACGACGACCATGCTGGCCTATGACCGGCTGTTCCGGGCGGCGGGCGTCACGCGCATCGCGCTGGTGACGCCGTATCTCGGCGAGGTCCAGGAGCGGATCGTCGCCAATTACGCCCGCCAGGGCATCGCGGTGGTGGCCGAACGGCACCTGGAAGACCGCGGCAATTTCTCGTTCTGCGAATACACGCCCGAGGCCATCGCCGACTGCGTGCGCGATGTCGCGGCGGCCAGGCCGCAGATGATCGCCATCGTCTGCACGAATTTCCGCGGTGCGCCGGTCGTCGCCGCGCTCGAGCGCGAATGCGGCATTCCGGTCATCGACTCGGTCGCCATCACCGCCTTTGCCACGGCCCGTCTCGTCGGCCTCGACACCGCGCGGATCACCGGCTGGGGCCGGCTGTTCCCGGAGTTTTCCCAGATGACGGACCTGCGGCCAACGCAGGCTTTCGCGACAGGCGTCCCGTCCGCTTCGGGCCCTGACACATCCCCTGCCGGACAGCCGGCATCAACGGAGAGTGCAACATGAAGATCAAAGCCCTGCTTCTTGCCGCCGCCTGCACGGCAGCCCTTGCGGCGCCCGCCCTGTCGCAGACCATCAGCCTGAAGGTGATGGGCCAGCCCTCGTCGACGGGCCTCATCCAGAAGAACTACGAAGCCCCCTTCTTCGAGAACATGGCGGAGAAGACCGGCCTCGACGTCAGCGCCACCTACACGCCGGTCGACGTCACCGGCGTCAAGGACACCGAGCAGCTGCGGCTTCTCAAGAGCGGCCTGTTCGACATCATCTCCCTGCGCATGTCCCAGGTCTCGCGCGACGAGCCGACCATTCTCGGCCTCGACCTCGTCGGCCAGAACCCCGACTATGCCACCGCCAAGAAGGCCGTCGACGCCTTCAGCCCGGTCGTCGACAAGCAGCTGCAGGAGAAGTTCAACACCAAGCTCCTCGGCGTCTGGCCGTTTGGTCCGCAGGTGCTGTTCTGCCAGCCCGACATCGCCAAGCTGTCCGATCTCAGCGGCAACAAGGTCCGCGTCTACGACCAGAGCCTGGCCAATTTCGTGTCCTCGGTCGGCGGAACGCCGGTGCCGCTCGGCTTCTCGGAAGTGCAGCAGTCGCTCGCCCGCGGCGTGATCGACTGCGCGATCACCGGCCCGAGCTCGGCCAACACCGCCGGCTGGCCCGAGGAAACCAGCAACATGCTGCCGATCGCCTTCCAGATCGCGGTGCAGGGCTACGGCATCAACCTCGACACCTGGAACAAGTTCTCCCCGGAAGACCAGGAGAAGCTGCAGGCGGCCTTCGACGGTCTCGTCTCGGAGATCTGGGCCTATTCGGAAGAGATCTTCGAGGACGCCGTGAACTGCAATGTCGGTGAAGAGCCCTGCGAGACGGTGAAGTCCTACGATCTCAAGCTGATCCCGGTCTCCGAGGAAGACAAGGCGACGATGCAGAGCGCGCTGCGCGACATCTCGTTCCCGGGCTGGAAGGAGATCTGCGACAAGGTCAACCCGACCTGCTCGGAAGACTGGCAGAAGACCGTCGGCAAGGCGCTCGGCTTCTAGTCTCCCCTCGCCAACAGAGCGGGCGGCCCGTCGGCCGCCCGGCACCCTGCGGCGATCTCCACGCGCTGCGCTCACCAACGGGGACGGCTCCATGCATCACTTCGCCAGATTCGCCAGCTGGGTCTTCGGCCTGTCGCTTGTCGCGCTGTCCTTCTTCGTGGCGGCCGAGACCGTCGCCCGAAAACTGTTCAACTTCTCCTTCGAAGGCGCCGACGAACTGGGCGGCTATGTCCTTGCCATCGGATCGTCGCTGGCCTTCACGGTCGCCCTGGTCGACCGGGCGCATGTGCGCATCGATTTCCTGCATCGCCGGCTGCCGGCAACGATCCGCTCCATCCTCGACTGGCTGTCGATCGTCTCGCTCGCCCTGTTCGGCCTCTTCCTCGTCTATGTCGGCCGCTTCGTCATCGCCGACACCATCGCCTATGGCAGCGTCGCGCCGACGCCCTGGGCGACGCCGATGATCTATCCCCAGGCCGGCTGGTTCGCCGGCTACGTGCTCTTCGCCTTCGTCGCCGTCGGCCTCGCCCTCTACGCCACCTACCTCCTCCTGCGGGGCCGCCTCGACGCCTTGTCGGAGGCCTTCGATCCGAAGGGGGTGGAGGACGAGATCAAGGAGGAGCTGGACAATGTCCATGCGCGCTGACCGCCTGCCCCGTCCTTCCCTGACCGTTCCGGATTCCCGCCCATGACCGTCTCCGCCGTCCTCATCGGGTTCGTCGCCATGCTGGCCCTGCTCCTGGCCAGCGTGCCCGTGGCCGTGATCATGGTCGTCACAGGCGTCGTCGGCGGCACGCTGCTGTTCGGCTGGCCGCTGGTCCAGTCCATGGGGCCGGTCGCCTGGGGCGTGCAGAACGAGAACGTCCTGACCGCCATCCCGCTGTTCATCCTGCTCGGCGAACTGCTTCTGCGCGGCGGCCTCGCCGACCGGATGTACACCGCCCTCGCCGTCTGGTTCGTTCGGCTGCCCGGCGGGCTGCTACACACCAATATCGGCTCCTGCGCCCTGTTCGCCGCCACCTCCGGCTCGTCCGTCGCCACGGCCGCGACCATCGGCACGGTGTCGCTGCCCAATCTCGACAAGCGCGGCTACAAGCCCAGCCGGTCGCTGGGCTCGCTGGCCGCCGGCGGCACGCTGGGCATTCTCATTCCGCCCAGCGTCAACCTCCTGGTCTACGGTTCGCTCGCCGAAACCTCGATCGGCCAGCTGTTCATCGCCGGCATCGTCCCCGGCATCTTGCTGACGCTCAGCTTCATGATCTTCATCGCCGTCCAGAGCCTGATCGAGGAACACGGCTCCACCGTCGAGCGGGAGCCGCTGCTGCCCCTGCGCGAACGCCTCGCCCTCGCCCGCCATCTGATCCCGCCGCTGATCATCTTCCTGGTCGTCATGGGCTCGATCTATGCCGGCATCGCCACGCCGACGGAATCGGCGGCGCTGGCCGTCGTCGTGGCCATCGGCTTCATCTGGCGGGAGGGCCAGCTGAACTGGCAGGTGATCGACATCTGCTTCCGCCAGTCGGCCAAGACCACCGGCATGATCCTCCTGATCATCACCGCGGCCTTCATGCTCAACGTCACGCTGGCCCTCGGCGGCGCGGCCCAGGCCATGACCCAGTGGGTCGCCTCCTTCGGGCTGTCGGCGACCGGGCTCCTGCTCATCCTGATCGTCTTCTACCTCTTCCTCGGCATGTTCATGGACGTCCTGTCGATGCAGGTCCTCACCATCCCGATCGCCCTGCCGGTGGTCACCGCCGTCGGCGTCGACCCGATCTGGTTCGGCATCTTCGTCGTCCTGATGTGCGAGCTCGGCATGATCACCCCGCCGGTGGGCATGAACCTCTATGTCGTACAGGGCGTGCGAAAGGACGGCGGTCCGTTCACGGACGTGGTCTATGGCGCGTTCCCCTACGCGCTGATCATGATCGCCTTCACCATCCTTCTCATCTTCGCGCCGGACATCGTCCTCTGGCTGCCGCGCAACATGGCGGGTTGAGCGCAATGACCATCTCGGCACCCCCGGCCTGGCGCCTCGACGCCTCGGCGCTGGTCGAAGCGTACCGGCAGGGCGCGAGCGACCCGGTGGCGATCGTCGATCTCTGCCTTGCCCGGATCGCCCGCATCGATCCCTCGCTGAACGCTTTCGTCTGCCTGTCGCCGACGGCGCGGGAGGAGGCCGCCGCCTCGGCCGCGCGCTGGCGAAGCGGCGCACCCATCGGCCCGCTCGACGGCGTGCCGGTCGCCGTGAAGGACAATCTCGTGGTGAAGGGCATGCCCGCCACCTTCGGCAGCCGGCTCTATGCCGGCACCATCGCGGCGCGGGACGAGCTGCCGATCCGGCGTCTCCGGGAGGCCGGTGCGATCGTCATCGGCAAGACGAACACGCCGGAATTCGCCGTCGAGGGCTACACCTCCAACGACCTCTTCGGCGTCACCCGCAATCCGTGGGCGCCGGCGCTGACGCCGGGCGGCTCCAGCGGCGGATCGGTGGCGGCCGTCGCCGCCGGGCTCGTGCCGGTGGCAATCGGCACCGATGGCGGCGGATCGACCCGACGCCCGGCCGCCTATACCGGTCTCGTCGGCCTCAAACCCGGCATCGGCCACGTGCCCCGCGCCGACGGGCTGCCGCAGGTGCTCTTGGATTTCGAGGTGGTCGGCACCTTCACCCGTTCGGCGCGCGACGCGGCGCTGCTCGACAGCGTCCTCGCCGGCCCCGACCGCGCCGATCCGGCCTCGCGCTGTCCGCCAGACGCGCCGGCCGCCGATCGACCGCTCCGCATCCTTTCGGTCGAACGGATCGACGCCAATCCCTGCGACCCGGAGATCGTCACCGCCTTAAACGCCGCGGCGGATGCATTCGCCGCGCTGGGCCACCGGGTCACGCGCAGCGCGCTGCCCTTCGACAGCGCCGGTCTCGCCGCCATCTGGTCGTCGATCGCCGAGATCGGACTGGGGCGCCTTCTGGCCGTCGAGCCCGACTTCGCGGACAAGGTGAACCCTAAATATGTCGCCATGGCCCGGCGCGGCGCGGAACGGTCGGCAAGCGACCTGCTGGCCATCCTCGAAACGGTCGCGGCCCTGCGCCGGCAGGTCTCTGAAGGCTTTGCGGATTTCGACCTGATCCTGATGCCGTCCTGCGCCGCCATGCCCTGGGCGGCCGATACGCCCTTCCCGGACAGGATCGACGGCCACACGGTCGGGCCCCGCGGCCACGCCGTCTATACGGGCTGGGTCAATGCCGCCGGGCTTCCGGCCATCGCCCTGCCCTGCCCGGTCCCGACCGGCACCCTGCCGATCGGCGTGCAGCTGATCGGCGATCGCGGCGCGGAACCGACGCTTCTGGCGCTCGCCGCCGCCTATGAGGAACGCTGTCCATGGGACGATCGCTGGCCGGACATCGCCGCATCCTGACCGTCGCCGGCAGCGGCTTCGACGAAGGCCGTGCGCACGGGACCGAGGCCGGAAATCCAGCCTTCGATCACCGTGCCGGGCGCAACGAAGGGCAGGCCGGACAGGGTTCCGGTGGTCACGATCTGCCCCAGCTGCAGGCCGCCGCAATGATCGCCGACCATCCGGGCAAAGGCCAGGAAGACGGAGAAGGCGTCGCCGCCCGGCACCTTCTGGCGGCCGGTCACGACCTCGCGGCCGTCGAAGGTCAGCCGCACCTCCGGCTCGGTGAGGTCGAGCGTCCCTTCATTCACTTGCGTGCCGAAAACCAGGCCGCCATTGCTCTGGTTGTCGGCCAGCTTGGCCAGCGGCGCGGCGTCCATGAACCCGTCGATGCGGCCATCCACCATCTCGATCACCGCCAGCGGCGTCACGCAATCCCGGGCCAGGGCCTCGAAATCGGCGGTATCGAAGGGCGGCAGGGGGCGATCGAGACGAAAGCCGATTTCCAGCTCGACGCCGCAGGCACCGAGTTCACCGGTCGAGAAGCTGGCACCAGAGGCGCGCAGACCGCCCTCGAGCACCGGCGCTGCGATCACCGGATCGGCGACGCGCTTGCGCCCGGTCTTCCAGGCGGCGACCGGACCGAAGGCCTCGCAGACCAGCTGCTGGACGGCATAGGCACCGTCGGGGCCGATCATGCCGGCCAGCCGGTCGGCCTCACTGCGCGGCATCGGGGCGTGCGAACGCCGGGCTGCGATCAGGGCCGTCGCCAGCGCCTCGGCGGGCGTCGTGTCATCGGCCATCAGCGTACAGCTTCCGGCCGGACGGGCCGCAGCGGGCGGAATGATGGGCTGGCTGACAGCATGCGCAGTTCTCCGAAAGAGCGATGCGCCTACATAGAACCGATCATGCCGGTCGAGAAAGTCCCCCTTTGAGCCCGAACCCCAGCGCCGCCGCCAGTCCTGCCCGCGCCCTCGGCGACAAGCCCCGCAAGGCGCGCATCCGCCGCCATTCGCTGCACCAGGAAGTCGCCGAGACCCTTCGCCAGATGATCATCCATGGCGAGCTGATGCCGGGCGAGAAGGTCCCGGTGGCAAGCCTGTCGGACAGCCTCGGCGTGTCGCCGACGCCCTTGCGGGAAGCGCTGAAGGTGCTAGCCGAGGAACGGCTGGTGGTGATCGAGGTGAACCGCGGCGCAAGGGTCGCCTCCTACACGGCCGAGGAGGCGATCAAGCTGTTCGAGGTCATCGCGGCGGTCGAAAGCCTCGCCGCCGAGCTCGCGACGCGACGAATGAGCGAGACGGAGATCGCCGAGATCGAGGCCGTGCACGCAGCCATGACGGCGGCCTTCCATGCCGATGACAAGGACGTCTATTTCGACCTGAACTCGACGATCCACCAGATGCTGGTGACCGCGAGCGGCAACGAGGAACTGCAATTCGTCCACGAGCGGCTGATGCTGCGGGCCCAGCGCGGCCGCTACATGGCCATTCTCGACGCCAACCGCTGGCTGCAGGCCTTCGAGGAACACGAGGCCCTGATGGCAGCGCTCCGCATCCGCGACAGCGCCGGAGCCGCCGCGATCTGGCGCGTCCATCTCCTCAACACCGGCAAGACCCTCGGCGACGTCCTGCGCCAGTAGCGCGGCACCCTGCCCACACGACGGGTCGCCACCGCGCGCCCTGCGTCGGGCAGCCCCTTCAGCGATCCGATCGATGTCGCCGCGGCTCAGGCCGCGACGAGATGCCCATCGCCGCAATCCTGCAGCATCAGCCGCGACGGCTCGTCGCCGACACGGCGCACCGGGCTCGGGATATCGTGGTCCAGCCGCGGAAAGGCATGCCGCCGCTTCGCGGGATCCGGCACCGGGACCGCCTCGATCAACCGCTGCGTATAGGGGTGCTGCGGGTTGCCGAACACCTGGCCCCGCGTGCCGATCTCGACGATCTGGCCGAGATACATCACCGCCACGCGATCGGAGATGTTCTCCACCACGGCCATGTCGTGCGAGATGAACAGATAGGCGATGCCGAACTCGTCCTGCAGTTCCCGCAGCAATTCCAGCACCCGCGCCTGCACCGACACGTCGAGCGCCGAGACGCTTTCGTCGGCGACGATCAGTTTCGGCCGCAGCGCCAGGGCGCGGGCGATACAGACGCGCTGGCGTTGGCCACCGGAAAATTCGTGCGGATAGCGGCGCATGTCCGACGCGGACAGCCCCACCCGCTCGAACAGGCCGGCGGTGCGGTCATGCCGCTCGGGGCCCTCGGCGATATTGTGGATGAGCATCGGCTCGGCGACGAGGTCGCCGACCGTCATGCGGGGATCGAGCGAGGCGAACGGGTCCTGGAAGATCATCTGGACGTCGCGGCGCAGGGCCTTGGTCTCCCGGCGAGTCAGGCCGGCCATGTTGCGGCCGCCGACGACGATGTCGCCCGAATACGGCACCAGTCCCGCCAGCGCCTTGGCGGTCGTCGACTTGCCGCAGCCCGATTCCCCGACGAGGGACAAGGTCTCGCGATCCCCGACCGAGAAGCTGATCCCCTCCACCGCATGGACGCGCCGGTCGACCCGGCCGAAGAACCCGCCATGGATGTCGAAGCGCACGGAGAGATCGCGGACATCGACCAGCGGCGCCGGAGCCGTGGACGGTTCGGCGGCGGGCGGCGCGACGCGGGCGGCCGCGCGGTCGCGGCCCTGGCCCATGCGTGGCACGGCGGCCAGGAGTTCGCGCGTATAGGCGGCCTGCGGATCGGCGAAGATCGTTGCCGCGGCCCCCGTCTCGACCATGCGGCCGTGGCGCATGATGACGACGCGGTCGGCCATCTCGGCAACGACGCCCATGTCGTGTGTGATCAGGATGATCGCCGTGCCGAGGTCGCGCTGCAGATCCCGCAGCAACTCCAGCACCTCCCCCTGCACGGTGACGTCGAGCGCGGTCGTCGGCTCGTCGGCGATCAGCACGTCGGGGCGCAGGGCCAGCGCCATCGCGATCATCACGCGCTGGCGCATGCCGCCGGACAGTTCGTGGGGATGCTGGGCAAGGCGGCTGGCGGCCTCGGGAATGCGAACGGCATCGAGCGCGGCGATGGCACGGCGGCGTGCCTCGGTGCGACCGACGCTCTCATGGGCCTCGATCGCCTCGATCAACTGCCGGCCGATGGTCAGCACCGGGTTGAGCGAGGTCATCGGCTCCTGGAAGATCATCGCGACGCGCTTGCCGCGCACCCGGCGCATCTCGCCCTCGCCCAGCTGCGCCAGGTCGGTGTCGCCCAGCCGGATCCGGCCGGAAGCGATCCGCGCGCCGGGCTTGGGCAGCAGCCCCATGATCGCCAGCGACGTCATCGACTTGCCGGACCCGGATTCGCCGGCGATGCAGAGCGTCTCGCCGCGGGCGAGTTCGAAGGAAAAATCCGAGACCACGGGCCTCGGCCCGGTCTCGCCACCGACCTCGACGGTCAGTTCCTCGACCCGCAGGATGGCACCGTCCCGCGGCGGCATTTCCCCGCCGCGGGTGTTCTCGACAGGCTGCCTCATTCGAAGACGCAGCGCGGAAAGTAGAAGGAGACGACCCAGTTCGGCATGTCGACGATCTCCGAAATCCGCAGATCCCCGCAGGTCGAGACCAGCATGTAGGCGTCGACCGGATCCATCTGGTAGCGTGCCGAGAGAAGATCGACCATCTGCGCGACGGCCATCTTCGCCCCGGCCATGAGGTCCGGCCCGATCCCGGTCGTCACCTCGTAGCCCTTGGCGTCGAGATGTCGTGTGACCGGTCCCGCGGTGGTGAAACGCGGCATCTGCAGCCGCGCATCCTTCACCAGATCGAGCGTCAGCACCGTGTTCATCGGGCTTTCGATCGCCGTGCCGCAGACTTCGCCGTCACCCTGCGCCGCATGGGTGTCGCCGACGGAGAACAGCGCCCCGGCCACCTCGACCGGCAGGTAGAGCACGGTCCCGGCGGACAGGTCCCGGATGTCGAGATTGCCGCCCATGCGCCGGGGCGGGACGACCGAGTGGAGCCCAGGCTCGGCCGGCGCGCAGCCGATCGTTCCGGCGAAGGGCTTCAACGGCACCTTCCCCTCCTTGCCGAACAGAGCCGGCTCGAGGGTCCCCGGATCGTATTTCCAGATGGTGAGCGCCGGATCCTTGAAGTCGTCCGCCAGGAGGCCGAAGCCCGGAATATTGGCGGTCCAGCCGAAACCCGAGGGCTTGAACGACTCGATGGTGATCTTCAGGGCATCGCCCGGCTCGGCGCCCTCGACGAAGATCGGCCCGGTCACCGGGTTGATCTTGCCGAAATCCAGCGTCTCGACGTCGGCGACGGTGGATCCGGCGGTCAACTGACCGCCGGAGGAATCGAGGCATTCGAATTCGATCGTCGAGCCGGGGGCCACCGTCTGGACCGGCTGGAACGTGTTGTCCCAGCCGAAATGATGGTGGCGACTGTGGATCGTGTAGTCGCAGTTACTGCACATCGTTCACATACACGTAGTCGTAGTTGATCGGGATATGGACCGGGTCGACATAGAGATTGTCGGCCCCGCCCATGCGCGGCGACTTCATGGTGAAGCGCTGTTCGTTGAAGACCGGCACCCACGGCGCGTCGGCCATGATGTCGGTGTAGATCTTCGACCACATCTGCGACCGCTCTTCCTGGCGCGCCGGATCGACGATCGAGTCGGCCTCGGTCGCCCGTTTGTCGAGCTCCTCGTTGCAGTACCACGACCAGTTCCAGCCGCCCGGCACGGCGCCGGCGCAGCCCAGGATCGGGCCGTAGAAGTTGGACGGATCCGGGAAGTCGGCGATCCAGGCCATGCCGCCCGACCAGATCATCGGCGCGGCGTCCTTCTCGCCGCCGGCGGCGATGACATTCGCCTGGGCCAGCGACTGGATCTCGGCCCGAATGCCGATCTGCGACAGATCCTGCTGGATCGCCTGGGCGATGCGTGGGTTCGGGTCGGTGTTCATCACGAAGAGCTCGGTGTCGAACCCGTCCGGGAAGCCGGCCTCGGCGAGCTTGGCCTTCGCCGCGTCCACGTCGTAGGCGTAGCCCTCGTAACTCTCGTCATAGCCGGGCATCGACGGTGGCAGCGGCTGGTTGGCCGGCAGCGCCCGGTTGTTGATCATCTGGACGACGCGGTCCTTGTTGATCGCCATGTTGACCGCCTCGCGAACGCCCTTCTGGTCGAAGGGCGGGATCTCGACGTTCATGGTGATGTAGCCGGTCTGCAGCTGGCCACCCTCGACGACGCGGGCCTTCTGCTCGGGATCGGCCATGACTTCCTGGAACTTGGCCGGCGGGATGCCGTCGCCGGGAATGTCGACCTCGCCGCTCTGCAGACGCAGCAGCGCGACGATCGGCTCCTGGCCGATCTCGAAGGTGATCTGGTCGAGATACGGCAGGCCGTCGCGCCAGTAATGCTCGTTCCGGGTGAACACGACGCGCTGTCCGAGCGCCCATTCGCCGAGCTTGAAGGCGCCGGTGCCCACGGGGTTCTTGCCGAAATCGGCGCCGTGCTCGGCCACCGCTTCCTCGGGAACGACTGAGGCGAAGTTCAGCGCCATGACGTGCAGGAAGGTGGCGTCGGGCCGCGACAGCTTGATCTCGACCGTCGTCGGATCGACCACCGTGACGCCGGACAGGCTGTCCGCCTCGCCGGCCGCCACCGCCTCGTAGCCGTCGATCATGCCGAAGAAGCCGGCGCCGGGGCTCTGCGTCGCGGGGGCGGTCACGCGGTCGAGCGAGAACTTGACGTCCTCGGCGGTCATCTCGCGGCCATTGTGGAACTTGACGCCCGAGCGGAGCTTGAAGGTGAAGGTCTGCCCGTCCTCGGAAATCTCGTAGCTTTCGGCAAGGCCCGGCCGCAGCTCGGTGGTGCCCGGCACGTAATCCATGAGCCCGTCGAACAGGCTCTTGATCATCGACCAGTTCTGCCAGTCATAGCCGATCGCCGGATCGAGCGTAGCGACGTCGTCCTTGTAGGTGATGACGATGTTGCCGCCCTGCTTGGCGTCAGGGTCCGGCGTGGTGGCATCGGCGGCGGGCGCCGTCGCGGCGTCCTGCGCCATGGCCGGCGCTGCCGCCAGCATGAATCCGAGCGCCGATGCGGCGACGGTCGTGGTGAGCCAGGCTTTCATGCGGTCTTCCTTTCCTTCAGGGGTCACTGGAGCTTGATCCGGGGATCGATGAACGGAGAGACGAGATCGGCGAGCAGATTGCCGAGCACGATGGCGCAGGCCGAGACCAGCGTGACGCCCATGATGATCGGAATGTCGACGCGCTGGATCGCCTGCCAGGCGAGCTGGCCGATCCCGGGCCAGCCGAAGACGCTTTCCACGACGACGATGCCGCTCATGAACAGGCCGATGTCGATGCCGATCATCGCGATCACGGGCAGGATCGCATTGGGCAGGGCATGCCGGAACAACACGGTGTAGCGGGCGAGGCCCTTGGCCCGCGCGGTGCGGATGTAATCCTGGCGCAGGACATCGATCATCGAGGACCGCATCATCCGCGAGTACCAGCCGGCCCCCAGGATCCCGAGCGTGACCGAGGGCAGGACGAGATGCGAGAAGGTGCCGTAGCCGCCGATCGGGAACCAGTCGAGGCGCACCGCGAAGACGTAGAGAAGCAGGAGGCCGACGACGAACTGCGGCGCCGAGACGCCGACGAAGGAGCCGACCATCAGCGTCTGGTCGGTCGCCGAGCCGCGCTTCAGGGCCGCCACCAGCCCCATGGTCAGGCCCAGCACCAGTTCGCAGACGATGGCGCCGAGCATCAGCAGCAGCGTCGCCGGCAGCCGTGCCGCGATCAGCTCCGAAACCTCCGAGCGCTGCAGATAGGAGCGCCCGAAATCCAGCTGCACGAGACCGAGCAGATAGCGGCCGTACTGGACGAGGAAGGGCTGGTCGAGGCCGAGTTCGCGGCGGATGTTCTCGACGGTCTGGGCCGTGGCGCTGCGGCCGGCGATCTGGCGCACCGGGTCGGCCGGGAGCAGATAGAGCAGCGCGAAGGTGATCAGCGACACGCCGAGCAGGATCAGGGCCGACTGGATCAGCCGACGGGCGAGATAGGCGATCATGACAGCCGCCCCCGCTGGGTGGGATCGAGGATGTCGCGCATCGCATCGCCGACGAGGTTGAAGGCCAGCGCCAGCGCCAGGATGGCCGCGCCGGGGAAGAACACCAGCCAGGGCGCCGCCTGGAAATAGGTCTGGTTCTCGAAGATGATGTTGCCCCAGGACGGGGTCGGCGGCTGCACGCCGACGCCGAGATAGGACAAGGTCGCCTCCAGGAGGACCGTGGTCGAGATCCCGAGCGTGCCCCAGACGATGATCGTCGGCAGCAGGTGCGGCAGGATGTGGCGGAACAGGATCCGCGGCGTCGAGGCGCCGATGGAGCGCTCGGCGTCGATGAACTCGCGCTCGGCGAGGGAGCTGGTCTCGGCGAAGACGATGCGCGCGGTCTGCACCCAGTTGACCAGCGCGATCACCATCGCGACGATCCAAAGGCTCGGCGACAGCACGGCGGCGAGGCAGATCGCCAGGAGCAGCGCCGGAAACGCCATCATCAGATCGGTGAAACGCATCAGGACCGCCCCGATCCAGCCGCGGAAGAAGCCGGCGGTCACGCCGACCAGAGTGCCGATGATCAGTGCGACGCCATTGGCGACGATGCCGATAATCAGGGATGTGCGGGCGCCGTAGAGCATGCGCGTCAGGAGATCGCGGCCGAGCAGATCGGTGCCGAGGACAAAGGCGCCGCCCGGCGCCATCGGCGCGCCCTGCAGCGTCAGCCCGTCGAAGAGCTGGTCGTTCGGATCGTAGGAGGTCAGCCAGGGCGCGGCGATCGCGCCGACGACCGTGACGACGATCAGCACGAGGCCCATCACCGCCAGGGGCCGGCGCAGCAGCTGCGCCAGGACGCCGGCCGGCTTTGCGACCACCACGGGCGCCGTCGGCTCAGAGACGAGTTCTGCGCTCATCGCGACCTCCCTCTTCGAGTGCCAGGACGCGGCGTGCCGCCTCTTCCATCGTCGTTTGCCAGCTCATGGCGAGCGCCCGCAGCTGGGCATAGGCCCGCTCCTCGCCGACACCGCCAGCGCTGAGCGCCACGGCGGCGCGCACGATCGTCTGGCGTTCGGCAACCCGCCCCTTGAGGCCGCGAACCTCGTCGGCCAGGCTCCGGCGCGCCTCGAAGCCCTGCCGGGCGATCAGCAGCGCCGAATAGATGCCGGAATTGGCCACCGGCTTGACGAGGTGGGAGTGGGCGCCGTGCGACAACGCCCATTCGATGCGTCCGGGCGCCTCGGATCCGATCAGCGCGATCATCGGCATCGGGGCCTCGCCCGGCGTCCACGGAAACTGCGCGTCATAGCCGAGATCGGCGTCGAAGAAGATGAAGTCGGCCGCCAGCGCGTCGGCCGGCAGGTCCGGCCAGCATTCGACGGGATCGAGCCCGATCGCCGCCAGCTGGCGAACCAGCGCGGCAGTGGTCGCGTGCGGCGGGTGCAGCACGAAGGCCCTGGCCCCGCCGAGATTGGGGATACGGCTGCGGCGGGTCACGAGACGGCTCGCAGCGAAGGACGCGGGAAGATCCGCGCCGGATCGTAGCGCGAGAGATAGGGGTCGGGATCGACCCGCTGCGCGCTCTCCTCCACCACGTCGAACCCGCCGTCCCGCACACGACCGATGCGGATCGGCAGGCTGGCATGCTGGGTCTGCGGGTCGATCGCGATTTCGCCGAAGGGCGTGGCGAACCGCCGGCCGGTGAAGTCGGGAATGCGGCGCGCCGCCCCCGCATCGGCAGCAAGCCGGTCGGCAAGGACGAGAACGGCGCTGTATGCGGCGGCGAAGAAGGACGAGGGCCGCGACGTGAAGGCCGGGTCCGTGGCCTGGCTCGGCCAGGGCTTTGCCCTGTCGTGGAAATACGGCCCGACGGCGATATGGCCCTCTGCCGCGGCGCCGATCGCCGGCAGTTCGATCTCCGTCAGATTGCAGGAGAGGATCGGGCAGGACGCGGCGGCGAAATGCGGATCTTCCCGCGCCAGCTCGTCATAGGCCGCGAAGAAGGCATAGGAGGACGGGCCGATCAGGTGGTTGAGGATGAAATTCGGCCGTGTCGCCCGGATCTCGTCGATCAGCCGGGACACGTCGGTATCGCCAAGCGGCAGATAGCGTTCGCCGAGGACGCGTCCGCCGGCATCGCCAACCAGATCGCGGGCGACGCGATTGGTCTCCCAGCCCCAGATGTAGTTCGAGCCGACCAGGAAGGCGTCGGCGCCGAAGCGCGGCACGACATGACCGAGCAGCGGCACCAGATGCTGGTTCGGGCAGGCATTCATGTAGACGACGTGGTCGTTCGTTTCGAAGCCCTCGTAAGGGCAGGCATACCAGAGGGTCCCGCCGGTCTTCTCCAGCACCGGGATGACCTCCTTGCGGCTCCAGGAGGTGATGCACCCGATGACATGGCGGGCGCCGCTGTCGCGCAGGATTTCCTCGCAGAGCGGCGCATAGCGATCGACCTGCCCTTGCGGGTCGCGCTCGACGGGCACGAATTCGATGCCGAGCGCCGAGTCGCGATTGACCGCCGCGATGGCGCTCATGGCGCCGGCGCGGCAGGCGTCCGACAGCAACTGGTAGTTGCCGGAGCGCGAGTAGAGAATGCCGATGTCTATGCGTTGCGTCACGTCGATCCCACAAAAAAGCCCCGCCGCCCGTCGACAGGAATCGACGGGCGGGCGGGGCTCGAATGCCGTCCGGCGAACAAGGCCGGTATGTCAGGTCAGCGTAGCAGGGAGCGAGGCCGAGTCAAGCACTTCTGCCTCGCACCGGGCACGCCTATTTTTTGAGCGTGGAGCAGCCGTGACGCTGCAAACCGACCGTGCAGTCCAGACGGTTTAGCCTTCGACCTCGGGTTCTTCGTAGTTGACGATGTCGCCTTCGGGCGCGTTCGAGGCTTCGGATCCGTAGAAGCCGATCACCCCGACAATGATGAAGAGCACGACGCCGATGGCGACGATAATGCCGGTTTTCCCTGCCATGTCGATCTCCCTGGCTTGCGTTTTGCGCAGCAATGTCCCTCCCCGTGCGCGGGTTCCCGGACGCTTAGCCACCGAAGGATAAGGTTCGACGGCCCGGAGCATGGATCCGTGCGCAACCAGAGGGTTACTGGCGCTTGCGCTTGGTGAAGACGCGTTCGACATGGTGGGTTTTAACGAAAGCGGCGAGACGTTCGGCGATCTCCGGCGGCATCGGCGCGATCTCGACCATCAGATCGCCGATCTCGGTCAGGGATTCGCCCTCGGCCGGATCGGCGGTCACCGAGATGAGCCGGATCCCGGGCTCTTCGTCGGTGAGGGCCAGGGTCACCCAGAGGCCGGGGCTGCCCGAGGTCAGATTGTCGCGGTAATTGCCGGTCTCGACCCGGTGGAATTCTACCGACCGCGCGCCGGCATAGAGCAGCACCGCCTCGCCGTCGTGGCCGAGGACATGGCCCGGCTCGGTGCCGATCGCCTCGGGAATGATCGCCACGATGCGCCAGGCATGGTCGACCCAGGGGCTCTTCGACGGCCGCCGCTCGACCACCACCCCGACGCGGAAGGTCGGCGCATCCATGCTCACGCCACCTCCGCCGGCGAGCGCAGCGGCAGGCCGACAACAAGGTTCTGCGGCTTCAGCCGCACGACGCCGTCCTTCGGCCTGGCGAGGAACAGCCAGACCGGCCGCGCGCCGATGGCCGGCAGTGCCTCGGCCGGATCGGCGAAGGTCAGGGCGAAGATGCCGATGATCTTCTCCAGATCGGCGGGGGCCACCGTATCGCCGCGCCAGACCTGGTTGCCGATCCGGCTGGCCTCGGCGTCGAGCCCGACGAACCAGGCCCAGTCGTCGTCATCCACGCGGGCGACCGGCTCGACCTTCACCCGCACCCCGAGAAGATGCGCGATCCAGCGCTCGATCGCCTCGGCCAGGCCGGCCCGCGCGGCCGGACCGGAAGCGAAACTCAGCACCAGCTCGAAGGCTTCGTCGCGATGGAAATAGGAGGCGGCGTTCTCGGCATCGAGGACGTCGAGTTCGCTCACCGTCGGCTCGGCGAACATCGCCAGGAGCGGCGAGGCATGGCGATCCTGCTCCTGCATCTCGACGATCTCGGCATCGGCGAGAAGCAGGGCGCCGTCATGGACGCTCGCCCGCTGCGGCCGGAAGAACAGCTCGGCCGAACGCAGGACGAACGGGTCCGCGCAGCCATCAAGTGCGTTGCGCAGAACGACCTGGGCGAGCTGGTTCACGAACAGATGCGGCGTGCCGGACATGTCGCCGCGCACCAGCGTCAGATAGGCTGCCTCCAGCGTCGGCGCGGCCATGAGCCGGTCGCGGAAGGCCAGCATCACCTGCCAGTTCTCGCGCGCATCCGCATCGTCGAGCCCGGCGATCTCCGCCTCGCTCACCGGACGGCGGGGATCGGCCAAGAGGCTTGCATGCAGCGCCAGCTCGGCGGCGCAGGCCTCGGGCGGCGGCACCAGTTCGGGCCGGGCGAAATAGGCCTTCAGGAATTCGTCGGTCAGCAGCAGATGGCCCGACGCATTGCGGTCGAGAAGCTGATGGCCGCAGGATACCCAGAACTCGCTCATCTCGTCTCTCCAGCGTCCGGGTTCATGGCTGCGTCTTGCCGAGGGTGCGGATGTCCACATGCTCGGCATAGGCGTCGTCGTCCTCGTCGATCTCGACGAAGCCGAAGGCGCGGGAATGGTCGACGGCGCCCTCGCGCCGATGCAGGGTGCGGAAGCGCTCGCGAATGTCGCCATTCTCGACGCTGCGCTGCACCGCCAGCATGGTGTTCACCGGGTGGTCGCAGAGCGAGGCGGCAAAAGCCACCTCCTCTTCCGCCGCCGGCCGGGCGGTGGCGACATCCGGTGCGCCGAGATGGGTCACGAGATGACGGGCCAGTTCCTCCACCACCGCGTCGCGCTCGGCCTCGCTCGCCTCGCTGACGATCGCCAGGGTCGACCAGCCGAAACTCGCAACGCCCAGAAGCCCCGAGCGGAACGCCTGGCGCTCCTTGCCCTCGAGGGAAGCGACGTCGCGGTTCCAGAAGCGGAAGGTGCCGCTGACGGCCCATTCGCCGGGTTCGGCCGCGTCCGTGAAGACGAAGGCGTCGGACGGGTCCATGCGGATCGTGCGCGGCAGTTTCAAAGCCATGGGGCCCCCTTTGCGGCGCGCGCCGTAACGGCGGCGTCATGGCCGCAGCGAGCGGCCGGCGCTCCCCATCGCGCATCGGCCCATCGCTGTCCAGCCGCCCCGCCTCATACCAATCCGGCGCCCGGGAACGCCTTGACGCGGGAAAACGCCGCAGGCGGAGCGGCGCATCGGGACCGGTGCGGAAGACGCAAGGGCGGTGGCCGCCCGCCTTGCGGGTTCCAGATGAGGAGACAAGGCCGCGAAACGAGCGGTGATCGAGCCCGAGGGTCGATGGCGACGACATGAAAAAACCACGTGATACTATTGACTTGCGCCAGTTTAAAATCGTTCTACGCCAACGGTGGACGGTGAGACAACCGGCTGCCTGAAATGCCGTACACGCCCGAAGGATTGCGTCCATCGTGACCGATACGCCAGCCCATACCGGCCCCCGCGACACAGCCGAGGCGGCGCTCGCCGCCCTGCCCCCGGCGCAGCCGCCGATCTTGTCCCTCGTCAGCGACGGCACCATCCTGATCTGCGGCGACGGCGCGGCCGCGATCGATGCGGGCCTGCGGCTGGCAGCGTCCCTCGACGTGACGGTACTCCTCGACGATGGCGGCCTGACGCCGGTGCCCGATGGCCTGCCATTTCCGGTGGCGCGCGGCCGCATCGCCAGCGCCAGCGGGCATTTCGGCGCCTATCAGGCCGTCGTGGACGGCTACATGCCGCCGGACGGCATGGCGCTGCCGCGCGACGGCGCGGTGTCGCGCTGCGACGTGATCCTCGATCTTGCGGCCCGGCCGCCGCTGTTTCCGGCCCATGAGGCGCGCGACGGCTATCTGCGCGCCGATGTCGCCGACCCGGCCGCCCTCGACGCAGCGATCGCCGAAGCGTCCGAGCTCGTCGGCGAATTCGAGAAGCCGCAATATATCGCCTTCCGCAAGGAGCTCTGCGCCCATTCGCGCTCGTCGATCACCGGCTGCACCCGTTGTCTCGACGCCTGCGCCATGGAGGCGATCGCCCCGGCCGGCGAGCATGTGACGATCGACGCCTATGTCTGTGCCGGCTGCGGAAATTGTGCCGCGGTGTGCCCGACGGGCGCGGCTTCCTACACGCTGCCGACGGTCGACATGCAACTCGACCGCCTGCGGACGCTCCTGACCAGCTACTGGGCGGCGGGCGGCCGTGACCCGGTCGTCCTCTTCCATGACGGTTATGTCGGTCAGCCGCTCATCGACGCCGCCGGTCCGACGCTGCCGGCCCACGTGCTGCCGATGGCCGTCAACGAGATCAAGCAGATCGGGCTGGAAAGCCTCGCCGCGGCGTTCACCTACGGGGCGGCCGGCATCGGTATCCTGGCGCGGCGCGCGCCGCGGAACGGCATTGCCACCCTTGCCGGGACCGTCGATCTGGCCGGCGCCTTTGCGGCCGCGCTCGGCTATGGCGAGGATTCCTGCCGGATCCTCCATGCCGATACGCCGGACGAGATGCTCGCCGAACTCGCGGCCCTGCCGCTCGGCCATGCCGCACCGGCGCCCGCCAGCTTCGCCCCGGCCGGCAGCAAGCGCGAGCTTCTAGAGCTGAGCCTGCGGATGCTGCACCGGGTCGCGCCGGCGCCGGTCGAGCAGGTGGCCCTGCCGGATGGCGCGCCCTTCGGCAAGGTTCATGTGCAGACCGACGGCTGCACGCTGTGCCATGCCTGCGTGACCGCCTGCCCCACCGGTGCGCTGTCGGCTAGCGAGGACCGGCCGCTGCTCAGCTTCTCCCATGGCGCCTGCGTCCAGTGCGGCCTGTGCGAAGCGACCTGCCCGGAACAGGTGATCACCCTGGAGCCGACGCTCGATTTTACCGCCTGGAACGCACCGCGGCAGATCCTCAAGGAGGAAGAGCCCTTCTGCTGCATTCGCTGCGCCAAGCCCTTCGGCACGAAGAGCACGATCGAGCGGATCATCGCCAAGCTGGAGGGCAAGCACTGGATGTTCGCCGGCGAGAATGCCCGCCGTCTGGACGCGATCCGCATGTGCGAGGACTGCCGGGTCGAGGCGGTGCTGAACGAGGGGATCGACCCCTATGCCGGCACCGCCCGGCCGAAGCCGCGCCTTGCCGAGGATCACCGGGCACCGACAGATTTTGACGGCCACCGACATTGATGCGGCCCACACCCTCGACCCGCTCGGATCGCAGGCTAGTTTTCCCTGCGGCAGATCAGGAAGCACGAACAGGACGGCAAGGACGACCGGTTTGAGCAGTGATTTCCTCTCCCGCTGGTCTCAGCGCAAGCGCGAGGTCGCCGACGCGGACCGCACGGCCGCCGCCGGAGCGGATGCGGGCCCCGACGCCGAGGCCGCTGGCGTATCGCTTGAGCACGCTGCGCCGGGCGACGCACCGCAGGCCGCTGTCGATGCGCCGATCACCGCCGAGGAACTGGCGGCGCTGCCCGATCCGGAGGATCTGACCGCCGCGTCGGACATGACGGCGTTTCTGCGCAAGGGCGTCCCGGCCTCCCTGCGCAACCGCGCCATGCGGCGGCTCTGGTCGCTCGATCCCGCCATCCGCGACTATGTCGGTGACGCCAGAGACTATGCCTGGGACTGGAACGTGCCCGGTGGCGTGCCGGTCTCCGGGCCCTTGTCGGCGACGACCGACGTCAAGCAGATGGTCAAGGACATCTTCGGCCGCGAAAAGGCTGCGCCCGCCGAGGCCGAGGCCGCGGAGCAGACTGTCGCGGCGGATCGAAGCGCCCCCTCCGAATCGCCGCCGCCCATGACCTCGGCCGACGCTGCGCAGGCGGGGCCGAACGAAACGGTTTCCGCCGCGTCCGGCCCACAGGATTCGGCTCTACCGGAGACGCCCGAAACCATGCCCGAAACCGCTGCGGAAACAGCTCAGCAAGCTCCGCGAAACCGGCCGCTGCGACATGGCAGCGCGCTGCCGATTTGAATAGCCGTCAACGAAACTGGAATGGTTCAAAAGAGGCTTGCACAAACCCCGGAACCATCTAGGTTCTCGTTCCAGATCAACGGGTAACCGGACACCCATGAAAGCGCCACGATGACCGACGGGCCTTCCGAACCGAGCGCTCACGACGTTGCCGCAACGGCGACGGCGCCCTTGCGCGCGGCGCTCGATCCGGTCGACCAGTTCCGGGTCCAGCATTACGGCCTTCTCGCCGTTCTCATGGCCCGCGAACCGAGCGCCGAGACGCTGGCGCTGGTCGCCGGCCTCAGCGGCGACGCGACCCCCCTCGGGCGCAGCCACGCGGCGCTGGCCGAGGCCGCCCGCCGGGCCGATCCGGCACTCCTGGAGCGCGAGTATTTCGACCTCTTCATCGGTGTCGGCCGCGGCGAACTGGTGCCCTACGGCTCCTATTATCTGACCGGATTCCTGCGCGAGAAGCCGCTGGCCCGCCTGCGGCAGGATCTGGCGCGGCTGGGCATCGAACGCTCCCGCTCCCTCGTCGAGCTCGAGGACCATGTCGGCGTCCTCTGCGAGACCATGGCCGGGCTGATCGACGGGCGCTTCGAGGCCCCCGAGGGCGCTGCCCGCGACTTTTTCGCCCGCCACATGCAGCCGTGGATGGGCCGCTTCTTCGCGGATCTGGAAACGGCCCGGTCGGCGGATTTCTACCGCTGTGTCGGCCGTGTCGGCCGCAGCTTCATGACAATCGAGACCGAGTCGCAGGCGCTGGTCGCATGACAGTGCCGCGAAACGACTGCACGGCCCGCGCGCCGGCAGGGAAATGGGAGACGACCATGGCGACGGACAAGCCTGATCTCAATCGACGCGCCTTCCTTCGCAAGGCCACGGGTGCGGCTGGCGCGGCAACCGCGGTCGCCGTGACGGCGCCGGCCTTCGTCGACGAGGCCGAGGCCTACGATCCGGGGACCGACGAGACCCAACCGAAATATCAGCCCGACAGCCCGGACGTTCAGGCGTTCTACCGGACCAACGGCTACGAAACGCTGCAGGACAAGTGAGGCGGACATGCTCACCAAACGCAAGGCCGGTCAGCCCGGCCAATTCTGTTCTTCCGTCTCGTCGACCCGTCCTGCCGGACTCGATCGCCGCGCCTTTCTGAAGCAGTCGGGTCTCGCCGTCGGCGGCCTCGCCGCCTTCGGCTCCATGATGCCCGGCGCCGTGCAGAAGGCCGAGGCGGTCAGCGCGCCGATGCCCGGCGTGCCGATCGAGATCAAGAAGAACATCTGCACCCACTGCTCGGTGGGCTGCACGGTGACCGCCGAGGTGCAGAACGGCGTCTGGACCGGCCAGGAGCCGAGCTGGTCGAGCCCGATCAATCGCGGCACCCACTGCGCCAAGGGCGCCGCGATCCGCGAGATCGTGCATGGCGACCGGCGGCTGAAATACCCGCTGAAGCTGGTCGACGGCCAGTGGCAGCGGCTGTCCTGGGAACAGGCGATCGACGAGATCGGCGACAAGATGCTGGAGATCCGCGAGGATTCCGGCGCCGACGCCATGTATCTCCTCGGCTCGGCCAAGTTCACCAATGAAGGCGCCTATCTGTTCCGCAAGTTCGGCGCCTTCTGGGGCACCAACTCGGTCGACCACCAGGCCCGCATCTGCCACTCCACCACCGTGGCCGGCGTCGCCAACACTTGGGGCTACGGCGCCCAGACCAATTCCTACAACGACATCCGCAACGCCAAGACCATGATCATCATGGGCGGCAATCCGGCGGAAGCGCATCCCGTCGCGATGCAGCACGTCCTGGCCGGCAAGGAGCTGAACCGCGCCAATCTGATCGTCATCGATCCGCGCTTCACCCGCACCGCCGCCCACGGCACCGAATATCTGCGCCTTCGCGCCGGCACCGACATCCCGGTCATCTGGGGCATTCTCTGGCACGTCTTCGAGAATGGCTGGGAGGACAAGGAGTTCATCCGCACCCGCGTCTACGGCATGGACGAGGTCCGCAAGGAAGTCGCCAAGTGGACGCCGGAAGAGGTCGAGCGGGTCTCGGGCGTGTCCGGCGAGCAGCTGAAGCATGTCGCCTATCTGTTCTCGCAAGAGCGGCCCTCGACGCTGATCTGGTGCATGGGCGCCACCCAGCACACGGTCGGCACCGCCAATGTGCGCGCCTACTGCACCCTGTGCCTGGCCACCGGCAATGTCGGCAAGCCGGGCACCGGCGCCAACATCTTCCGCGGCCACACCAATGTGCAGGGCGCGACCGATCTCGGCCTCGATGTCACTTCGCTGCCGCTCTATTACGGCCTGACCGAGGGCGGCTGGAAGCATTGGTCGCGGGTCTGGGAAGTCGAATATGAGTGGCTGCAGAGCCGCTTCGACGAGGTCCCGGCCAAGGGCGGGCGCGAGCCGCGCACCCGCAAGGAAAACATGGAGACGCCGGGCATCACCTCGACCCGGTGGTTCGACGCGGTCAGCATGCCGCCGGAGGAGATCGACCAGCGCTCGCCGCTGCGCGGCATGTTCATCATGGGCCATGGCGGCAACACCGTCACCCGCATGCCGGAAATGCTGCAGGCGCTGGAGAAGCTGGAACTGCTGGTGGTCGCCGACCCCCATGCCACCACCTTCGGCGCCATCAAGGGCCGCCGCAACGGCACCTATCTCCTGCCCATCGCCACCTCGCTGGAGACCGACGGCTCGCGCACCGCGTCGAACCGGTCGCTGCAATGGGGCGAGCAGATCGTCGAGCCGGCCTTCGAATCCCGCGACGACTACGCGGTGATCCACGACTTCGCGGTCAAGCTCGGCTTCGCCGACCGGATGTTCAAGAACATTGCGGTGGAGAACAGCAAGGTCTCGGCCGAGGACATCCTGCGCGAGATCAATCGCGGCGGCTTCTCCACCGGCTATTGCGGCCAGTCGCCGGAGCGGCTGAAGGCGCATATGCGCAACCAGGACAAGTTCGACCTGGTCAGCCTGCGCGCGCCGGCCGACACGCCGGAAGTCGGCGGCGAATATTACGGCCTGCCCTGGCCGTGCTGGGGCACGCCGGAGATGAAGCATCCGGGCTCGCCGATCCTCTACCGCACCGACGTGCCCATCTGGGAAGGCGGCGGCACCTTCCGCGCGCGCTTCGGCGTCGAGCGGAACGGCGAGACGCTGCTGGCCGAGGATTCCTATTCGGAGGGCTCGCAGCTCACCGACGGCTATCCCGAGTTCAATTACGGCATCCTGCGCAAGCTCGGCTGGGACGCCGACCTGCGGCCGGAGGAGCTGGCGACGATCCAGCGGGTCGGCGGCGACAAGGTCGACGCGGTGAGCTGGGCGACGGACCTTTCGGGCGGCATCCAGCGCGTCTGCATGGATCACGGCGTCATGCATTACGGCAACGGCAAGGCCCGGGTGGTCGCCTGGAACCTGCCCGATCCGGTCCCGGTGCACCGCGAGCCGATCTACACGCCACGGCCGGATCTCGTCGAGAAATACCCGACCCGGCCCGACGAGCGGCAGTTCCGCATCCCGAATATCGGCTATTCCGTGCAGCAGGCCGCGATCGAGCGGAACGTCGCCGGAAACTTCCCGATCCTGCTCACCTCGGGCCGGCTCGTGGAATATGAGGGCGGCGGCGAAGAGACCCGCTCCAACCGCTGGCTGGCGGAGCTGCAGCAGGAGATGTTCGTCGAGATCAATCCGGCCGATGCCACCGCCCGCGGTGTCGAGGACGGGCAATATGTCTGGGTCTACGGCACGGAGAACGACGCGAAGACGCGGGTGAAGGCGCTGGTGACCGAGCGCGTGGCGCCCGGCGTCGCCTTCATGCCCTTCCACTTCTCCGGACATTACCAGGGCGAGGACTGGCGCGAGCACTATCCGGCGGGCACCGACCCGATCGTGCTCGGCGAATCCGTCAACACCATCACGACTTACGGTTTCGACCCGGTCACCGGCATGCAGGAGACCAAGGTCGTGCTGTGCCAGATCGCGGCGGCATAAGGGGAGCGACAGACAATGGCGCGGCTTAAATTTCTCTGCGACTCCGATCGCTGCATCGAGTGCAATGCCTGCGTGACGGCGTGCAAGAACGAGCACGACGTGCCCTGGGGCATCAACCGGCGTCGCGTGGTGACGCTGAACGACGGCAAGCCGGGCGAGCGCTCGGTGTCGATGGCCTGCATGCACTGCACCGATGCGCCCTGCGCGGCGGTGTGCCCGGTGGATTGCTTCTTCACCACCGAGGACGGCGTGGTGCTGCATTCCAAGGATCTGTGTATCGGCTGCGGCTACTGCTTCTACGCCTGCCCGTTCGGCGCGCCGCAATATCCGCGCGTCGGCAATTTCGGCTCGCGCGGCAAGATGGACAAGTGCACCTATTGCGCCGGCGGTCCGGAAGCCGACAGCTCCGAGGCGGAATACGCCAAATACGGCAAGAACCGCATCGCCGAGGGCAAGCTGCCCATGTGCGCCGAGATGTGCTCGACCAAGGCGCTTCTGGCCGGCGACAGCGACATCATCGCGACGATCTACAAGGAGCGGGTCGCCAAGCGCGGCTACGGCACCGGGGCCTGGGGCTGGCAGACAGCCTATCGCGAAACGATCGAGGCCTGAGATGGCGACGATGACCACGCTTCGCAGCATTCTCGCCGCCGGCGGCCTGGCGCTCGCCCTCCTGGCGACGCCCGTTGCCGCCCAGCAGGGCGACGACAATCTCGCGCCCCAGAGCGACGTCGCACCGACCGACGGCGCGCAGGCCGATCCCAGCGGCCAGAACCCCACCGCCGAGGCGCCGACCGAGCAGCAGCTCCTCAACGCGCTGCAGGGCGGCCAGATCAGCGGCCGGGTCAGCATCCCGGATAGCAAGGCCGCGGTGCTCGAGCAGCCCGAGGGGCGCGACTATCAGAGCTTCCATGAAGGCTGGCTGCCGTGGATCGGCGCCATCGCCATCATCGGCATGGTCCTTGCGCTTGCCGCCTTCTACTTCTCGCGCGGGCGGATCATGATCGAGGACAGCCCGGAGGTCGGCCGCAAGCTGCTGCGCTTCAGTTTCTTCGAGCGCCTGAACCACTGGATGACCGCCACCGCCTTCATCCTGCTGGCGATCACCGGCCTCAACTACGTCTTCGGCAAGCGGCTGCTGTTCCCGCTGATCGGACCGGACGCCTTCTCGACATGGAGCTACTGGGCGAAATACGTCCACAATTTCGTCTCCTGGGCGTTCATGGTCGGCCTCGTCTTCATGATCATCGTGTGGATCAAGGACAATCTGCCCAGCCGCACCGACATTCGCTGGATCCGCGAATTTGGCGGCTTCGTCGGCGACAAGCATCCCCCGGCGCACCGTTTCAATGCCGGTCAGAAGATGATCTTCTGGTCGGTGACGCTGGGCGGCCTCGCCCTGTCGATCAGCGGCCTCCTGATGCTCTTCCCCTTCTCGGTGCTGAACATCGAGGGCATGCAGATCGCGCAATATGTCCACGCCACGGTCGGCATGGTGCTGATCGCCATCATCATCGCCCATATCTACATCGGCTCGCTGGGCATGGAGGGCGCCTACGACGCCATGGGCAACGGCAAGGTCGACCTCGCCTGGGCTCGCGCCCATCACAGCCTCTGGGTCGAGGAAGAGCAGGCCAAGACCGCCAAGGGACCGCAGCCGATCCCGCAAACCCATCCGGCGGAGTGAGCACCATGCGCCACAGTCTCATCCTACTCTTCGCCACCACGGCGCTGGCCACGGCCGCCGTCGCCCAGACGGCACCGGAGCCTACCCCCGAAGCGCCGCAGGCCCCGGCGGCAAGCGAGGCTCCGGCCGCGAACGCCCAGCAGGCGCCCGCGCCCGACGGCACGCAGCCGGCGGAGCAGAATCCGGCGGTCGAGGCTGCTCCGGCAGAGCCCGCGGCGAATGCCGGCACCGCGACACCGGCGCCCGGCGCAACCGGTACGGACACGGCCTCGTCCGGCCCCGCCAATATCTGCACCGAGCTGGTGGCGTTCCTGACCCCGGCGCCGGCCGAGGACGCAGCCGCCACGCCCGGCCAGCCGGCTGCCGCTCAGGCGAGCGCGGACCAGGCTCCTGCGGCGCAGGCTGGTGAGGCATCAGCGACGCAGCCGTCGGCCGAAAGCGGCACGGACCAGGAGCCCGCCGGTGGTGCGGCCTCGGACCAGCCGCAGCAGCAGGCGACAAGCAACGGCAAAGCGGCGGCTGAGAACGAGCAGCAGGCGGCTGGCGTGCCCGACGGCAACCAGTCGGGCTCGGCCCAGGAAGCCTCCAACCAGGCCGGCGCCGCGGTCGAGGCGCCCAGCGACGCCAATGCGCCGGCTCCGAAGGCCGGCAATGCCGACAACGCGCCGCAGACCTCGGGTCTCAGCGCGCCGATCCCCGAGACGCCCGAAGCGACCAAGAAGCAGCCGGACATGACCCTCGCCGAAGGCCAGGCACTGGCCGATGCCAACGATATCGCCGGGTGCCATGGCGCGACCCGCGAGATGCGGCGCGCGGGCGTCGACCTGCCCCCGGCGCTGATCGCGCTGGCGGCGCTCGACCTGCAATATCAGCAGAACGCGGCGCCGGCAGCGCCGACGACGGGAGACGCGCGTTGAAGGCCATTCTCATCGGCATCGCGATCGCCGCCGTGATCGGTGTGGTCGCCGGGCTCGTCCTGCCCATGGCGCAGGTCCCGGCCTTCCAGGCCTACGCCACCGACAGCGTCCGCGTCGGCAATCCCGGCGAGAACCTGATCGGCCCCGAATTGGACGAGGCCGCCGAGGACCAGGAACGCCATTGATCCGACGCCCGGTCGCCATCGCGGCCGGGCGCGGGACATGCGGGCCGCAGGCGTTGCCTGCCCTGTGGCGCTGCCAACGGTGACCTCAGGGCGGTCACCTCCAGGCAAATCAGCCCAAGAAGCGCCCCGCCGTGGAAGCGGCCTACCCCCTTCCTGTCGCTCAGACGTGGTCGCCTCTCACCCCGGCTGAGGACGACCGGCCGGATATTGCGCCAGAATGCTGTGTGCGAGCGCGGCGATCAGATCGGTGCGGGTGACGACGCCGACGATCCGCTCGTCCTCGATCACCGGCACGGCATCGGTCTGGCTTTCGGCCATCAGATGGAAGAAGGCGGCCACCGGGGTCGAGGGCGCCGCGCGCGGGCTTGCCGTATCCATGATGTCTTCCGCCCGCAGGCGCCGCTTCCCTTTGCCGAGCAGCGACCGCGTATCGCTCCCTCTCAAGACGATCAGGTGGATCTGCAGGATCACGCCGAGGAACCGGCCATCCGCAGTCTGGACGGGCAGCGAGGTGAAGCGGTGTTGCGCGAACAGCGCCGTGATCTCTGCAAGCGAGGCTTCCGGCCCCACCGTGACGAGGTCGCGCGACATGAAGTCCGCAGCGACGGTCGGATCGATCCTGTGGGTCGCGGCCTGCATCTGCGCTGCGCCGATCAATCGCGCCAGATCCTCGACCCCCAGATTGAACGATTGCCGGTATCGCTCGAGGATGTTCGTCAGCTCCGCGCTCGACAGCCCAAGCCGCTCGAATGGTTGGCGATCCACCGTTCCATGCGGGTTCGGGTCGTCGAACTGGCGGAACGGATAGCGCCTGCCGGTCATCCGCGCGTAGACGATGGCGATCAGAACCAGGAGCGCGGTGCCGAGGGCGACCGGCGTGAGGGCGAAGCGGAACCCCAGTTCGGCGATGGTCTCGGGGTTCATGGCCGCCGTCATCGCGACCGCGCCTGCCGGTGGATGGACGGCGCGGCACAGGATCATCGCCGTGATGGCCAAGCCGACGGCAAGCGCGATGCGCAGGGCGGGATCGGCGACAAGAAGGCAGACCGCGACGCCGACCAGCGCGGCGATCGTATTGCCGCCGATCGCCGACCACGGCTGCGCCAGCGGGCTGTTCGGAACCGCGAAGAGGAGGACCGAACTCGCACCGAACGGGGCGATCAGGTACAATCCGAGTTGCAGATCGCCAGTCGGCGCCAGCACCAACAGGCCGCACAACGCCAGACCGATGAAGGCGCCGGTTCCGGCCCGAACGGCTTCCATGGGTGTCGTCTGCGGCACGGCCGGGCCGAAGGATTTCAGGAATGACGGCATCACGGTCCTTCACGGGTTGAAGCGACCGGGATCGCAGGCGCCGTCCGCCCCGGCAAGGGATGGAATTTCGCCCGACGCGACAAGTGTGCAACGCCATGCTTTCGTCGGTGCCGCGAGCGTTCCCACGGCGTCAGCTCTCTTGAGCCGTCTCACGACGCCGTCTGCCTGCCGCGGCAAGGGCGGTGCAAGATCGGGCCGCGACCGCGGTTTCTAGAGCCAGTGAGAGCACCGAAACCCAGTGCTTATGGGTGTCCCCGCGGCTGACTGCGAGGGAGCGCATCCAAGGGACCGCCGGCGGCGAACCACCGTGCATGCCCGAAGACCTCATTTTTCGGCAGAGCAGGTCCACCTTCGCGACAGCCGCATGCCGCCGACGCACCGCATGCGACGGGTCGGCCGCTGGCGGAATTCGCTCTCACGCCAGCGCATCCAGCCCTGCGCGCACGGCATCCGGGTCGGGGACCGCGGCCTCGACTGCCGCCTGGGTCGTGTGCCAGAGCGGCACCGCCTCCGCGAGGACGGCCCTCCCCTCCGGCGTCAGCGAGAGCAGCCTCGCCCGTCGATCGGCGGGATCCGGCGTCACCGTCAGGAGGCTGCGTTTCTCGAGAAGCTTGATGTTCGCCGTCAGGGTGGTGCGATCCATCGCCAGAAGCTCGGCGACGGAACCGAGCGTCGGCGGCTTGGGGCGATTGAGCGACATCAGCAGCGAGAACTGGCCGCTGGTGATGCCGACGCCGCGGAACGCCTCGTCGAAACGCCGCGCCATGGCGCGCGCCGCGCGCTGTGCCCGCAGGCAAAGACAATGATCCCGGACCAGAAGCGTGGTCTCGTAGGGAACGGGTGTCGGCGAATCGCTGAACGTTGACATGACCTCTTTATGTTGATATCAACATTTTAGTCAAGCAGATATGCGGCGGCGCCGGAATGGACCCGGTCTGTGGATCACCAGGAGCGCCGTGCCGATACCAACCGTCAGGTCAACGCGACGCCCGGTCGTGCACGACCCGGCAAGGCTTGAGGACGCGACCATGCAGAACTCCACCATCGGTGTGACGGCCTATGACTGGGTGCCGTCCTTCGCCCAGGGACTGGTCCGCGATCTGCGCGTTCGCTGGGCGCTGGAAGAAGCCGGGCTCGCATACAGGCCGATCATTCTCGAACAGGGGTCGCAGCGCGGCGCGGACAATATCGCCCGCCAGCCCTTCGGCCAGGTTCCGGCGATGGAGATCGACGGGCAGACCATGTTCGAATCCGGAGCCATCGTCTGGCGGATCGCCGAGGCGAGCGACAGGCTGCTGCCGTCCGATCGCCACCAGCGCGATCTCGCCCTCTCCTGGGTCTTCGCCAGCCTGAATACGATCGAGCCGCCGATTGCAGCGCTTGTCGATCTCGACTTCTTCGCCGGCGACGCCGATGCGGCAGCGAAGCTGCGCGATGGCGCCATCAAGTCCGTCGACAAACGTCTTAAGCAGCTTCAGGCAGCGCTTGGCGATCGCGACGGCCTCCTCGGCGAATTCTCGGTGGCCGATCTGATGATGACGGCGGTGCTGCGCATCCCCCGCCACACCGACATTCTCCAGAATTTTCCAGCGCTCGACGCCTATGTCACGCGCCACACGGCGCGTCCGGCCTTCCGCAAGGCCTTGGCCGATCAGCTGGCCCCGTTCCGGGAGAATGCGGCGCGATACGAGCGCGCGGCCTGAGCCCGAGGATTTCGGACAGGGGACGCCTTGCATAGCGTGCGGTTTCAAGACGGGAGAGGAAGAGGGTCGAGATGCGTCAGATCACGGCAGGCCTGTTCCAGTCGATGGACGGCGTCGTCCAGGCACCGGGCGGCCCCGACGAGGACCGCAGCGACGGTTTCTCGCTCGGCGGCTGGATCGTGCCCCATGTCGGCGACACGGTCGGGGGCTTCATCAACACGGTCTTCGACGGGGAGTTCGACCTGCTGCTCGGCCGAAGGACCTACGACATCTTCGCCGCGCACTGGCCCCGCATCACCGGTGACGCCTTTGCCGACAAGTTCAATCGCGCCGCGAAATACGTCCTCACCTCGTCGCGCGAGCCGCTTGCCTGGGCCAATTCCCATGCACTGCCGGACATCGATGCGGTGGCGGCGCTCAAGCGCACCGATGGCCCGAAGCTGATTATCCAGGGCTCCACCACGCTGTACCCGGCGCTGCTCTCGGCCGGTCTCGTCGACCGGCTCTACCTGATCACCTTCCCGCTGATCCTCGGCCACGGCAAACGGGCCCTGCCGGGCGCAGAACCCGGTGCCTGGCGCCTCCTGGAACACCGCGTCTCGGAAGGCGGCGCGATCATCGCGGTCTACGCGCCGGCCGGTGCCGTGGCGACGGGCTCCTTCGCCCTCGACGATTGAGGCCGCCCATGCTGACGCTCTTCTTCCATCCGTTCTCGTCCTACTGCCAGAAGGTGCTGATCGCCCTCTACGAGAACGGCACGGCCTTCGAAGGCCGCATCCTCGGCCCCGACGATCCGGCGGCGATGGACGAACTGCGGGCGATGTGGCCGATCGGCAAGTTTCCCCTGCTCGTCGACGAGGGCGCTCCAGTCATCGAGGCGTCGGTCATCATCGAGCATCTGGGGCTTCGTCACCCCGGCCCGGTCGCCCTGCTCCCCGCCGACCCGGCCGCGGCGCTGAAGGTCCGGTTCTGGGACCGTTTCTTCGACAATTACGTCGCAACACCGCAGCAGACGATCGTCCTCGACGCGTTGCGTCCGGACGGCAAGCGTGATCCCGAGGGCGTCCGCATCGCGCGACAGGCTCTCGATGCCGCCTATGGGTATCTCGACGGGCGGATGGCGGATCGCGACTGGGTCGCCGGCGACAGCTTCAGCCTCGCGGACTGCGCCGCCGCGCCGCAGCTCTTCTACGCCGACTGGACCCACCCGATCGCCAAGCGCTTCGCCCATGTGCGCGCCTACCGCAATCGCCTGAACGCCCGACCGTCCTTCGCCCGCTGCATCAACGAGGCCCGCCCGTACCGTCCGCTCTTTCCGCTCGGGGCGCCGGAGCTGGACTGATCGCCATGGCTGGAACGGGTCCGTGGCGACGGCTCTCGGCATGTACGAACGCCGTTGGCCCTCGCCGGCGAGGACAGGGCATATGAGATCCTGGAAATGCGTGCCTTTCCTATGGAGACGGAGGAGATGAGGATGGCCAATCCCGCAGGAACGCCGATCTGGTACGAGCTCCTGACGCCCGACCCGGACGCGGCGCAGGACTTCTATACCCATGTCGTCGGTTGGACGATTGCGACTTCGAACCATCCAGGGATGGATTACCGCATCATCTCGGCGCCGGACGGCGTGCCCGTCGCGGGACTTCTGAAGCAGCCGGACGGAATGACGGCCGGCCCAGTATGGTTGGGTTATCTTGCCGTTGCGGACGTCGACGCCGCGGTCGATGCCATCGAGAGGGCCGGCGGTGCAACGCATATGCCGGCGATGACGATCGACGGCGTCGGCCGCATGGCCTTGGTCGCGGACCCGCAGGGCGCGACGCTCTATGTCATGCGCGGCGAGAGCGCCGAGGAAAGTCTGGCCTTCCGGCAGGCGGAGGAGGCAACACCCGGCCATGCCGTGTGGAACGAACTCTCGGCAAAAAATCCGGAAGCTGCGCTCGACTTTTACGCCGCAGCGTTTGGCTGGCGCCAGGACGGTGCGATGCCGATGGGGGAACTCGGCGACTACCGTTTCGTATCATGCGGAACGACGCGTCTCGGCGCCATCATGGGCGAGGTGCCGAACGGCCGCATCGGCTGGCAGTATTACTTCATGGTGCCCGACATCGATGCCGCTGAGAAACGCCTCGCGTCGGCTGGCGGCAAGACGATACAGGGGCCCGACCAGATACCCGGCGGTTCGTTCGCGCTGGTCTGCGAAGATCCTCACGGCGCCCGCTTCGGGCTGGTCGGCTCCGGCGGCGCGAGCCGGAGGAAGGAGGATCCGATCTGACGAGACGGTCTATTTCAGCGGACCGAACCGCCTGAGCACTGCCCAGCTGCGCAGATCCCACAGGGCCCCGGCGGTCGCGGCGAGGACGAGGGCGCAGAGAGCGACCTTCGAGACCGTGCCCATCGTGCCCTCGATCAGCAGCGCATGGACGACGCTGCCGACCACGACCACGCTCGCCAGCGCCGTATGGGCGAACCGCCAGACCGGCGGTCGCAGGCGCAGCGTCCGGCGCAGGGCGGCCAGCAGGGCCGCTGCGAACAGCGCCCACATGGCGATGACGCCCCAGTCCGAAAACGGCGTCGGCGAGGTGAAGAGCAGCGCATCCACGACATCCGGCGGGCTCGTCAGCCAGAGCCCCGCCACATGGGCGACGATCGCGACAACAAGGGCAGTGCCGACCCAGCGGTGCATGCGGCGTCCGTCCCGCATGTCGATGCCGGGCAGATAGCCCGCCGCCAGAAGCGGCTGGAGAAGGAGCAGCGCCATCGCCACGATCCCGGCGAGGCCGGCCGCGATATAGATCCCGCTGCGATAGGCGAGATACTCGCTCGTCGCCGCGATGGCGACAGGACCGAGAACCGCGACGGCCAGCGCCGACCAGCCGAGAACGGCCCGGATGGACAGCGTCATGGAGTCAGGCCGGCTGCAGGACGAAGTCGGCGCTGAGGCTCGTATCCTTGGGGCTGGACATGACCGGCCGCAGGAAGACCGTCTCGAATTCGGGATCGTCATAGGCCAGATGGCCGTGCGCCTGGCCGAATGCGGGCACGATCTGCGGCATTTCCAGCCGGAACGTGCCGTCGGGGCCCGTGAGCGTCGCTCCATGGCTCTCCGGATCGCGCTCATAGGCCTCGGTCGTATGGGCCCAGATCTGGATACGGATGCCTTCCAGCGGCGCACCGTCGCCGGCCCGGCGCACGCGCCCCGACATCCAGAAGCCGCCATTGCCGATCCGTTCGACGACCGGCGCGCCGGGGCGATAATTGTTCGAGCCGCCGCGCATGGAGGGGGTCGGGGCGAGGCCCTGTGCCCGCGCGGGAACGAGCAGGCCGGACATGCCACTCGTCGCGAGGGTACCACCGAAAGCGACACCAGCCGCCAGCATCGTTCTGCGGTTCAGACGGGTTCGAGACAAGGCAGCCTCCCAGTCGCTTCGGCAGACGACACGGTCGTCCCTCAAGATCGCGGATCGGACGCAACCGTCCGCGGATCGCTCGATAGCGGCATCGCTCACCAACACCGCGCGTCACCCTTGAAATGGAGACCGCGCCAAGCCGAAGCAAGTCGACACGCTTCACAAAGCGCTGAGGTGACATTCAGGTCGCGCGCACTATCGCCTTCCGGTCTGATCGCGCGCCCAACCCTAGCTGTTGAATTGCAGGCTACTGGTTTTCTGCAAGGCGGTCTGGGTGAATTCCATGAAGGCGCGGACCTTGGCCGAGACGTTGTTGCGCTCGGGATAGACGCCGTAGATGTCGGCGTCGACCTGGGCATAGCGCGGCAGCACCAGTTCCAGCTTGCCCTCGCGGATCAGCCGGACGATGTCCCATTCCGACCGCAGCATGATGCCGTGGCCGTCGACCACCCATTGCAGGGCGATCTCGCCGTCATTGCTGGACAGGCGCCCCTTCACCTTGATCGACTCGGTCAGCTGTCCGCGCTGCAGGCGCCAGACGTCGTAGATCTGGTTGTGCTGGCGCAGGACGATGCATTCGTGGTCGGTGAGATCGTGCAGCCGCTGCGGGCGGCCGTATCTCTCCAGATAGCTCGGCGCCGCGCACAGGAAGCGCCTGTTGCGATGCAGCCGGCGGCTGATCAGCCGCGAATTCGGCGGGCTGCCGAAGCGCACCGCGAAATCGTAGCCCTCCTCGACCAGGTTGATCGGCGCATCCGTCAGGACGAGCTGGGCCGAGATGTCGGGATATTCCCGCGCGAATTGCGACACGATGGGCGCGATGAACTCCCGCCCGAAGCCGAAGGTCGCGTTGATCCGCAGGAGCCCCTGCGGCTTCTCGCCGGCCGAGCGGATGCGGTTTTCCAGGCTCGCAATGTCCTCGAGGATCGCGGCGCTCTCGTTCAGGAACGTCTCGCCCTCGCTCGTCAGGCTGACCCGGCGCGTCGTCCGGTTCATCAGCCGCACGCCCAGCCGGTTCTCGATCTTGGCGAGCCGCTTGCTGACCCCCGAGGTCGACAGGTTCAGCTCGAGCGCCGCGTCCGAGAAGCTGGCCTTGCGGGCCAGGAGCGCGAAGAAGGCAAGGTCACTGTCCATGGATTGCGTCCGTCAGTGCAATAATCATTTTCCGTATTCGATATTATCCCTTCTCCATCATCAATTACAGTGGCCGTGATCGAAGCGACAGGAGGGTCGTCGATCGACAGGTCCGGTTTGCCGGGCCGGCCCGGTGGAGGAGCGGGTCGAGGAGAGAGGGACACGGTGCACGGCGCCGCCCCGAATCCCGCAGCTCCATCGCAACAGTCCATCGCTGGCGTCGCGGGCATAAAGCCGCGCCGACGGCGCCAACGCTTCGACGAGCGCAGGCGATGAGCGCCGGTGCTCCATTTCGAATTGGGAGGTTCTCATGAAGTTCACCGCGATCGCACTCGCACTGCTCGCCAGCACGGCGACGGCCAGTTTCGCCCAGACCGCCGGCGACTATCCGACCAAGCAGGTCGACTACATCATCCCCTTCAATGCCGGCGGCGAATCCGACGTGTCGGCGCGCTTCCAGCAGGCGAGCTGGGAGAAGATGTTCGACCAGCAGCTGATCATCCAGTACATGGCCGGCGCCGGCGGCGCCCAGGCCTGGTCGCAGCTCAACGGCCTGCCCGACGACGGCTACACCATCATGGGCATCAACCTGCCGCACACGGTGCTGCAGCCGATGGAGAAGGACATCGGCTACACGACCGAGGACCTGACCCCGGTCAACTACTTCCACTACACGCCCGACGCGATCTTCGTGCCGAAGGACAGCGAGTTCCAGACGCTCCAGGACCTGATGGACTACGCCAAGGAAAACCCGGGCATGGTCACCTTCAGCGGCTCGGGCTCGAACTCGTCCAACAACCTCGCCCAGGCCCGCTTCGACGGCCTGACCGGCCTGACCACGACCTACATTCCGTTCTCGGGCACCGGCCCGGCGGTGACCGCCGTCCTCGGCAGCCAGACCATGGCCGGCTTCAACTACGCCACCTCGGGCGTCAATCAGGGCGACGCCCTGCGGATGCTGGCCGTCGCCTCCGAAGAGCGCCTGCCGGTCTTCCCGGACGTGCCGACCTTCACCGAGCTCGGCATCGATCTGGTCGGCGGCGCCTATCGCGGCGTCGCGGTGCCGAAATCGACCTCCGAGGAGATGCGCAAGGCCGTCTCGGACGCCGTCTCCAAGGTCAATGCCGACCCGGACTTCGTCAAGAAGATGGAAGATGGCGGCTTCGTCCTGACCGACATCCCCTATGAGAAGATGCAGGACTTCGTCGCCGAGAAGACCGAGGAATACGCGGCCGGCGCCGAACAGCTCGGCATCGTGAAGAAATAACGGATCGGGCCAGGCCACCCCATGCAGCTCTTCGAGTACTTCCTCGACGCACTCACGCCGCTCAATCTGCTCCTCGCCCTCGTTGGCGTGGTGCTCGGCACGGTGATCGGCGCCCTTCCGGGCCTGTCAGCGACCATGGCGGTGGCCGTCCTCGTCCCCTTCACCTTCACGATGGATCCCGCCTCGGGGCTGATTGCCCTGGGCGCCATCTACACCGGCGCGATCTATGGCGGCTCCTACGCCGCCATCCTGGTCAACACGCCGGGCACGCCGTCGGCGATCGCCACGACCTTCGACGGCTACCCCATGGCAAAGAAGGGTGACGGCGGCCTTGCCGTCACCCTCGCCACCCTCGCATCGGTCTTCGGCGGCCTCGTCGGCGGCCTGTTCCTGCTGTTCCTGTCGCCGCCCCTCGCCCGCGTGGCGCTGGCCTTCGGTCCGCCGGAATATTTCTGGCTGGCGATCTTCGGCCTGACGCTCATCTCGGCGCTGTCCGTCGGCAACACCATCAAGGGCCTCATCGGCGCCTGCCTCGGCCTGCTCATGTCGATGATCGGCGTCGCCGTGGTCGGCGGCGACATCCGCTACACCATGGGCACCAACGTGCTCCTGGGCGGCATCGACATCACCTCGGCGCTGATCGGCCTCTATTGCGTGCCCGTCGTCATCGACCTCGTGGCGACCCGTGCCCAGCACCTGACCGTCGAGGACGATCTGAAGGGCATTCGCCTCAGCGAAGCCCTGTCGATCAGCTGGGCGCGCAAGTTCAATGTCGTCCGCAGCTCGGTCATCGGCACGGTGATCGGCATCCTGCCCGGCGCCGGCGGCTCGATCGCCGGCCTCGTCTCCTATTCGGAAGCCCGGCGCGCCTCCAAACATCCCGAGCGCTTCGGCCAGGGCGAGCCGGACGGCGTCATCGCCACGGAGTCTGCCAACAATGCCACGGTGGGCGGCGGCTTCATCCCGACGCTGGTGCTGGGCATTCCCGGCACCCCGCCCGATGCCATCATCCTCGGCGCGCTGCTCGTCCAGGGCATCAAGATCGGCCCGACGCTGTTCACCGCCCAGGGCAACATCGTCTACACCTTCATCTTCGGCCTGCTGATCGCCACCGTGCTGATGCTGCCGGCGGGCCTCCTGATCGGCAAATATGCCTATCGCTCGATCATCGCGATCCCCAAGCCGTTGCTGGTGCCGACCGTCGCCTTCCTGACGATCATCGGCAGCTTCGCGATCCACAGCAACCTGCACGACACCCAGACCATGTTCGTCCTGGGCATCCTCGCCTGGATCCTCAACCGCTTCGGCTTCACCCCGTCGCCGATCGTGCTGGGCCTGGTCCTCGGCCAGATCGCGGAACAGGGCTTCGTCCAGAGCTATCTCATCGGCAATGCCCAGCAGGCCGTCCTCGGCATGTTCTTCGGCCGCCCGATCAGCATCGCGATCATCGCCGGTGCCCTCCTGACGCTGCTCTACCCGCTGCTGTCCTCGTATCTGGCGAAGCGTCGCACCCTGAAGACGGTACCGGTGGATGCCGTGGAAGACGCCGCCCCGGTGCAGACCGTCTGGCGCGACGTTCCGAGCATGGCCTTTGGCGGCCTCTTCGCGGCGATCGGCATCGCCGCCGTCATCGGCACCGGCGACATGACCCCGATGGGCTCGGTGTTCCCGACGACCATCGCGGCGGCGCTGGCAGTCCTGTCGCTCATGCTGATCGTCCAGCACATGCGCCGGCCGGTGGCGCCCTCTATCGCAGAGGGCGGCATCGATGCCGACGGCGCGGCGCTGAAGCCCGCGCGCGAGCCGGTGGGCTGGCGCCGCATCGCCGCGACGGTCGCCATCGGCATCTGGATCGCAGCGATGCCGCTGCTCGGCTTCACCGCCGCCGGGCTTCTCGGTTTCGCCCTCCTGATCGCGGTGGCGTCCTGGGAAACCCCGAACGGGCGCACGATGGCAATCTACGCCGCGGTTTCGGTGGCCATCGTCCTCGGCTTCTACCTGTTGATGGCCAACGTCCTGCTGATCCGCATGCCACAGGGACTGTTCTTCTAAGGGCTGGCAACGCGGCGCCGGCATCCCGCGAACGGCGGCTGCGGCCGCCGGCCGGAGACCTGCGCCGCCGCGCCAGCGTGACACCCCAACCCGACGCGGGCTCAAGCGAGCGCCGCGACCCGATCCATCAGACGAAAGGGATCCTCCCATGAAGCACTACAACATCGCCGCGATTCCCGCGGACGGCATCGGACCGGAGGTCATCGCCGCCGGGCTGCAGGCGCTCGAGGCGCTGGCGCGCCGCGACGGCAGCTTCCAGATCGACGTCACCAGCTTCGACTGGGGCTCGGACTATTACCGCAAGCACGGCGTCATGATGCCGGCCGACGGCACCGACCAGCTCAAGCCTTTCGACGCGATCTTCTTCGGCGCGGTCGGCGCGCCGGACGTGCCGGACCACATCACCCTGTGGGGCCTGCGCCTGCCGATCTGCCAGGGCTTCGACCAGTACGCCAATGTCCGGCCGACCAAGATCCTGCCGGGCATCAGCTCGCCGCTCGCGGGTGTCGGCCCGGGCGATCTCGACTGGGTGATCGTGCGCGAGAATTCCGAGGGCGAATATTCCGGCCATGGCGGCCGCGCCCACAAGGGCCTGCCGGAAGAGGTCGGCACCGAGGTGGCGATCTTCACCCGGGTCGGCGTCACCCGCATCATGCGCTACGCCTTCAAGCTGGCCCAGTCGCGCCCGCGCAAGCTGCTCACCGTGGTCACCAAGTCGAATGCCCAGCGGCATGGCATGGTGATGTGGGACGAGATCGCCGCCGAGGTCGCGACGGAATTCCCGGAAGTGACCTGGGACAAGATGCTGGTCGACGCGATGACCGTGCGCATGACGCTGAAGCCCCAGAGCATCGACACGGTCGTCGCGACCAATCTGCACGCCGACATCCTGTCCGATCTTGCCGGCGCGCTGGCCGGCAGCCTCGGCGTCGCGCCCACCGCCAACATCGATCCCGAGCGCCGCTTCCCCTCGATGTTCGAGCCGATCCACGGTTCGGCCTTCGACATCACCGGCAAGGGCATCGCCAATCCGGTGGCGACCTTCTGGACCGGTGCGCAGATGCTCGACCATCTCGGCGAGAATGCCGCCGCCGCCCGGCTGATGCAGGCCGTCGAGAAGGTCACCGGCGAGGGCATCAAGACCCCCGATGTCGGCGGCACGGCCACCACGCAGGAGGTGACGGACGCGGTCTGCGAGGCCATCCGCGCCTCCAACATCTGAGGGCGGCGAACCTCAAGCGCTTCAGCGCGGCGACCAGAGCGTCGCCGCGCCGACGATCGTTACGTGAAGGCGGCGACCGCTGCGCCCTTCCCGTCCTGTCCCGATGCGGCAGGCAGCGCCATCAGGGTAGCGCCTCCCAGGCCGCCTCGATCGTCGCACCCTGCCGCCCCTTGTGCCGGTAGAGCCGGATCTCGATTGGGATCGGCATGGCGCCCGACGCGACGCGGACCAGCGTTCCCGCCTCCAGACTGTCTTCGGCAAGGGTCATGGGCAGCCACGCCAGCCCCTCGCCCGACCGCGCCATCGTCAGCAGCGTCGCGGCGAGATGCGACGTGAACACCTGTTCGATCCGGTCGGCCGAACGCTCAGGGCGCCAGACGGCCGCGACGATCCGGCCGAGGCCGGACGGCTCGCTGTAGCCGAGGTAAGGCGCAGGGCGCCCGGCATCGAGCGACCAGATCGGCTTGCCCTCGGCATCCGGGGCGCTGACAAGGACGAGGCTGTCCGATCCGACGAGGACGCTGTCGAACTGGCCCGGCTCGAACTGGCTGCGCATGGCCGGGTGATGATGGCAGAGCATCAGCGACGCCTCGCCCCGCAGCATGATCTCTTCGCAGGCCATCATGCTGTCGGAGACGAGGTTGAGATTGCCGCGCCCGAACAGCGCGTCGTTGCCCCGGATCCAGCGCGGGAAAAAGGTGAAGGACAGAGCGTGCGTCGCCGCGATCGTCAGGACACCGGCGTCGATGCCGGCCGCGGCCCGCGTTTCCTGCCGCAGCCGCTGGATATCCCGGCTCAGCATCGCCGCCTGCGCATGAAACACGACGCCGGCCGCCGTCATCGCGACATTGTGCGTCGTGCGCGTGAAGAGGGGCGCGCCCACCCAGGACTCGAGCGCCCGGATACGACGGCTGAAGGCCGGCTGCGTGATGTGCCGCCGTTCCGCCGCGCGTGAAAAGTTCAGCTCGGACGCAAGAGCGAGAAAGTCATCAAGCCAGATCGTCTCCATCGGCAATGCCCAATCGGTATGACCACAGACCGATCTAGCATTGGCCTTTGCCCGCGGCCAGCGCTACCGACGGTCAACCGAACACGCCAGAACCGGAGCTTTGCCATGCGTATCGTCGACGTCGTCGAGGTCACCAAGCCGATCGCCTCGCCGATCCGCAACGCCTATATCGACTTCACCAAGATGACGACGAGCCTCGTCGCCGTCGTCACCGACGTGGTGCGCGACGGCCGCCGCGTGGTGGGCTACGGCTTCAACTCGAATGGCCGCTACGGCCAGGGCGGCCTGATCCGCGAGCGGTTCCGCGATCGCATCCTCGAGGCCGACGGCGCGTCGCTGATGAACGACGCAGGGACCAATCTCGATCCGCACCGCATCTGGGCGACGATGATGATGAACGAGAAGCCGGGGGGCCACGGCGAGCGGTCCGTCGCGGTCGGCACGGTCGACATGGCGGTCTGGGACGCGGTCGCCAAGATCGCCGGCAAGCCGCTGTTCCGGATGCTGGCCGAGGAGAAGGGCCGCGAGGCCGATCCGCGCGTCTTCGTCTACGCGGCCGGCGGCTATTATTATCCCGGCAAGGACAATTCGGCGCTGCGCAGGGAAATGCGCAGCTATCTCGATCGCGGCTACACGGTCGTGAAGATGAAGATCGGCGGCGCCTCGCTGGACGAGGATCGCGGCCGCATCGAATCCGTCCTCGAAGAGCTCGGATCGCAGGCGCGCCTCGCCGTCGACGCCAATGGCCGCTTCGACCTGGAGACGGGCATCGCCTACGCCAAGATGCTGCGGGACTATCCGCTGTTCTGGTACGAGGAGGCCGGCGATCCGCTGGACTATGCGTTGCAGGCGGCGCTGACGGAGTTCTATCCGGGGCCGATGGCGACGGGCGAGAACCTCTTCTCGCACCAGGATGCGCGCAATCTCCTGCGCTATGGCGGCATGCGCCCGGATCGCGACTGGCTGCAGTTCGACTGCGCCCTCTCCTACGGCCTGGTCGAATACCAGCGCACGCTCGAGGTCCTCGCCCAGTTCGGCTGGTCGCCCTCGCGCTGCATCCCGCATGGGGGGCACCAGATGTCGCTGAACATCGCCGCCGGCCTCGGCCTCGGCGGCAATGAAAGCTACCCGGACCTCTTCCAGCCCTATGGCGGCTTTCCGGATGGTGTGACGGTGGAGGACAGCCACATCGTCATGCCCGAACTCCCGGGCATCGGCTTCGAGGGCAAGTCCGACCTCATCAAGGTCATGCGCGACCTGGCGGAATAGGGCCGAAGGGCGGGAAGGCATGCAGGTTGTCGGTCGTTCGTCCGGAACGCCGCGTCCGCCCTGCCTTCCCGTATTCTCGGGCACCGCTTGGCGCGATGCCATGGGTCCGGGGTCCGGTCGCGCGCATGGGGGTTGCTCGCGGGCCCGGCCCCCGGTTCCGGCCAACTCAGCTGAAGAGCATGCCGCCGTTGATGTCGACATTCGCGCCGGTGACGAAGGACGCCTCGTCGCTGGCGAGGAAACAGACCATGTTGGCGACGTCTTCCGACCGGCCCTGGCGCTTCAGCGGGGTTGCCGCCTCGACGTTCTTGCGCACTTCGGGCTTGGTGAAGATGTTGTGGAAGTCGGTGTCGATCATGCCGGGGCACAGCGCGTTGACGCGAATGTCCGGGCCGAGTTCCTTGGCGAGGCCGCGGGTCATCGCCATGATGGCGCCCTTGGAAGTCGCGTAGGCGACCGCCCCCGGTCCGCCGCCGTCGCGGCCTGCCTGGCTCGCGATGTTGACGATGGCGCCCTTGCTCATGTGGGCGAGAACCGCCTTGGTCATCAGGAAGGTGCTGGTGACGTTCAGGTCCATGACGGCCTGCCAATGCTCCAGCGGCATCTCGCCGACGGTCTTGCGGGCGATCAGGCCGCCGGTGTTGTTCACCAGGATGTCGACCGTGCCGTAGGTCTCGACCGCCCTGGCCACCAGCGCATCGACGCCGTCCGGCCTGCTCAGATCGCCCTGCACCGCGATCGCCTGACCGCCGGCAGCCGTGATCGCGTCCACCGTGGCATGGGCGCGGTCGGCGCTGGCGAAATAGTTGATGACGACGTTGGCCCCTTCCCGGGCCAGTCGGATCGCGCAGGCGCTGCCGATGTCGCGGCCGCCGCCGGTCACGATTGCTGTCTTGCCACTCAGTGTCATCTCATCTTCCTTCTGTTCGTGCTGCGTGCAGCGATGTGTTCGTTGAACCGGATCGGCGCCAGGGCGCCCGGCACACGGAGGTTTTCATACGCCGTTCGTGTCGGCGTCTAAGTGGCGATCATCCCCGCATCCCGCGATCGCGAGACCCGGGCGCCGACAGGGCATGTCGGCCCGGAGCTGCGCCTCGTCAGTTGAGCAGCGAGGGAAGCCAGAGCGAGATGCCCGGCACGTAGGTCACCAGCAGCAGGGCGGCGAGAATGGCGAGGTAGAAGGGCCAGATCGTCCGCATGGCCGCTTCCAGCTTGATCCGCCCGACCGCGCAGCCGACGAACAGGCAGGTCCCCACCGGCGGCGTGCAGAGCCCCAGACCGAGATTGATCAGCATCATGATGCCGAACTGGGTCGGGTCCATGCCGAGGCCCTTGGCGATCGGCAGGAAGATCGGCGTGCAGATGAGGATCAGCGCGGCCATGTCCATGATCATGCCGAGGACCAGCAGGATCACGTTGATCATCAGGAGGATCATGATCGGGTTGTCGGAGATCGAGACCAGCAGCATGCTGAGCTTGGTCGGCACCTGGTAGAGCGCCAGGAGATAGGCGAAGGAGCTGGCGAAGGCGATCAGGATCATCACCATGGCGGTCGTGCGAACGGCACTCGCCAAAGCGATGAGGAAGGAATTCAGCGTCAGGCTGCGATAGTAGAAGGCCGTCAGGAGGACCGCGTAGATCGCACCGAAAGCCCCGGATTCGGTGACCGTGAAGACGCCCGAGAGCGTTCCGCCGACGATGATGACCGCCGTCATGAAGCCGGGAATGGCATCGGCCGCCGTCCGGCCGACGACGCCCCAGCCCGGGAAGGGTTCGGCCGGGTAATTGTGCTTCACCGAGATGATGTAGGCGGCCACCGCAAGGCAGACGCACATCAGGATGCCCGGCAGGACGCCGGCAAGAAACAGGCCGGAGACGGAGATGCGGCCGCCGGCCGCCACCGCGAAGATGATCATGTTGTGGCTGGGCGGGATGACGATCCCGGCGATCGACGACGTCACCGTCACGTTGACCGCGAAATCGGGCCGGTAGCCGCGTTCCTTCATCACAGGGATCAGCAGCGAGCCGAGGGCCGAGATATCCGCCACGGCCGAGCCGGAGATGCCGCCGAACAGCATCGAGGAGAAGATGTTGACCATGGCGAGGCCGCCGCGCAGATGGCCGACGATCGCCGAGGCGAGCTTCACCAGCCGGCTGGCGATCCCGCCATGCAGCATGATCTCGCCGGCAAAGACGAAGAAGGGAATGGCCAGGAGCGAGAAGACGGAGACGCCGGCGGTCGCCCGCTGGAACGTGATCAGTGTCGGGAAACCCTCGTACCAGAAGGCCGCGGCCGCCGCGATGCCCATGGCGAAGGCGACCGGCGCGCCGATGATCACTCCGGCGCCGAAGACGCCGAGCAGAATGGCAAGTCCCACGTTCAGAGATCCTTGAGTTCGGCTTCGGGATTCCAGTCCCGGAAGGACAGGATCCGCAGAAGTCCGCGGGCGCCGGAGAACAGCATGACGAGGCCGCCGCAGGAGGTGATCGCCAGCGTGCGGAAGCTCTCCGGTATCCGCAGCATCGGAAGCAGCGTGTCCCAGCCGAACTGCATCAGCGTGATCCCGGCAATGAGCATCGTCGCGCCGAAGGCGGCCAGGCAGACATCGATGGCGATCATCACGATCTTGCGGGCCGTCGGCGGCAGCATGTCGCGAAACAGCGTGACCCCGATATGGGTGTCTTCCTGGATCCCGACCGCTGCGCCCAGGAAGGCGATGTAGCAGATGAGCAGAAGCGCCAGCTGCTCGACCCATGTCGGCGTGACGTTCAGGACATAGCGGCCGAAGACGAGCCATCCGAAACTCGCGATGAGCAGCGCCAGGGCGGCTGTCGCGACGATCATGCAGGCCTTGCGCAGGTGCTCCAGCGTCCGCCGGAGCGTCAGAACGGGGAATGAGGATGGCGTCATGGCTGCCTCGGACGATGCGGGCCGCAGGGCGGCCGCTCCGCCTCCTCTAGGGAGACGAAGCGGCATATTCGACCTCGAGGGAGCTCAGTCCGCTTCGCGGATCATGTTGACGAGGTCGGTCATGCCCGGATTGTCGGCGAGATACGCCTCATAGACCGGCGCCATCGCGTCCTGGAACGCATCCTTGTCGGCGATGGTGTTCACCTCGGTGCCGCCGGCCTTCACCGTTTCCAGGCTGGCCGCCTCGCGCTCGTCCCAGAGCTTGCGCTCCATGGCGGCGCTGCTGCGGCCGGCCGCCATGACGATCTCCTGCTGCTCGGGCGTCAGCTTGTCCCAGGCCTTCAGGCTCATGCACAGGCATTCGGGAATGATCAGATGCTCGGTCAGCGAGTAGTATTTGGCGACTTCGTAATGGTTCGTGGATTCGTAGGATGGCGGATTGTTCTCCGCCCCGTCCACGACGCCGGTCTTGATCGACTGGTAGACCTCCGCGAAGGCCATGGGCGTGGCGTTGCCGTCCATCGCCTCGACCATCTTGACGAAGAGATCGTTGCTCATCACCCGGACCTTCAGGCCCTCGACATCGGACGGTGCGTTGATCGGCTTCACCGAATTGTAGAATGACCGGGCGCCCGCGGAGTACCAGCCGAGCGGCACGATCCCCTTGGCCTTCATCCCCTCGCCGATGGCGTCGCCGACCTCGCCGTCCATCAGCTCGTACATCTGCGGCACGCTCTTGAAGATGAATGGCAGGGCGGTGACGTTCGCTTCCGGAACTGCCTGCCCCATGGGGCCGAGATTGAACTCGCCGAAGTCGATCACCCCGAGCCGGACCTGCTCGATCGCGTCGGGCTGATCGCCCAGGACGCCGTTGTGATAGATCTTGGAGGTGACCTCGCCGCCCGTCTTCTCGGCCACTTCCGCGGCAAACGCCTCCATGGCGATCGAGACGGGATAATCCTCCACATGGATGTTCCAGCCGCGCAGTTCGGCGGCCGAGGCGGCCCCGCCCAGCGTGGCGAATGCCATCAGCGCGGTCAGCGCGGTTCCGGCGGCAGCGCGGCGGCGCAATGTCTGGGTCACGGTCATGTTTCCTCCCTGTTTGGTTCGGATTCCGCGACCGCCAGGCCTCCACCACGCCGGTCCGCGAAACGTCATCGACCATGCTCAGCGATGGCCTGCGCCAACTTGTATACTAGTCGACGTTCGGTTTGTGAAGCGCAAGTTTGCAGCCGAGGGTGATGCGTTCGCAGCGCCGGGGGCCAAAGGGATGATCGGAGCGTGAAAGGCGCCGCATCTGCGTGGCAGAGCCACGGCAGCGCTTCTCGCCACATCGACCGGCCGCCGGGACATGATACCCGCCTGCGCTTGATCTGACTCAGCTGTGATTTTCCTGTCCTGGGCGTTCGTGATTCCCTGTCTGGCGAAGGGAGGGAAAGAGCGATGGCCGTAAGAATCAACGAGGACCTGTCGGCTG
>NZ_JACSGS010000049.1:0-1171 GCF_014334315.1 Aurantimonas sp. DM33-3 | reverse complement strand
CGTCATCCTTGTCTGTTGACGGCCTCTTGCAATTGGAGAGGCTGATCGGCGGGCAGCGCACCGTGTCATCCTTGGTCGTTGGAGACCGTGCCCGAGCAAGGTTCGCCGCCCGCCTTTCGTCATCCACCCCGAACAGTTGCCGGGGCCGGCGTGACAGCGCCGAGCCCGCAGGACAAGGATGGGACTTATGATGATAGACCGGACCGTGCTGGGTATCGATATCTCTGGAGCGCATCTCGACGTCTTTGCTCATCCCGAAGGGCGGGCCAGACGCCTGACCAACGATGCCGACGGGATCGCTGCCGTGACGGCCTTGGCGGCAAGGCGGCAGGCTTTCGTCGTGATCGAGGCCACCGCGCCGTTCGACCAGCCGCTGATCCGTGCCCTGGAGGCGGCGGGCCTGGTGTTCCACCGGGCCAATCCCCGCCGCGCCCGCGACTTCGCCCGGTCGGCCGGCCTTCTGGCCAAGACCGATGCGGTCGATGCCCGCATGCTGGCCCTTTACGGCACGGCTCTGGCGCTGCGGCCGACGGAGAAGGTGGCGCCCGCGCGGCTGGCGCTGCAGGGCTTGGTCAGCCGCCGCGACCAACTCGTCGCAATGCGCAAGGCCGAGCGGGTGCGGTTGCGGACCATGAGCGAGCCGTGCATCGCCGAAAGTCACCTCGCGGTGATCGCCCTCCTCGACGCTCAGATCCGCACCATCGAGCGCCGCATCGAGGCGACGGTCGCGGCCGATGCCGCTTTGGCCCGCCAGCGCCGTGTGCTGCGCGCAGCTCCCGGCATCGGGCCGGTCGCCGCTTCGGTGCTGCTGGCCAGCCTGCCCGAACTCGGCCGCGTCAGCCGCCGGGCGATCGCCGCCCTGGCGGGGCTTGCCCCCATTGCCCGGGACTCCGGCCTGCTGCGCGGCAGACGCTGCGTCCAGGGTGGCCGCAAGCGCGTGCGCGACGCCCTCTACATGGCGGCGCTCGCCGCCGTGCGAACAACGCCGTGGAAGGCCCTCTTCGCCACCATGACGACCGCCGGCAAACCAGCAAAGCTCAGCCTGATCGCCATCGCCCGCAAGCTCCTCGTCACGCTCAACGTGGCAATCCGAACCGGAGAATATCAGCCGCGCCCAGCCACCCCTTGACGCATACTCACACAGTTGCTCGGGCTTGACCCGAGGACCCAT
>NZ_JACSGS010000048.1:0-1308 GCF_014334315.1 Aurantimonas sp. DM33-3 | reverse complement strand
CGAGCAAGGCCACGAGCCCGCCGCCCGCCATCATCAGGCCCATCATCGGCCCGCCCATCATTCCCCCCATGCACTCACTCATCGGAGTAGACGGAGATCCCGGCCTCGCCAAAGGCATAGGTCCTCAACGTGCCGGTCTTCTCGGGCGCCATTCCGGGGGCGTTGCCCGGCATTCCGGGAAGCGTGATCCCGGCAATCTGCGGACGCTCGGTCACCAGGCGCTCGATGATCTCCGCCGGCACGAGGCCGCTGACGTAGTAGCCGTCGATCTCGGCGAGATGGCAGCCGATCCCATCCTGCGGCACCCCGACATCGACTGAGCGCCGATCAAAACCCGGATCGTCGACGCGGGTCACCTGATAGCCCTTCGCTTCCAGATATTCGGCATAGGTGTCGCAGCATCCGCAGTTAGGATCCCGCCAGATCGTGATCTGCCTGGACGGCGCGGTCTGTTCCGTCGCGGCGATAGCGGCAGTGGGCGACCGACTTGAGTCCTGCGCCGAGGACAATGTGGCGAAGGCGATACCTCCAGCGACCGCGACGGCCGCGATCGAGGTGATGACGAGAGCATTCTTCATGATGAAATCCTTCAGGAGGTCGAGAGCGCGAACCAGGTGGTGCCGCGGTCGCGGCTCTGCTTCAGGCCGCCATCCAGAGCGGCAACGATGTGTTTAGGATCGATCGGGTTCACCGCCACGGCGGACGCGTCACCCGACGTCAAACGAGACCAGACGACCCCGGCGTCCCGTGAACTCCAGACGCCCGACGGCAGGGCGGCGTAGAGCGTTTCGGACGCGGTATGCGCGCCAGCCAGTGCACGGACCGGCTCGCCCGACGGCAGTGGCGCTTCGGGTGGAGGTGCGTCGCCGGCTACCAGAGCGTCCATCGCGTTGCCGGGCTGAACGTCCTGCCAACGGCAGAAGCAATCCGGCACGCGAGTGATCCCGGTGTCGGTGCCCGCGTAGATCCAGATCCCGCCCATGCCGGTCGCGAGATCGACCGAGGCAAGCGCCCGAAGATCACGCTCCGCATTGTCGAGCCACGGGCGGTCCATTGCTAGGCTCCAATTCCGACCGGCGTCCTCGCTTTTCCAGATGCCGTCACCGCGGATCGCGGCGTACATCATGTCGGGCTGGCCAGCCGACATGGTGACCGTGTCGACGGCCCCTTCGCCGTTTCCAATGGCACGATCTTTCCATGTGCGTCCTCCATCCTGCGAGATGGCAACCCGGCCGGAAGCGAGCCCGGCGACGACGCGGCCCGGCCGCTCAGGGTGCGTTGCGAGCGCGAGAATGCCATCGGGCCCGG
>NZ_JACSGS010000047.1:0-1326 GCF_014334315.1 Aurantimonas sp. DM33-3 | reverse complement strand
GCCGGGGATCGACCCCGAAGTTGCGGTGCGCCTGATGCTGGCAGGCTTCCTTCTGGGAATCGTCCATGATCGGCGTCTGCTTCGCGAAGCTCAGGTCAATCTTGCGATCCGTTGGTTCATCGGCTTCGGCCTGCACGAGGCGTTGCCCGATCATTCCTCGCTGACTCGCATCCGCCAGCGCTGGAGTGCCGAGCGGTTCCGCCAGATCTTCAAGCGCACGGTCACCGCCTGCATCTCGGCCGGGATCGCCAAGGGCGAGGTCGTTCACGTCGATGCCTCCCTGGTCCGGGCGGACGTCAGTTGGGAGAGCCTGGCGGTCCGCCACGTCGATGCCATTCGAGCCGAGAACGGCGACGCGAGCGAAGCCTCCCAGATTGCCGCGGACACCGCCAAGACATCCCGCAAGTCTGGTCGATACAAGAAGGTCTGTGTGACCGATCCAGATGCCAGCATGGCAACCAATGGACGCAATCGGCGACTGGAGCCGGCCTACAAGCAGCATGGGGTCGTCGATGATGTCTTCGGCGTTATTCTCGACGTCGAGATCACGACCGGCGAGGTCAACGAGGGGCAAGAGATCCTGAACCGTCTCGACGCCGTGGCAGATACGACCGGTGCGACGATCAAGGTGGCGACGGCCGATGCCGGGTATGCCTATGCCAAAGTCTTTGGCGGCCTCGAACGGCGCGGCATCACAGCCGTGATCCCGACCAAAGCAGAACCGGTCCGGAGCAAGGTGCCGCTTCGCCAGTTTCGTTATGATGCCCGGCATGATCACGTGAAGTGCCCACGCGGCCAGATCCTCCAACCCAATCGGACAAAGATCCCGCATGGACGGTTCTTCGCGTCCAAGGCCGTTGACTGCGCCGGGTGCGATCTCGCCACGATCTGTCTTTCTCCGTCCCGTGTTACCAAGGCCGTCGTCATCGTGCACGATTATCCAGCTCTGCTACGCGCCCGGCGCCGCCGCGAGCAGTGGGGTGAGGAAGACAAGCGGCTGTACCAGCGCCATCGCTGGCGTTCGGAAGGATTCCACGGCGAGGCAAAGACCTGGCACGGGCTGGCCCGGGCAGTTCGGCGCGGACTCGCGAACATGAGGATCCAGGCCTACCTGACGGCCGCGGCCATCAATCTGAAGCGGCTCGCACCGATCTGATCGAAACCGTCCTTGTCCTCTGGCTCTTCCAACGGGGGGCGCCTCTTACCAAACGCAATCTGGCTTCCCCATTCCGCCGATCTCTTTCAAGGCGCCGCCGAGCTCCAGTCGGACAGGCCGGATCTTCGTGTCCTGCGATGCTTCAAAAGCCGACTTCTTCAACAGCCCCA
>NZ_JACSGS010000046.1:0-1340 GCF_014334315.1 Aurantimonas sp. DM33-3 | reverse complement strand
CGAAAGGCGGGCGGCGAACCTTGCTCGGGCACGGTCTCCAACGACCAAGGATGACACGGTGCGCTGCCCGCCGATCAGCCTCTCCAATTGCAAGAGGCCGTCAACAGACAAGGATGACGCGCGTCGGGGGTGGGGCGTGCTTGGGTCGGCCGTCGCGTGGGTGGGTGCGTCGAGCAGCTGCCAACCTCAGCGAAAGAGCACCTTCCATCAAACAAGGTCGTCATCCTCGGGCCGGACCCGAGGACCCATGCCGGCCCCGTTGATGCCGTCCGATCCTGCGACGGAAGATCCCCATCCACAAAGCACACCGCAGCAGAGCATCGCTCCTCCCTCAGCGCACGACCGCGCCGGTCGACGGCGGCGGGCCGTGGCGGTTGGTGACGTCGCTGGGCTGGACGGCGAAGTAGAGGAACACCAGCCAGCCGATCAGCGGCACCAGATTGACGAGGAACCACCAGCCGCTGCGGCCGGTGTCGTGCAGGCGGCGCACCGAGACGGCCAGCGACGGGATGAAGATCGCCAGCGAGAAGATCGAGCCGAGCGGCTGGTAACCCTCGCCCGAAAAGGGCGCGAGGCCCATGGCCGGGCCGACGAGAATCGCATCGAGGATGCCCAGGACGAAATTGCCAAGCAGCGTGAACAGCGCGAACCACCAGAATTCCGAGCGCGGCGCGCGGCCCCGGAAGGTCGCGTAATTTGCAAAGACCGAACGGATGGCTTCGGTGAACGACATGGCGTGCCCCCTTGCGTCTGCCGGCCGGTTGCCGGCGGCGCCAGCCTGCCTGATCGAGGCGCGGGACGCCACCTTGGGCCGCTGGGCGGTCTTCGACGGAGGGGGCACGGAGGCGCCGAGGCATGGGTCCTCGGGTCAAGCCCGAGGATGACGCGCGTCGGGGGTGGGGTGCCATGGATCAAGCGTCGGGCGGGTGGCGGGCGTCGAGCAACTGCCGACCTCGCCGGAAGAGCCATTCCGCCAAACACGGTCGTCATCCTCGGGCCCGACCCGAGGACCCATGCCGTTCCCGGTGCCGCATCGCTATCCTCCGACGGAGGGGACACCGAGGCGCAGAGGAATGGGTCCTCGGGTCAAGCCCGAGGATGACGCGCGTCGGGGGTGGGTGCGCACGTGTGGGACGTGGTGCCAGCGGGGACGTCAAGCATCCGCCGACCTCGCCGGAAGAGCCACATCATCAATCAAGGTCGTCATCCTCGGGCTCGACCCGAGGACCCATGCCGTGACCGGTGACGCATCACTAATCTCCGACGGAGTGGGCACCGAACCGCCGAGGAATGGGTCCTCGGGTCAAGCCCGAGCAACTGTGTGAGTATGCGTCAAGGGG
>NZ_JACSGS010000045.1:0-1748 GCF_014334315.1 Aurantimonas sp. DM33-3 | reverse complement strand
GTGTAGAGCGGTAGATGGGAGAACTCCCACAGAAGGTTCGCAAGGGCCGAGAATACGAGATAACGGCGCAGCGCGACCAGCCAGTTTCGCGACTCCGCAACATGTGACATCGGCGCAGCGATCACTGAAACGCTCGAAGGATGCTGTCGAGCCAGCCGCTCTCCGGCGGTGGCGTGTTCGTTAATGCGTTGATGTAGACAATCAGGTTCGTGCGGGCGAATTCCGCGCCGTGGAAGATGGCAGCATGGCGTCCACCGTGGTCGATGACATGGATCATTGGCGCGTAGCCCTCACGCGCCGACAGGGCTGCGAAGGATGCCGCCGCCTTGGCGGCACCATCGCCCACCGTTACGGGCAGCCAGTTCGATCTGTCCAAGTCTGCGACAGAGGCGGCACCCACCGTGAGGAAGGTGACCCGATCGCGCATCGGCGTGATGTTCACCCCCTCTTGCACCGCGCGCAAAAGCGCCTGCTGCGCAATGCAAGGCGAACCGCAGGCCGCGGGTGCGAAGCTGACCACGAGTATTCTGTCCTGAAGCCCGTCCAGACGCACCGTCGATCCGTCGGCAGCGGTCCCATTCAGCGGTGGCGCAAGGCGTCCATCGGAATGCTCGAAGGCGGGCTCCCGTTCGGCCATGAGTTCGTCGATCGGGGCGTCGGAACTGTGCGCGGAAGCGTTTCCAACGGGCGGGAGCATCAACGCCAGGATGAGAACGATACGTTTCGATATCCGCCCTCCAAGCCGTCGGCGGACAGCCACCGGCTGTGACCTTCCCGGCGAGCGCCGCGACGCGCCTGCGAGAGACCGTGTTCTCTCGCTCCGACTGGTCGGTTCGTCAACTGATCCGGGATCAGGCGTGATACCGAGAACGCCCGGGCTTTGACGCGGGCGGTTTGGCCCGGTTGCGCCGTCTCGTCGGTGACGGGCCTGACCGATAGGCCCCGCTGCGCACCCTCGCCTGGGGAGCGCAGCGCCAATACCGAGCGCGCCGATATCCGTCAGTGCCCGCAGTCGTAGGCGAGGCAGGGAGAGGTAGGCTGATTTCATCGGGTCTCTTTCAGCGGGGAGACGCAGGCCCGACTGTCGGTGCGGGCCTGCGCGACTATTAGCCGTCGTTTTTCGGGACGGCGTGGTGAGGCTGGGCGGCCATTGCCTGCATCATCTCGGTGCAGGCCTCCATCATCGGGCCCATCTGCTGCATCATCTGCATCATGCCTTGCATGTCTTGCATGCCCTGCATGCCGGACTCCTCACCGCCCATCATGCCTTGCATGCCGGACATGTCGCCGCCCTGCATGTCACTGCCCTTCATGGTGTCGCCCTGCATCATCTTCTCAGGCGCGGCATCCTCCTGCGCGAAGGTCACGGGTGCGGCAATGGTGGCCGCAAACGCGATCGCAAGGCCAAGTCTGGTGTTCGTTTTCATGGTCGTTACCTCAGTTGGGTTTGGTTTCAGTCCCTGGTCGTACCCGGCACGTCGGTCGGGCTCCTGTCTGCGTCACAGCTTTTGCTCTTGCACATGACGCAGTATCCGGTGGCGCACATCACAGCGCAGGGGGCGAGCGCCAGGATCAGCGGTGCGGCCCCGATCGCCGTAAGCCAGCCCCAGTTCAACGCCATCCCCGCGCTGGTGATCGCCATCGTGGCGATCACCAGCCCCCTGCGGCCCAGCGGCATGCGAAACCCAGCGGAGCGCGGCCTCGGGGCCAGATGAGATGTGTCGGTCAAGTTCAGTTCCTTCCGTTTG
>NZ_JACSGS010000044.1:0-1855 GCF_014334315.1 Aurantimonas sp. DM33-3 | reverse complement strand
TCGCCAAACGCTCGCCTTCACCGAGGCCGGTATCGACGCGCTTCGTGACATCATCGCCGATCAGATCAAAGGCGCACTAAAGACTACGTGAAATCGAGCCTGCGGCCTACAGCGTATGCGTACGCGCCTGAAGGACCTTGAGAAGGAGAACGAGCGCCTTCGAAAGGCGTTCTCCGACCTGACCCTGGAGAAGCTGATCCTTCGAGAGGCCGCATCGGGAAACTTCTGAGCCCTTCCCGCCGTCGGCGGTGCATCGAGCATGTCCGAACGATGTTCAAGGTGTCCGAACGCTTTGCCTGCCGTTTGCTCGGCCAGCATCGCTCGACGCAACGCAAGACGCCGACCGGTCGAGCGGATGAGGCGGCGTTGACCGCCGATATCATCGCGCTCGCCACCCAGTACGGCCGCTATGGATATCGCCGGATCACGGCGTTGCTGCATGCGGCCGGGTGGACGGTGAACATCAAACGGGTCGAGCGCATCTGGCGACGGGAGGGGCTGAAAGTGCCGCACAAGCAGCCGAAGAAGGGTCGGCTCTGGCTGAACGATGGATTCTGCGTCCGTCTAAGGCCGGAGCATCGCGACCATGTCTGGTCCTACGACTTCGTCGAGAGCCGCACCCACGATGGGCGCAAGTTCCGCATGCTGAACATCATCGACGAGTTCACCCGGGAATGCCTGGCGATCCGAATCGATCGCAAGCTAAACTCGACCAGCGTCGTCGACGCCTTGACCGACCTGTTCATCCTGCGCGGCGTGCCCGACCATATACGCTCGGACAATGGGCCGGAATTTATCGCCAAGGCAATGCGGGAATGGATCGTCGCCGTGGGTGCCAAAACGGCGTTCATCGAGCCGGGCAGCCCATGGGAGAACGGCTACTGTGAAAGCTTCAACGCCCGACTTCGGGACGAGCTCCTCTACGGCGAGATCTTCTACTCGCTGGCCGAGGCGAAGGTCGTGATCGAAAGCTGGCGTCGCCACTACAACACGGCACGTCCGCACTCGTCATTGGGCTACCGCTCGCCGGCACCGCAGGTTCTGCAATGGCCGTCTTCGCCACCCGGACCAGCTTCGCCGGCCACGCCAGCCTTGGCGCAAAGGCCGCTCATGAACTAAGATTTGCCCTGGACCACCCGGTGGGGGCCGACCAACGTACCGTCCGCATCAAGGACTATCGCCAGGGCGGCGCCGCCCGCCACCGCACGCTGACGCTGGAGGCGGGCGAGTTCATTCGCCGCGTCCTCCTCCACGTCCTGCCCCGCGGCTTCCATTTCGCAACGGTCTTCTGGTTGATCCCGCAGCGCTGCGCCAGAGCCCTCAGGCTGTATCGCTCGACGGACCGCCTCTGTCGTCGTTGCGCATCCATGAAGAACTTGGACCATAGCGCATCCTTCCACTCCTGCGAAAAGACTGCACCATTAAAGCCCGGGATCAAACGCCTAGAAAGCAGCTGATCCGAATCCGCTCTACGCTGGCTCAAGCTCCATGATCTGAGCACCGTAGCTGTGTAGCTTCCGCTATAAGAAGCCCACGATGGTCAGCAGCAAAGAAGACCACAGGATCGTTGATAAAATAATAATACCGACCCAAGTCCAAAGAAAGCAACTTCGGTCGCTGGATCGCCAGACAAAGCTGTGGATGTTCAATCGCATTTGCAAACGCTGCGTGCTTTTCATTTCGGTCGTGATCCGGTTGTTGGGAGCGACCGGGTCACAATGCGGAATGCTTAATACCGGCCCGCTCATGAACTGACCGCTTTAATGTACGGGTAGTTGCAAAGGGACCGGATGCGGCTTGGATCTCTGGTGGCGCGGTTCCAGGCATCGCAGCAAGCGTCGATGATGGCTTGCCT
>NZ_JACSGS010000043.1:0-1951 GCF_014334315.1 Aurantimonas sp. DM33-3 | reverse complement strand
CAGCCGACAGGTCCTCGTTGATTCTTACGGCCATCGCTCTTTCCCTCCCTTCGCCAGACAGGGAATCACGAACGCCCAGGACAGGAAAATCACAGCTGAGTCAGATCAAGCGCAGGCGGGTATAACATCAATAAAAAACGTTGCGAAGCCCCTGTGTAAAGTTAACCGCGCTTTTGCCATTGCCGCATAACCCAAATTGGGGAGATGGAATAATCGAGCCACATTCTCAGATCGCATAGTGAGGCTGACGTCTTCAACCGACCTGCGACGCTGAATGACGGAAAGCCCATTTCGCGAAGCTCCTTTCCGAGATGACTGCCGTCAGGACCGAAATTGCAGCCGTCGCCGCCACAGCAAAGAGCAAGCGGCCGACGAGGACGCCCATTGGATCAGCACCGAGCGCGACGACGACTAGCGTGTCTTCAATGACGCCATGGGCAAAGCCCATGAAGACGCAGGCGAGAAATATCTGGCGCGGGGAGATCGCACCCGATCGCGCCTCGCGGATCAGCAGGCCGCCGCCATAGGAGATCCCGAGGAGCAGGCCGACCGCCGTGAACTCTCCCGCCTCCCCGCGTATCCCGGCGAGCCGCAGGAGGGGGGCCAGTCCCCGCATCATCAGGTCCAGTAGCCCGGTGGCCTTCAGCATATCCAGCATCCAGGACAGAGCCAGGAAGATGACAAGCATCGTGGCCATCGTCTCCAACAGGCCAAGAAGGAAGTCCCCCCAGCCCGGCTCGACGTTCATCGGTATCCAGGCAGGATTTACCGGCGACGCTAACCAGCCGGTCGCCACGACCAAGCGGTGCAGCAGGAAGGCGTAGAGGGCACCACCAAGGAGGCGGAGGACCGTCGTGACGATCAGCGCGGGCCCGGCCTTCTGGATGATCTTCTGCTCGATGGGCAGGCCATGGGCAAACAACAGAAGGGCCGAGAAGACGGTAATGTCGCCGACGCTCAGATCGGCGGCCGGCACCAGCACGTAGATCAATGGAATCGCTCCCCAGATCCCGATCAGAAGCCCGCTCAACCAGGCAAGACCCAGTTCCGGAGGCAGGCCGAACACGTGCATCACCGGGCCGAATGCGGGTGCGATGGCCTCGATCACCCCCATCCGCGACAGCATCTCGGTAAGGATCGTGATCGGCGCCACGATCCGCGCGAGCACCCAATAGATGGCAAGTGTCTCTCGCGTTTTGCGAAACATCCGGTTCAGAAGCGGCATTAAGGATCCCCTCGCTGTAGAGCCTCAGGCACTACGTATACGATGAGGAATAGCAGCATCTACGCCTGAGCCCGGAGGCATGCACAAAAGGCCGGGGCTTGGCAAGGAAAGGGCAGTTCAGCAGTTCTGTACAACATTTGCGTAGTGGGAGCTCGCGCCCGTCTCCGAGCTAGCTCTGGGGTAGCCATGCGGCAACAGGATCCCCGAGATAACCCTTCGCTCCCGAACGCGGATGCCGATATGCGCCAAACTGCCCGGTCACGCACCGATTCCTTCCGCGGCCTTTCGCGTCGTAGAGGCCGCGATCAGCCGCCGAGAAAAGCTCAGAGAAGTCTACGTTGCCTCCAATTTGACCCGCGACCCCTATGCTGACAGTAACGCTGATTTCATCCCGATGCATTCGATAGATATTAGCTTGCACAGCTAGTCGAATGCGCTCCGAAATCGTCAGTGCATCATCTGCCGTAGCGTCTGGGAGGAGGACAGCGATCTCCTCGCCACCGTACCGGGCTGCTAAATCCTCGGAGCGAATGGACGAAGCGATTATCTCGGCCACGTTGCAAAGAACGCGATCTCCCACGTCATGTCCCCACCGATCATTCACTGGTCGGCCCCCACCGGGTGGTCCAAGGCAAATCTTAGTTCATGAGCGGCCTTTGCGCCAAGGCTGGCGTGGCCGGCGAAGCTGGTCCGGATGGCGAAGCCGGCCATTGCAGGACCTGCGGT
>NZ_JACSGS010000042.1:0-2803 GCF_014334315.1 Aurantimonas sp. DM33-3 | reverse complement strand
GCCGACAGGTCCTCGTTGATTCTTACGGCCATCGCTCTTTCCCTCCCTTCGCCAGACAGGGAATCACGAACGCCCAGGACAGGAAAATCACAGCTGAGTCAGATCAAGCGCAGGCGGGTATTACTGGCTCGGCCAGTTCGCCGAACGGGGCCTGATCGACTGGGACCCGGCCGGCGACGAGATCGTCGCGCGGCGCCGGCCGACACCCGAAGAGATGGCGGCCGCCCGCCAGCCGGACAGCGTCCGCTTCAGCTAGGGCACGAAGCGGACGCCGGACGGGGCTTGCGGCGTCCTATCCGGTGGCTGCCAGCGGCTGCTGGCCCTCGCCCCACAATTCGTTCGTGAGGCTTTCCAGCCAGTTCGCCGCCCTCTGCGCGGCATCCTTGCGGTAGAGCGGGGCGATCCGCGCCGGATCGAGCCGCCGCGCCTCCTCCATCAGGCCCTGCCAGCCGGCGAGATCGCCGGGCCAGCGCTGTGCGTGGACGGCGGCGCCCACCGCCGCCATCGCCTGGGCCTTTCGGGTCTGCTCGTTGAAATAGCGCCATTCCGGGGCGATCACGAGCGGCCGGCCGACCCGGGCGATTTCGGTGACCGTGTTGTCGCCGGCGGACGCCACGACGATATCGGCCGCCGCCAGGTAGTCGGTGACGTTCGACACCCAGCCGAGTTCGCGCAGATTGGAAAAGTCGGTCTCGTGGCCCTCCTTGAGCGTCGGCCCGAGCACCAGCCAGTCGGCCTCCGGCAGGGCGCGCGCGCCGACGGTGAGCGGCGCGTAGGGCGTGCCGGCGCCGCCGCCGCCGGTCAGGACGACGATGGTTTCGCGCGTCGGATCGAGGCCCAGCTTGCGCCGCGCCGCCTCGCGCGTCGGCACCGGATCGCGGGTCGTGCAGAGCCCGCCCGAATAGAAGGTCTTGGCGCGCAGATGGGCCGGATAGTCGTCCTGTTCGAGGCTCTCGTCGAAGGGTGCCAGCATGCCGACGCTGGATTCGTAGCTGGCGATGTGGCCGGTATCCGACCGGTCGCCATGCATGCGGATCTGCACCGCCGGGACCGAGGCGATCCGCGACAGGAGCGCGATCTCTGACGAGACGTCCACGACGAACAGCCCGACGTCACGCGCATCGAGATGGTCGATGATGGCCCGCATCGTGCCGCGCATTTCCTTCAGACCCAGCGGCACGCAATGCAGCGCCGGCGGTGTCGGCTCGGCATAGAGCCGCTCCGTCGGCACGCCGGCGCCGATCATGTTCGGCAGGGTGATCAGCTCGATGTCGCGCGAAAAGCCCTCGAACAGATGCGGCCCCGCCGTCAGCACCGACACCGGCCGCGTGCGCGAAAACGCCTCGACCAGCGCCATCGTCCGGTTGGCATGCCCCCGCCCCTGGTGATGCACGAAAAAGGCGATCGGTCTGGTCATGCTTGGCCCTCCCGCGCGATGAGGGACCGCGGGCCGGTGCCGCTCGCGAAATGGATGTCGAACGCTGCCATGTCTTGCTTTCGATCGATGGGAAACAGGACATGGCAGGTAGCGCGACGGCCGGGCACGGCTGCCGATTCATGGTCGCGGCAAACGAAAATTCCGCATCGCGGGAGCGGCCAGCACGCGAATATGCCGCCGCAACGGCAGGACGCTTCGTGAAAGCGACGATGCGTCGCGGTCAGGTGAGCGGATGCAGCCGCGCCCGGCCCTCGTCCTGCATCGTCTCGAAGAACGCGCGTTCGCGGTCCCAGCGATGTCCGTCCCAGCCGTCGAAGCCGAAGCCGTAGACGTCGATCGGGCCGCCGAACGTCTCGAGCGCCCAGAGAAGCGCGATGAGACCGGTAGACGGCGCGCTCATGTCGCGCTGCGGCCGCGCATAGCCGATGACGGCGCATGCCCGCAGGAAAATGTCGACGCCGACCCGGGTCACGGGCCGGCCGTCGGCACGCAGCATCGCTTCAGCCTCCGGCGCCCAGTTGCGCGCATCGGGTGCTTTGCGTTCGGCCTCGTTGAGGGGCGGCGCGATCAGATCGTCCTTCGCCGGATGGATCGGCAGCAGGATTTCGCCGGCCTGCACCACCGCCGGTCGCGTCACAAACGCCGGATCGTCCAGCCATTCCCGCATCTGCCCGCCGCAATTGATCAGGAAGAGATGGGTCGTGCGACTGCCATTGACCCCGCCGAGGCCGAAGCAATTGTTGATGCGGATGACGCTGTCGCTGGCGTCGATCGCGGCGGAGCGGTCCCGCTCGTGCGGGGCGTTTCCGACAAGGCTGATGCTGGGCTGGGTCATGGCAGGCCGGGTTGTCCGATTGCAGGCGATGGCGCGTGGCAACAGCGATGCAGCGCGCGCAAGGTTCCAAGGTACGTGCGCGATCGCCGCTGTCGCCGTCGTCAGTTCTTCTTGCGGGTCGGCGCGTGGAAATCCGGCGGCTTGCCGGCGATCCAGCCGAGGAACCGCGCGATGGCGGGATGCTGCGACAGCGAAATCCCGTCCGCCGTCATCCGGTCGAGCTCGGCATTGGTGAAGCTGGCGTGGATGGTGCGATGGCAGATCGGATGGACCGGAACGACCTGTCGTCCGCCGCGGCTTTTGGGCTGCGGATGATGCCATTCGATGCGGCGGCCCAGCGGCCGGCCGCACAGCCAGCACTCCTCCGCCTCGTCACGCCTGCCCTTCTGCCCCGCCATGCGCGCTATCTAGGTGTTTGATCCCGGGTTTTGATGGTGCAGTCTTTTCGCAGGGATGGAAGGATGCGCTATGGTCCAAGTTCTTCATGGATGCGCCACGACGACAGAGGCGGTCCGTCGAGCGATACAGCA
>NZ_JACSGS010000041.1:0-2867 GCF_014334315.1 Aurantimonas sp. DM33-3 | reverse complement strand
GTACGCATACGCTGTAGGCCGCAGGCTCGATTTCACGTAGTCTTTAGTGCGCCTTTGATCTGATCGGCGATGATGTCACGAAGCGCGTCGATACCGGCCTCGGTGAAGGCGAGCGTTTGGCGATCATCGGTATCGATGATCCATATGACGCCCTCTTCGGGTTCGAGCTGGTCGGATAGCTCGCATAAGAGCTCTTCGTTTCGGCCGAGGATTTCGACGGCCCGTTGGATCGTATGAACATGGGAGATTGCGGCCATAGCTCAGGCCGCCGCCTGTTGTGGCATGCTTTCGGCGGACCAGTTCCAGGGCAGCAGTTCTGCAAGCCGGTTCTGCGGGGTTTCAGCGATGCGGGCGAGGACGTCGGCGAGCCAGGCCTGCGGGTCGATATCGTTCAACTTGGCCGTCATGATCAGCGTCAGCATGAAGGCGCAGCGGTCCGCGCCGCGATCGGAGCCGGCGAAGGTCCATGAGCGGCGGCCCAAGGCCAGGCCCCTGAGCGCTCGCTCCGCCGCATTGTTTGTGAGGCAAACCCTGCCATCTGTCGTGAAGCAGGCGAGGCTGTCCCACTTGGTCAGCATGTAGTCCATGGCCTTGGCGACCGGGGCATGGCGCGACAGGCGCGCCCGTTCGGTGCGCATCCACGTTTCGAGTTCGGCGAGGAGCGGCAGGCTTTTCTCCTGGCGGATGGCCAGGCGATCATCGGCGGACAGGCCGTTGACGGCGCGCTCGATATCGAACAGGGCATCGATCCGCTTCACTGCCTCCAGGGCCATGGGCGAGATCGGCGCGGCGTTCTTTCCTCGCCGGGCGCTTTGGGCGATGTCGGCAAGCTCGAAGAACTTGCGGCGCGCGTGGCTCCAGCACAGCGCCTGGGTCAGCGGCTTCGGACTTCGCTCAGTGGCATAGAGGCGCCCATAGCCCGAGTAGGCGTCGGCCTGGAGAATGCCGGTCCAGCCCGTCAGATGACGTTCAGGGTGCTCGGCCGTTCGATCTCGGGACGCAAAGTACAAGGCCGCCGGCGGTGCCTGACCGCCGAAGGGACGGTCGTCGCGAACGTAAGTCCAGACCCGCCCCGTCACCGTCTTACTTTTGGCCAGGATCGGCACGGTCGTATCGTCGCCGTGCAGACGTTCGGCAGCCAGGACATGGGCCGCGATCAGATCGTGAAGCGGGCGAAGCGTGAAGGTGCAGGCGCCGACCTGATCGGCCAGCGTCGACAGTGAGAGATCGATCCCCTCGCGGGCGTAGCGCTCCGACTGCCGGTTCAGCGGCTGGTGCTGTCCAAACTTGTCGAACAGGATCATCGCCAGGAGGCTCGGACCGAGAAAGCCCCGCGGCGTTGGATAAAACGGCGCCGGCGGCTGGGTGATCTTATCGCATTCGCGGCAGGTGAACTTCTCCCGAACCGTTTGGATCACTTTCCACTGCCGCGGGATCACCTCCAGGGTCTCGGTCACGTCCTCGCCTAGCTTGCGCAGCCGATCCGAACCGCAGCAGGCACAGGTCGTCGGGGGCGGCATCACAACACGCTCGCGCGGCAGATGCTCGGGGAATGGCTTGCGACCACCGCGCCGCCGCTCGAAGGACTTCACTGTCGTGGTTTTCGCCGCGGCCTGTTCCGCCACCAGCTCGTCTTCGCTCAAAGCCGCCTCGGCATCCTCGAGCTGCATTTCCAACTGGTCGAGAAGGCGGGCCTTACGTTCCGAGCGCGTGCCGTAAAGTTCGCGTCTGAGCTTCTCGATCTCCAGCGTCAGATGCGCGATGAGCGCCTCGGCGCCGGAGACTTTTGCCTTGACCCGCGCCGCATTCGCAACGGCCTCGTCGCGACCGCGCTCGGCCAGATCAGCGCGCCGTTCCGCTGCCGCAAGCGCGGCTTTCAGAAGGGCGATATCATCCGGCGCGGCAGCCATGATGGAGGGCTCGAAGCAGATCGCGATAACACCGATTCTGCCACAAAAGCCCTGCAATGCAACGCTTTTGCCTATCCAACCGAGGTTGGCCTCCAGGTTTTTTGGGGGTTCCGCCAGTCGATTCCAGACAGAAGATAACCGAGCTGCGCCGGCGATATCGTCACCGCGCCATCGGCGACGGAAGGCCAGAGAAAGCGCCCGCGTTCGAGCCGTTTCGTATAAAGGCAGGCGCCATGGCCATCATGCCAGATGATCTTCAAAAGATCGCCTCTGCGACCACGAAAGCAGAACAGATGGCCGCTGTTCGGATCGCGCTTCAGCGACTCCTGCACCAGGAGCGACAGGCCCGGGAAGCCCTTGCGCATATCCGTGTGCCCCGTCGCCAGCCAGACCCGTACCCCGCTTGGGACCGGGATCATTCTCCCATTCTCGTCTTCGAACAAGCCGACGGCGAATTCAATCGATCGACCACATCGAGAATGCGGGCAAGGGCGCGGGCGTCAATCTCCGCATCGATCCGGACAACCCGGTTGCCAGACAGCTCAATCTCGACGCAACGCTGGCGCTCGCAAGGACGAGCGTCAGCGCCAGCATCCCGATCCTGCTCCGGTCCCTCATGGGGTTCGATCTCGGGCGACACCGCAACAGGCAGGAAGGTCGGGCCCCGATCCTGCGCATCCAAACGAAACTTTCGGATCCAACGGTAGATCGACGATGGATCTACATCGTACCGGCGGGCGACCGCCACCACGCTGGCGTCCTCCTCCAGCGCCGACATCACGATCTCTTCCTTCAAGGCTGTCGGCCAGTGTCGACGGCGGCCGCTATCCCGAACAAGATCGATCCGATGGTAGGTCACGTGGATATCCTCATTGCTTGCACCGTGGTCACCACACCACGCCGCAAAAACAACGATCTCATCCACAGTTCGCAAGGCGGCTCACGCCGGAGGCACAC
>NZ_JACSGS010000040.1:0-4206 GCF_014334315.1 Aurantimonas sp. DM33-3 | reverse complement strand
GCAAGCCATCATCGACGCTTGCTGCGATGCCTGGAACCGCGCCACCAGAGATCCAAGCCGCATCCGGTCCCTTTGCAACTACCCGTACATTAAAGCGGTCAGTTCATGAGCGGGCCGGTATCAGTATCAATTCCGGCCAGGTCAGCCGGGAATACGTCGCCTGGATGTTGATGGAAAAGGTCATCCATTCGGAAGCCGACATCAGACGCAACAGTCCTGACCGGAAATATGTTCTCGATCTCTTCGTCGAATGCCTGCAGGCGACGGGCGGCCACAGACCCGGATAGTCCTGAGCAGAACAGACCGCCGCTTCCCCAACGGAAGCGACGGTGCCACCGGGCTGATGTCAGTCCGGCGCCGAACCGAACCGGGCGGCAAGGGCGTCTGCTTCGGCCACATCCTGCCGGTCGCGCGCGACCAGCGAGCGGATCAGGCAGGCCTGCGACCGCAAAATCACCCCGTCGGACAGGATCTTGAGATGGTTCGCGGTCAGGGTGGAGCCGGTCGAGGTGATGTCGACGATGACATCCGCCGAGCCCGCAGCGGGGGTGCCCTCGGTCGCGCCGAGGCTCTCAACGATACGGTAGCTCTGGATCCCGTTGCGCCGCGTGAAGAAGCTCTGGGTCAGCCGCCAGTATTTCGTTGCCACCCGCAGGCGGCGCCCGTGCCGGGCCCGATAGCCGCCGGCGACGTCGTTGAGATCTTCCATCGTCTCCACATCGACCCAGGCATCGGGCACGGCCACGACCACGTCGGCATGACCGAAGCCGAGGCGGGCCACCGTTTCGACCATTTGGTCGGGCTCGGCGATGGTCTCACGGATCAGATCCTCGCCGGTGATGCCGAAATCGATCGCCCCGTCGCGCAGTTCACGGGCGATCTCCGAGGCCGACAGCAGCAGCACTTCCAGTCCCGGCGCGCCTGTGACGCTGGTGCGGTAGCTGCGCGAATCCTCGGCCGAGGCCACATGGATGCCAGCCCCGGCCAGCGCCGCGACGGCCTTGTCCTTCAACCGCCCCTTGGACGGGATCGCGAGGGTGAGCGTCATGCCGCGTCTCCCGTCCGGCTGGCGATGCGGTCGAGCCAGAGCGAAAAGCCGACGGCCGGCACGGGCCGCTCGGCGCCCAGTATGCTCAACAGCCGGTCATAGCGCCCACCGCCTGCCAGCGGCTCGTCCGACCCCTTGCGGCGCGCCTCGAAGACGAGGCCGGTGTAATAGTCGATCGGCCGACCGAAGGCAGCGCGATAGCGCACCGCGGCGAGATCGACGCCGGCTGCCCGCAGCGCGAGATTGCGGGTCTCGAAGAAGGTCAGCGCCCGGCCGAGATCGAGCCCGGCCGCACCGGCGAGATCACCGATCACCGTGCCGGCGTCCGACAGGGGGGCGTCGATGGCCAGGAACCGGCGCAGAAGCTGCAGCGAGCTCTCGCTGAGCCGGGCCTCGGCGATCGCCACCTTCTCGATCAGCCGCGCCGCGACCTCGCCCGGCGAGCGCCCGGAATGGGGCGGCAGTCCCGCCTCCTCCATGCGTTCGCGAATTTTGAAAGTCAGCGCGCCCTGCTCGCCGAGACGGGCGAGTTCGGCAAATTCCGGATCGAGCGTGTCCAGCGCGCCGCTGCCGCCACGTGCGAGCGCGGCGAGCGCCGCTTCCAGCTGATCGTCATGGCCGAAGGTGCGCACCAGTCGGCGCTGCCAGCCCTCCGGCAGGCCGAGCGCCCGCAGGAACGCCTCGAACAGGCCCTGGTCGCCGAGAACGAGATCGAGCTCGCCGGCTTCGAGGCCGCAGGCCTCCAGCCCCGCCAGGGCATCGGCCAGCGCCCGCGCATCGGCGGTCGCGGCGTTCTCCTCGCCCAGATCCTCGATCCCGGCCTGGTAGAACTCGCCCGGCCCGATCGGCCGCTGGCGGAACACCAGCCCGACATAGCTGTAGCGACGCGGCAGCGTCGCGCCGTGGCCGACATGGTCGCGGCAGACGGGGATAGTGAAGTCGGGCCGCAGGCACAGGGTCTCGCCGGCCTCGCCGCGGGTCAGGAAGATGCGCCGGCGCAGCGCCTCGCCTGCCGTGTCGAGATAGGGGTCGGCCGGCTGGATGATCGGCACGTCGACCCGCGCCGCGCCGCGGGCGGCGAACAGCGCGCCGAGCTCGGCTTCGTAGGGCGCGCCCGTTCCGGCGCGTGTCTCGGCGCTCACGGTCTCAGGCTCCGTTGCCGGCATCGCCGCCGGAACGGCCATTCTGGCGCGCCAGGATCGCCTTCACCGCCGCGACCATGTCGGCCTCGTCGACCATTTCCTGCCCGGCCCGCGCCTCGCGCCATTCGGCATTGTCGGTGATCTCGGCGGACAGTTCCTTGCCGAGCGCCAGATCCTTGACCTGCACCTTGCCCGCCGCCTTCTCGTCGCCGCCCTGGATGACGACGACCGGGGCATTGCGCCGGTCGGCATATTGCAACTGCTTGCCGAACTGCTTGGGGTTGCCCTGGAACACCTCGACGGGCACCGGTGTCGCCGTCGGATTGCCGTTCTCGTCGGTGTTCAGCGCCGCGCGCAGCGTCGTCGCCATGGCCTGGTAGTCGGCCATGCGGTCGCGATCCATCACGGTGACCACCACCGGCCCGGTCCGCTCGGCAGCGTCCAGGCGGCCGAGATTCTTCAGCGCCGTCATCAGCCGGGAAACGCCGATGGAAAAGCCCGTCGCCGGCACCGGCTGGCTCATGAAGCGCGACACCAGCCCGTCATAGCGCCCGCCGCCGCCGACCGAGCCGAACTGGACCTTCTGGCCCTTCTCGTTGGTGACGTCGAACAGCAGCTCCGCCTCGAAGACCGGCCCGGTATAGTATTCGAGACCGCGCACGACGGAAGGGGCGATCGAGACCCGGCCCAGATAGCCCGCACCGTCCAGATACGCGGCGATATCGTTCAGCTCGGCAATGCCCTCGCCCATCCGTCCTTCGCCAGCCTCACCGGGGAATATGCTGGCGAGCTCGTCGATCTTCGATGCGCCGACAAAGCCGAGGATCTTTCCCGTCTGCGCGTCGTCCAGCCCGGCGCCCGGCGTGAAATCGCCCTCGCCTTCCTGCCCGCCGTCCCAGCGTCCCTTGCCGAGCAGCAGCTTGACGCCATCGGGACCGAACTTGTCCAGCTTGTCGATCGCCCGCAGCACCGTCAGGCGGCGGCCGGCATTCTCGTCGCCGCCGAGGCCGATCGCCTCGAGGACGCCGTCGAGCACCTTCCGGTTGTTGACGCGGATGACATACTGGCCGCGCGGAATGCCCAGCGCCTCCATCGTGTCGGCCATCATCATCGCCATCTCGGCATCGGCCGAGACGTTCGGCGCGCCGACGATGTCGGCGTCGAACTGCATGAACTGGCGGAAGCGGCCCGGCCCGGGCTTTTCGTTGCGGAAGACGTAGCCGGCCCTGTAGCTGCGATAGGGCTTGGGCAGGCTCTCGTAATTCTCCGCCACATAGCGCGCGAGCGGCGCCGTCAGATCGTAGCGCAGGCTCATCCACGCCTCGTCGTCGTCCTGCAGCGAGAACACGCCGGCATTCGGCCGGTCGGCATCCGGCAGGAACTTGCCCAACGCGTCAGTATATTCGAACACCGGCGTCTCCACCGGCTCGAAGCCGTAGGTCTCGTAGACCCGGCGGATCTTCGCCAGCATGGCGTCCTGGGCGCGCAGATCGCTGGCGTCGCGATCGACGAAGCCGCGCGGCACCCGTGCCTGGACCCTCGACGGTTTCTTCTTCTTGTCGGCCATGAATGCGCTGCGTCCAAACGGTTTGACGGGCGCTCAGATGCACCCTTTCCTGCGGGCGATCCCCTACCCCGTGCGCCCGATTTCGGCAAGGCAAGGCGGTTTTGCAAGGCGCGTGGTGGCGGCGTGCGCAGCGAGGGGCGTAAACCCGGCCAACGACGCGGCTGAGATGCAGATCGGAGGGGTGGTCGGCAGCGTCAACGATTTGGCATGGGTCCTCGGGTCAAGCCCGAGGATGACGCCGAGAGGGAACGCTGCGGCCAGTCGCAGGAACGGCGACATCCGGAGACCACGGCACCGCCGAGTGTTGCGAAAACCTCCAACAAGGTCGTCATCCTTGTCTGTTGACGGCCTCTTGCAATTGGAGAGGCTGATCGGCGGGCAGCGCACCGTGTCATCCTTGGTCGTTGGAGACCGTGCCCGAGCAAGGTTCGCCGCCCGCCTTTCGTCAT